>NZ_JBKTEM010000002.1:0-518097 GCF_047239305.1 Beduini sp.
CATTATATCATACATGCAAACATTTAAGACCGATCGATATTGAATTTATGAAAACAATGCCTTTAACTCAAAGAATTGAGTTAGAAGGTGCTGATCCTATTTTAATTGCTCATGGTTCACCAGAGAACTGTTATCAGGGACTTTATAAAGATGATCCGGAACTATCTAATTGGTTTGAAAAATTTGAAGAAAAGCTTTTGATTGTTGGACATACTCACACTCCTTTTATTTTGAAGCAGGAAGATCGAATGATTATGAATCCCGGATCTGTTGGAAGCAGTGTGATTGGGGATAATCGCGCTCAATATTTATTGTTAGAATGGAATGAATATGAATGGATGCCTACTCAAAAATACATTGCTTATGATTATACCTTAGAACAGCAGCGTATGATTGATTCAAAATATTATGAAGATTGTTTTTATTGGGCTGCGGCTGGTTTTAAAAATTTAGAAACGGGCGTTAATGAAGTCTTGGCTTTATTGTTAAAAGCGATTGAGATTGCGGGACATGAGCGACCAACAGAAGAGGATTTTGCCAAAGCCGCTGAATTATTGGATATTTCCCCTTTACCCTAGCAAATTTAAGATAAAATCATAAGATAGAGTATCCTTTATTAATGGAAAGGATGATCTGAATGGATAAATTATTAATATTTTTTGGAAGTATTATTGCTTTGTGTGTTCTTTATTATTTATGGGGGCGATACAAGCAAATGCGCATAATAAAAACAGACAGCCGCTATCAGTATTACAAGACACCAGAAGATACTCTATTATTTGACTGCAAGGATTGCCGCTGTACTGAGCATTATTTAATTATCAAGACTGGAAAAAAAGCTGTGCTTTGCTATGAAGATGTATTATGGATATGTCCTTATCAACATAATTTTATTGCCTCTAAAGATGTTGGACGTATGATAAAAGCGTACAGTAGAAATGGAACAGAGTATAAAGTGATGTATGGGGCAAATGAAGATTACAGAGATTTTGAAATTTTTCTTGAAATTATCAAAGAAAAGAATCCCGGCTGTATCATTGGCAACAGTGAAGAAGATTTGAGACGATACAAACAAAAAGTAAAATATCATGAATGAAAAAGAGGAGATTATTATGTTATATTTACTTGCTTTTTTCGGAATTATTTTGTTAATTGTTTTTATTAAATATTTGTATGTTCGCCATTATCAAAAAAATAAGTTAACTCATGATGTAAAATATCGCTTTGCCAACACTTCTTCAGATAAAGAAATTTATGATTGTCCGGACTGTCGCTGTACTGATCATTACATCTATACCAAAGCTGGGATCAAACGCATTATTGCATATGAAGATATATTATGGGTGTATATTTTTAAACAGCAATTACTTACTTCCCGTACTTTTGGATTGACAATGCTTGTTTATACAGCAGATGGTAAGAATTACAAGATTATGAATTCATCGGGAACCGGAAAAAAGATTATGCGTTCATTTAATACTGTTTTAGATATTATTAAAGAAAAGAATCCTGATGTCTTGGTAGGGGAAACAGAAGAAAACAAGCAAAAATATTATGCTCGATTAAATTAGCAAGATTACATGTTGAAAATTCTTCGTTTAGAAACTACAATAATAGTTGTAATCAAAAAATACTATTATAGGAGGACAAAGTAAATGAAAAGATTACTTAGCTGTCAAGCAAGTGAAATGCTGAACATGAACGGGAAAGAATTGAAACAGGCAATCATGGCAAGTGAAGGCAGAACTGTTATTACTGAAACCGTAGTTGCAACATCTCCATTATTAGGAGGTATTACAAATGCTGAAGTAGCAGCGGCTTTTGGATCAGACATGATCTTATTAAATGGATTTGATGCTTTAAATCCACAAATTGGAGGACTTCCTGAAACAGATGAACCGGTTAAATTATTAAAAGAATTAATCGGACGTGTTGTGGGATGTAACTTGGAGCCTGTTGATGTGAATGCGGACATGATGGAATCAAGAATTGAAATTTCAAAGGGACGTCAGGCAGTCAAAGAAACATTTATCGCAGCCGAAAAATTGGGATGTAACTTTATCTGTTTAACAGGAAATCCTGGTACCGGAGTTACTAATAAAGCGATCGCTGAAGCGATTAAAGTAGCTAAGGAAAACTTTACCGGATTAATCATTGCCGGGAAAATGCATGCAGCCGGAGTAAATGAACCTGTTGTAGATTTAAAAAGCATTGAAGAATTCATTGATGCCGGAGCTGATGTGATCTTAATGCCTGCCATTGATACAGTTCAAGGTCTTAGTGAAAAAGAAGTAGCAGATGCCTGCCGTTTAATCAAAGAAAAAGGAGCTCTTTCTTTAACCGCAATCGGAACCAGCCAAGAAGGTGCTGATGTCGATACAATCAGAGAAATCGCCCTAATCAATAAACGTGCCGGAGCTGATATTCAACATATCGGAGATGCCGGATGGTCTGGTGTCGCTATTCCAGAAAATATTATGACCTTATCTATCGCAATCAGAGGCAGACGTCATACTTATTTCAAAATGGCTCAATCTATTAAACGATAATATATAAAAAGAAAAAGCTTAGTTGGATAATTCCAGCTAAGCTTATTTTACTTTCTTGTTTTCATCATAGATGATCGTTAAGCAACGATCTCTTCCTTCACCAACACTTTGTGTTCTTACATAGTTCATTTGAGAAATGACCTGATGCATCACTTTTCTTTCATCTGCCGGCAATGGATCTAATTTCATATCCACATGTGATTTTTGAACACTTCTGGCAAAACGCTTTGCCATCTTTTCAACTTTCTCATATCGATCCGCTTTATAATGATTAATATCAACATCTACTTCATAACGTTTCTTGAAAGTATTTTGAACGGCATTTTTAACGATTACATTAATCGCTCTTAAAATTGCTCCGGCTTTACCGATAAATAAAGGATTGTGATCTGTATTTAGATTTGCTTTAATACGATCATTTTCAAAACTCATTTCAATTTCAATCAATGATAATTCCATATCAGTAAAGATTGTAAACAAATAGTTTCTTACAAATTCAATCACTGTATTTAAACAGTAAGCTTTAATTTCTACTTTCTTTGAAAATAAACCTTTTTTTTCAAAAGTGACCTCATAAACAAGATCAGACTGCATGCAGTTTAAATCACTGCATGCACTGTTCATTGCTTCTTCTAAAGTTTTTCCGGTATATGTTTTAATCATAATGAACACCTACTTTTTATTTTTTTTGTCTAAATAAGTTCTTGGTGTATCATCTTCTATTTTAGTCGTGTGATTATAATGGATATATAACGCTCTTAAA
The DNA here is from genome assembly GCF_047239305.1 of Beduini sp. Classification (NCBI taxonomy): domain Bacteria; kingdom Bacillati; phylum Bacillota; class Erysipelotrichia; order Erysipelotrichales; family Erysipelotrichaceae; genus Beduini; species Beduini sp. The sequence continues at coordinate 3,313 of NZ_JBKTEM010000002.1, forward strand.
ATAGCAATCACTGATGTTGTGATCCAATAAATTGACATTGCTGAAGCCATTACTAATGACATGTATACGATCATAACGATCATGAAGATATTCATGTATTTCATTGATTTCATTGCCGCATTAGGACGATATCCTTTTTGTTTCTTCATTAAAATCTGATTGATTTCAACTGAGAAATATTGAGTAATTCCTAATATAACAACAAGCACAATGTATGGCCATTCAGAAATATGCGACATCGGTGTTTCACCAAGATTGAAGCCTAAGAAATTGTAACTGTATAAAATTTCTATACGCTGTACTGCCTGCCACATCGCAATCATGATAGGGAACGATAAGAACGGTAGGAATGAAGCCCCCATACTAATATTGTTCTTCTTATATAAAGCCTGAAGTTCTGCAGACATTCTCATTTGACTTGCCTTATCACTTCGTCCTTTATATTTTTTCTGAATTGCTTCTTGTTTAGGTTGAATCAACTGCATTTTTTGAGCAGAGATCTGAGATTTAATCATTAACGGTAAAGTTATTAAGTTAATAATAACTGTTGCTAAGATAACCCCTAATGCAACCCCCATAAAAGGTTCTACAAACAAGATAAATTTAGCGATTGGAAATACAAATAAGAAATCGAAAATTCCTGCTTGTATGCTCCATGGTGTATCACTTGTGATAGCACGACCTGGAAGTAATTGGTTATTAGCATCTAAGTTTTGCGTACATCCGGTCAGAACTACTAATATAAATACTAAAGATAAAACTTTAAGTATTTTTTTGTTTCTTGAGTTCATGTTTCCTCCTATCGATTCGATAATGTTTTCTTTTTTAATTTCATCAAATCTTGCTTATTTTCGTCAAATGTCTTGTATAAATATTGATTTCGAACAATTATCACGTAATCTACTGCCTCATTCATATCAAAAATAGCATCTACCATACTTCTGACTTGACGTTTAATCTTGTTTCGAATCACGGCATTTCCCAATTTTTTACTTACTGAAATGCCGACTCGACTATGATCAAATTCGTTACTCTTAAAGTATACTACAAATTGTTTGGAAACAACACTATTCTTTTTTTTAATAATTGTCTGAAAATCTTCGTTGCGCTTAACTCGATATACTTTTTTCATTTTTTAGAAAAAAAACCACATAAATGTGGATTTTTTAATTAAGCTGATAATACTTTTCTTCCTCTTTGACGGCGACGAGCAAGCACTCTTTTACCACCAACAGTAGCCATTCTAGCTCTGAAACCGTGAGTTTTTTGATGTTTTCTTTTATTTGGTTGATATGTTCTTTTCATATATTGCACCTCCGATTTTTAAAATATTCTTTTTATACACAATAACATATGCCCATTCATTTTATACGATATTATTCAATAAGTCAATTAAATAGTAAAAATTATCTTCTATTTTTCACTACTTTTTAGTTATTCACAAAGACACAATTTTTCATAATAGAGTTATTCACATCTGTGGAAAACTAAAAAAATTATTGTAAACTCAATACTTTTTATTGTGAATAACTCTATGAATAACTAAAAACAGGACATAGTTTTCCACATTACTCACATTTGTTCACATGTGAATTAAAAGTTGTTCACATTTAAAATAATGCAAATTTGTGGAAAACTTATATTTTACCTATATAATCAATACTTTTTAATGTGAATAAGTATGTGGAAAAGTAATGTGAATAGATTTCTTGCTTTATTTTTTATTCACATTTTATTATACTTATAAATGTAGAAATATAGAAAGGAAGGTGAAAAAATGGATTCTTTAGATAAAATTTGGGAACAAGTCCTAGAAAGCTTTAAAATTACATTAAATGATGATAAAGCTTTTATCATTTTCCGTGATCTATCGCTTATTTCTTTACAAAACAATATTGCATTGATTACAACCAGCTCAGATCTTTATATTATGATGGCAAAAAACTATAAAACTGAGATTGAAGAGATATTAAATCGAATTGTAGAAGGAAACTATACGATTCAATTTATTAATGAACGAGAATTAATGAATAATGAACAGGAAGAAGATAAAAAACCTGAAATTGTTTTTGAAGATCGTTTAATTGAAAACTTCACATTTGATTCATTCGTTGTCGGAAGCTCGAATAAAATTGCCCATTCTGCCTGCGTTGCTGTCAGTGAATCTCCGGGAAAAAGTGTATATAATCCCTTATTTATATATGGAAATTCCGGATTAGGAAAAACACATTTAATTAATTCTGTTGGAAATCAAGTCAAAAAATATCATCCCGAATATAAAATCTTATATTTATCTGCGGTTGATTTTGTTAATGAATATGTAGATAGCATTAAAACCGGTAATATTGATTATTTTCAAGAAAAGTACCGGCTTATGGATCTATTGTTGATTGATGACATCCAATTTTTAGTTGGGAAAGAAAAATCAAATGAAATATTTTTCCATATCTTTAATAATATGACAAACAATAATAAGCAGATTGTCATTACCAGTGACCGTTTGCCGCAGGAATTAGATGGCTTAGAAAATCGTTTAATCAGCCGTTTCTCTTATGGGATGCGTGTAGGGATTGATACTCCTGAATTTGAAACCGCACTAGCGATCTTGAAAAAAAAGATTGAACTGCAAAGCTTTAATTCAAATATGATCGATGAAGAAGTATTAAGCTATATGGCAAGTAACTTCGCTAAAGATGTTCGTGAATTAGAGGGGACACTTAATCGCTTGATCTTTGAATCTATCTTAGAAAAAGTAGATCATATTGATATGAAATTTGCTTTGAAATCATTTAGAGATGATATTCAGGTGCATCAAGTTAAAGACCAGTTAACTACTGAGACTATTATAAAAACAGTCGCTAACTTTTATAACTTAACGCCGACGCAATTAATTTCTAAATCAAGAACGGCTAATATTGCTTTAGCGAGACACATGGCAATGTTTTTGATTCGTGATCTATTAGATGCCTCATTTGTATCAATAGGTGAAGCATTTGGCGGACGCGATCATTCAACAGTAATGAAGGCCTGCGATAAAGTAGAAGAAAATAAAAAAACAGATCAAAATTATCAAATTGCGATCTCAGAACTTAAAAAAATATTAATTTAGTTTACACACCTTTATCAACATTTTATTCACACTAAAAATTTATCATTTAAGTTGATAAAATGATAATAATTTGAGTTATTCACATTATTCACAGTCCTTATTATTATTATTTAAAGACTTATATATAAAATAAATATATAAAAGAGGAGAAAAAAGATGCAATTTAGAATACAAAGAATTGAATTACTTAATGCTTTATCTAAAGTATCAAAAGCGGTTTCCAGTAAAAGTCCATTACCTGTATTAACCGGAATTAAATTTGAAATCATAGATGGTCGATTAATACTTACAGGTAGTGATTCAGATATTACGATTCAAACTATTATTGAAGAAAAAGAAAATATTTTAGAAATCGTTAAAGAGGGAGCAGTTGTCCTATCATCACGTTTTATTTCTGAAATCATCAGAAAGATTGATTCTGAATTTGTTACATTTGATATTATTGACGGTTCATTAACAAAAATTACAGGAGATAACAGTGAATTTAATCTAAACGGAATTAAATCAATTGATTATCCAAAAATAGATTTAAACAAAACAGGAGAAAACTTTAAAATTAATTCTGTTTTATTAAAGAACGTGATTGATCAAACCATTTTTGCTACCAGTGATAAAGAAGCTCGTCCGACATTAACCGGAGTTAACTTTAAATCTTCTGTAGATACTATTGAATGCACAGCAACAGACAGCTATCGCTTAGCCAAAAAATATATCGATGTTGAAGATAACTTAGTTTTTAATATTACAATACCCGGTAAAAGTCTAAATGAAATCTCTAAGATCATCGAAAAAGATGAAGTCATTGATATTTATATTACGGATCGTAAGATTTTATTCGTCTTAGATAATGTTTTTATTCAAACACGTTTAATTGATGGAACATTCCCTGATACTTCTCGTTTAATTCCAACGTCTTATGACTATGAATTAAATGCAGATAGTCGTGAATTATTGTCTGCGATTGACAGAGCATCACTATTAACCAGTGAAAGTGCCAATATTGTTAAATTAACGATGGATAAAGAAAATGTAACAATTTCATCTTCATCTCAGGAAATCGGATCTGTTGAAGAACATCTCACAAGTGCAATCTATGAAGGAGAACCTTTAAATATTTCATTTAGCGCTAAATATTTAACAGATGCTGTCAGAGCGATTGGTTCTAATAAGATCACTATCTTCTTTACCGGTCAGATGAAACCATTTGTTGTAAAGAATAAATCTGATTTATCAATCATTCAGCTTGTGCTTCCAGTAAGAACATATTAATCTGGATTCACTTTTATGCCTAATTTATCTTAACGAGTGCTTATTAAGCACTTTTTTTCATTTATACGTGCTTTTTCATCATTTTTATACTTAAGTATCAATTTTGTTTAAAATCCTTATATCGGCAAAAAATGATGATTTTTTATTACATATGTGATATAATACCTTTGGCTTATTATGAAATTAAAAGAGGGATAATATGAAAACCATTAAAATAAGAGATGAATACATTACTTTAGGTCAAGCTTTGAAATTAGCTTCTCTTGTAAGCAGCGGTGTGGAAGCAAAAATCGTTGTGCAAGATGGATTAGTAAAAGTCAATGGGGAAACCGACTGTCGCCGCGGAAGAAAATTGCGCTCCGGAGATAAAGTTGAATTTAACCATCAATCTTTTATGGTTGAATAATGAAAATTAATTCTATTTCATTAACACATTTTCGTAATTTTGATTCTTTCCATTTAAATTTTGATCATGATATTAATATTTTTATTGGAAAAAATGCTCAAGGTAAAACAAATCTCATTGAAAGTTTTTATGTTTTATCTCTTTGCCGTTCATTTCGCACGCATATTACCAAGCAGATGATTCAATTTGATCAGCCATTTGCAAGGATTCAGGGAACCATTCAAGCCAATCATCGAAATTTAGACTTGGAAGTTATCTTGAATGATCAAAATAAGCGAGCAAAGGTTAATGGCAATGATATTATGAAAACCAGTGAATTTGTTGGCTATTTAAATGTGGTTGTATTTACACCGGATGATCTGTTTTTAGTCAAGGGAGGTCCTGGTCAAAGACGCCGTTTTATTGATTTAGAATTAAGCAAGGTATCACCCATTTATTTATTTAACTTATCAAAATATAATCGTTTGCTTAAAGAAAGAAATAAATTTCTAAAGCTGATGAAGGAAAGAAATAGTAAAAGTGATCCTTATTTAGAAGTTCTAAATGAACAGTTAGCCGCACTGCAGGTAGATATTATTAAGAAAAGATTGAATTTCATTAATCAATTAACGGCTCTTTCAGAAGTCGTTTACCAAAAGATAGCAAACAATCATGAGCATATTCGTTTTAAGTATAAGTCGTTTATCGCTCTTGATTTCGATACCTTGTATGAAGCAATATTGAAACGATATGAAAGAAATATCGAACGTGATATTCGTTATACAATGACGCAGGATGGCATTCATAAAGATGACATGAAAATATTTATAAATGATCATGATGCTTTTGATTATGCTTCACAAGGACAGCAGCGAACAATCGTGTTAGCTATTAAAATTGCGTTGCTGGAATTAATACGCATTGAAATCGGAGAATATCCGGTTTTACTATTGGATGATGTGTTATCAGAACTGGATGAATCTCGAAAAGGGATGCTGTTAAATCTCTTGAATCAGAAAATTCAGACTTTTATCACCACTACTTCACTGGATGATATTGATCAAAAAATATTAAGGAATGCCAGTGTATTTGTAATAGAAGAAGGAAAATTGAAGGAGGAGTAATAGATGAGCGAAGAAAAAGTAGAACATAGCTATGATGAATCGGACATTCAAGTCTTAGAAGGATTAGAAGCTGTACGTAAACGTCCGGGAATGTATATCGGATCTACATCTACAAGAGGGCTTCACCATTTGGTTTGGGAAATCGTCGATAATGCAATCGATGAAGCATTAGCCGGGTATTGTACTGAGATCAATGTTATTTTGGAAAAAGACGATATTGTAAAAATTACGGACAATGGTCGTGGGATGCCAACCGGAATTCATGCGAAAACCGGAAAATCAACGGTTGAAACTATTTTTACTGTCTTACATGCCGGAGGTAAATTCGGCGGCGGCGGATATAAAGTATCCGGTGGATTGCATGGGGTTGGTGCCAGCGTTGTAAATGCTTTATCAGAGTGGCTGGAAGTGTACGTTCATAATTCTCGTGATGGCAAACTTTATTATCAGAAGTTTGCTAACGGAGGAAAAGCAGTAGAAGATTTAAAAATGATTGGTGATACAGATAAGACCGGATCAGAAGTTATTTTTAAAGCAGACCCGACTATTTTTACAGAATCTACTACTTATGATTATGAAACTTTAAGAGATCGTATTCGTCAATTGGCCTTCTTAAATAAAGGTTTAAGAATTGTTTTAATCGATCGTCGTCAAGATGAAGAAAAGAAAACCGTATATTATTATGAAGGTGGAATTAAAGAATATGTTGCTTTCATCAATAAAAACAAAACACCGATTCATGATGATATTATTTATATGGAAGATGAGCAGGATGGTATTCAAATAGAAGTAGCGATGCAGTATAATGACGGCTACCAACCAAATATTTATTCTTTCTGTAATAATATCAACACCATTGAAGGTGGAACTCATGAAGAAGGGTTCCGTTTAGCCTTAACAAGAGGCATTAATAACTATGCGAAAGCAAAGGGATTAATGAAGAAGGATGATGATAATTTAACTGGAGACGATGTGCGTGAGGGATTGACTTCAATTATTTCTGTAAAGCATCCTGATCCGCAGTATGAAGGACAGACAAAAACAAAGTTAGGTAATGCAGAAGTGCGTCGTATTGCCAGCAATATTATATCTTCTGAACTTGATAAATTCTTATTGGAAAATCCTGATACGGCTAAGATCGTAGTAGAAAAAGCGTTGCTTGCTTCAAGAGCGAGAATGGCAGCTAAACGTGCGCGTGAAATGACACGTCGTAAAAGTGCTTTGGAAGTCAGTTCACTTCCCGGTAAATTAGCAGACTGTACATCAAAGGATCCAACAATTTCAGAAGTATTTATCGTCGAAGGGGATTCAGCAGGGGGTTCTGCAAAATTAGGACGTGATCGTAATACGCAGGCAATTTTGCCATTGCGTGGTAAAATTTTGAACGTTGAAAAGGCAAGATTGGAAAGAATATTGACTAATGCTGAAATTCGTTCAATGATCACTGCATTTGGAACCGGAATCGGAGATGAATTCGATGTTTCAAAATTACGTTATCATAAAATTGTTATCATGACCGATGCCGATGTCGATGGAGGACATATTCGTATTTTAATGCTGACATTCTTGTATCGTTATTTACGTCCACTTGTAGAACAGGGATTTGTATATGCCGCTCAGCCTCCTTTATATCTGTTAAAGCAGGGAAAAGAAGAACATTATTGTTATAGCGATGACGAGCTTGACCGTTTAAAAGAAGAATTAGGACCCAATGCCCGTTATACGATTCAGCGTTACAAAGGTCTTGGAGAGATGGATGCCGAACAGCTTTGGGAGACAACCATGGATCCTGAACGCCGCGTTTTATTGCAGATTACTGTAGATGATGCAATGGAAGCTGATCTAATATTTGATATGCTAATGGGGGAAAAAGTGGAACCTAGACGTGAATTCATTCAAGAAAATGCAAAGTATGCAACAAATCTTGATGTATAAGGAAAGGAACAATTATGGAAGAAAGAGGAATAAAGCAAACTAAATTAACACAAGAAATGAAACGTTCATTCTTGGAATACTCAATGTCCGTTATTGTCGCTAGAGCTTTACCCGATGTTCGCGATGGGTTAAAACCAGTACAAAGACGTATCGTATACGGAATGAATGAATTAGGTGCTTATTGTGATAAACCGTATAAGAAGTCTGCCCGTATCGTAGGGGAAGTTATGGGGAAATACCATCCTCATGGAGACTCTTCTATCTATGATGCCTTAGTCAGAATGGCACAGGATTTCTCATATCGCTATATGTTAGTTGATGGACATGGTAACTTTGGATCAATCGATGGAGATGGGGCTGCCGCTCAGCGTTATACCGAAGCAAGAATGTCAAAATTATCTATGGAAATGGTTCGTGATATCAATAAAGAAACGATTAACTTTATCGCCAACTATGATGGCGAAGAACAAGAACCAGAAGTATTGCCAGCAAGATTTCCTAATCTAATTGTTAATGGATCAACCGGGATTGCAGTTGGAATGGCAACCAATATTCCCCCACATAATTTAGGGGAAGCGATTGATGCAGTTTTAGCAGTTGCGAAAAATCCTGATATTACCGTTACAGAATTGATGGAGGACTATCTGCATGGACCGGATTTTCCGACCGGAGCTTACATTTTAGGAAAATCTGCCATAAAAAAAGCTTATGAAACAGGAAACGGTCTTGTTATTATGCGTGCTAAAACAGATATTGTTGAAAGCAGCAATGGTAAAAAATCGATTATTGTTAATGAATTGCCTTATCAGGTTAATAAAGCAAGACTGATTGAAAAAATTGCTGAACATGTAAGAGAAAAAAGAATCGAAGGGATTACGGATCTGCGTGATGAATCAAACCGTGAAGGAATCCGTGTTGTTATTGAATTAAGAAAAGATGTTCAGCCGGAGGTCTTATTGAATCAGTTATATAAACTGACAGCATTACAAACAACTTTTGGTGTTAATATGATTGCTTTGGTTAACAATGAGCCTAAAACTTTAGGAATCAAAGACATTATCACAAACTATTTGGAACATCAAGAAGAAGTTATTCGCCGCAGGACTCAATTTGAATTAAGAAAAGCGCAGGAAAGAGCGCATATCTTAGAAGGATTAAAGATTGCTTTAGACAATATTGATGCAATTATTAATTTAATTCGCAGTTCAAGAACTACTGAAGATATCCAAGGACGCCTAATGAGTGAATTTGGTTTATCAGATAAACAAGCGAAAGCTATTCGTGAAATGCAGCTGCAGCGTTTAGCCGGTTTGGAAAGAGAAAAAATCTTAAACGAATATCAGCATTTATTAGAAGTGATTGCAGATTTACAAGATATACTAAATAATATTGAAAGAATTATTGCGATTATTGAAACAGAATTATTAGAAGTTAGAGATAAATACAGTGATCCAAGAAGAACAGAAATTATTCAAGGAACATTTGACTTAGAAGATGAAGACTTGATACCAGTAGAAGATATCATTATTTCACTGACAACAAATGGTTATGTTAAACGTCAGCCGGTAGATACTTATAAAACTCAAAATAGAGGAGGGCGTGGTATCAAAGGAATGGCAACAAATAATGACGATGTGGTTGACCAAATGATTAACATGGGAACACATGATGATCTGTTATTCTTTACAAACTTTGGTAAAGTATATCGTTTAAGAGGATATCAGATTCCTGAATTTGGACGTACTGCTAAAGGATTACCAGTTATTAATCTATTGAATCTTGATAAAGATGAATCAATTAAATCTATGATCAGCATTTCAAGAGAACATTTCAAAGAAGAAAACTTTACTGAAAGGTACTTATTCTTTGCTACTAAAAAAGGATTAGTAAAACGTGTCAGTGTAGAAGAATTTGAAAATATTCGTCAATCTGGTAAAATTGCCATTACATTGAAAGAAGATGATGAATTAGTAACAGTTAAAATGACAAGCGGACAAGATGAAATTTTAATTGCTTCTTCTAATGGTAAATTGGTACGTTTCGATGAAAGTGGAGTACGACCAATGGGGCGTACTGCTTCCGGAGTAAAAGGTATTAATACTGATGGCGGCTATGTTGTGGGTATGACAACAGATAAAGAAGGACAATATATCATGGTAGTCACAGAAAAGGGATATGGTAAAATGTCTCCAATCGATGAATATCGTAAATCTAACCGTGGCGGTAAAGGGGTTAAAACTTTGAATGCCACAGAAAAGAATGGTAATATTGTTTCATTAAGAGCTGTTAATGGAGATGAAGATCTTTTGATCATAACCGATGCAGGTATTATTATTCGTTTACCAATGGATCAGGTTAAAACTGCCGGACGTAATACTCAGGGAGTTCGTTTAATCAAAGTTGCTGATGGATCTAAAGTTTCAACTGTTGAAGTTGTTGAAAAAGCTGAAGCTGAGGATGAAGGAGAAACAATAGAAGAATAAGATTAAATACCTTGTAAGAAATTCTTACGAGGTATTTTTTGTTTTGCAATAATTTAAAAAATGATATAATTTATTTATATTAATGTTTCACGTGAAACATTAGGGTAGGAAACCAATGGGAAAATGGAATTTATATGATCAGAATGGAAATAAATTAAATGAAATAGGAATAAGAGGTCTGCCTTTACAAGAAGAAAAATATCATTTAGTGGTAGAAATATGGACAATTAATGATAAAAATGAAATTTTGATTACACAGCGAGATAAGGATAAACCATTTGGTTTATTGTGGAAATGCACAGGAGGATCAATGAGTGCGGGTGATTCCAGCATTGAAGGAGCTGTTCGAAAATTATATGAAGAAACTGGATTAAAAGCGAATAAAAATGATCTTGAAAAGGTAGGTCGGACTTTTATGGATCAGTCTATTTATGATATATACGTATACCGCTATAACTTTGATCTTGCTGATGTGTGTTTGCAAGAGGGGGAGATTGTTGCTGTCCAATAAGTAACAAAAGAAGAATTCCTAAAATTAGTTAGTCAAGATCAATTTGTCTTAAAAGCATGGAAACGTGTAAAGAAAACGAAACTATTTGAATAGTAATGTTTCACGTGAAACATTTGGAGGAAACAATGGAACAAATCGATATTTATAATCAGTATGAAAATAGAACAGGAAAGATATGTGATCGTGGCATTAAAATGCTTGATGGAGAATATCAATTAATAGTGACTATATGGACAGTAAATTATAACAAAAAGTTATTGATTACCCAGCGTGATCCAAATAAAGATTTTTATGGTTCATATTGGGAATGTACCGGAGGTGCAGTAATTGCTGGAGAAAATCAGTTGGAAGCTGCAAAAAGAGAATTGCAGGAAGAAACAGGAATAGAAGCAGATATATCACAGTTTCAATTATTTGATAAAAGGTTTATTGGGAATAATATATATTATTCTTATATTTTACATTATAATTTTTGTTTAAATGACATTCTATTACAAAAAGGAGAAACCGTATCGGCAGCACAAGTTGACTTAAACGAACTGGAAGATATGTATAATTATAATCAATTTATCCCTGTTCTTTGGTCTTTATTTAATCAAGAGACAAAAGAATATATCTTTAAATAAATTTAAAATGAAAGTATAAAGAAGGGTTGTTTTGTAAAAAATATTATAGTATAATACAAATAAATCGAAGATTAGGATAAGTATATGAAGAAATCATTTAAAGAGAGCTATTGGTCGGTGCAAAATAGTAATGATCTTTATAGAAATCAACCTAGGAGTGGGATGATGAATTAAGTAATCATTTCCGGTATTAGCCGTTATCTAATGAAAGGTAAGCATTGCTTACGAAATAGGGTGGCACCACGATGTATTCGTCCCTTGATGAGGTGTTTTTTATTTTATATAAGGAGGATTTATTTATGATAGATATAGCGATTTTAAGAGCAGAACCTGAACGTGTGAAAGAAAACATGAAAAAGAAGTTTCAAGATCACAAACTGCATATTGTAGATGAAGCTTTACAATTAGATATTGATTATCGTGCCGCTTTAACGAGAGCCAGTGAAATTAGGAGCCAAAGAAATGCTTTAAGCAAGGAAATTGGACAGTTCATGAGAAACGGTGAAAAAGATAAAGCTGAAGAAAATAAGAAAAAAGTAAATGAAATGGCAGATGAACTTTCACAGTTGGAAGTGAAAGAAGATGAATTAAGCAAAAAATTGAAAGAATTGATGATGCAGATTCCTAACTTTATTGATGATACTGTTCCTATTGGAAAAGACGATAGTGAAAATGTTGAAATTGAAAAATTTGGAGAACCAGCATTGAAACCATTTGATGTTCCATATCATACAGAAATTATGGAAGCATTAGATGGAATTGATATGGATAGTGCCGGAAAGGTTGCCGGAAATGGATTCTATTATTTAATGGGAGATGTAGCACGTTTACATTCAGCAATATTATCTTATGCGAGAGATTTTATGATTGATAGAGGATTTACTTATGTAATCCCACCATATATGATTAGAAGCAATGTAGTCACTGGAGTTATGAGCTTCAATGAAATGGATGAGATGATGTATAAGATTGAAGGAGAAGATCTGTATTTAATTGGTACAAGTGAACATTCAATGATTGGTAAATTTATTGATACCATTCTTGATGAAAATAAGCTTCCTTATACGTACACATCATATTCTCCATGTTTTAGAAAAGAAAAAGGAGCTCATGGTATAGAAGAAAGAGGAATCTATCGTATACATCAATTTGAAAAACAAGAAATGATTGTCGTATGTCATCCAGATGAAAGCAAAATGTGGTTCGAAAAATTATATCAGAACACAGTTGATTTCTTTAGATCCCTTGATGTCCCTGTAAGAACGTTAGAATGCTGTTCAGGAGATTTAGCGGATTTAAAATGTAAAAGTATTGATGTTGAAGCATGGTCACCAAGACAGCAGAAATATTTTGAAGTTGGCAGCTGTTCAAATTTAACAGATGCCCAAGCAAGAAGATTAGGAATTCGTGTTAATGGCAAAGAGGGAAAATATTTTGCTCATACGTTGAACAATACAGTAGTAGCTCCACCTCGTATGTTAATTGCATTCTTAGAAAATAATTTGAATGAAGATGGAAGTATTAATATTCCAAAAGCATTACAGCCATATATGGGTGGCGAAGAAAAGATAACGAAGAAGTAGGAGATCCTGCTTCTTTTTGTTTCACGTGAAACATTTTAATAGTATTCTTAAAAGGAGTAATATATATTGACGGAAGATAAATTCAATGATATAATAATTTATGCCATTACAATAGAAATATTCGAACCATGTCAGGACCGGAAGGTAGCAGCATTAAGAATCCCTATCTATGTGTAGTGGCTTTTAAATTATAAAGAGGAAAGAATTATGAATATAGATCAAGTCTATATGAGCGAAGCTCTGGAAAAAGCAAAAATTGCATATAAAAAAGATGAGGTGCCGGTAGGAGCAATTATCGTTAAAAACGGAAAAATAATTGCTTCAGCATATAATTTAAAAGAAAGTCATCATGATGCCACAGCACATGCCGAAATATTAGCTATCCAGCAAGCATGTCAGGTTTTAAATTCACCTTATTTATTAGATTGTGATATGTATGTCACTTTTGAACCTTGTATGATGTGTACAGGGGCGATTATCAATGCCAGATTAAGAAAAGTAGTTTATGGGGCGGCAGATCATCGCTTTATTAGTCTTGAATCTATTTTATTACAATATAGAAAAACAGAAATTAATCATACCCCCATATTTTATGGCGGTATATTAGAAAATCAATGTTCTCAAATCATGACAGATTATTTCAAGAAAAAAAGAAAATAATATATAAAAATTAAAAGATATTGTATAATACAAACAAGGGGGTGCGTCTATGGCATATAAAGCTTTATATCGTTCTTATAGACCACAAAATTTTGAAGAATTAGCTGGGCAGCAACACATTGTAAAGACATTGAAAAATGCAGTGAAACAAAATAAAATTGCTCATGCTTATCTTTTCTGTGGACCACGCGGAACGGGGAAAACAACCGTTGCAAAAATATTAGCAAAAGCAATTAATTGTACTTGTGAAAATAAAGAAAACATCCCTTGTGATGAATGTGATAACTGTATTTCAATCATGAACGGAACTCATCCGGATATTGTGGAAATTGATGCAGCAAGCAACAATGGAGTAGATGAAGTTCGTGATCTTATTGAAAAAGTAAAATATGCACCTATCGAAGGAAAGTATAAAGTTTATATCATTGATGAAGTTCACATGATGTCTACAGGGGCATTCAATGCTTTATTAAAAACTTTGGAGGAACCGCCGGCACATGTTGTATTTGTCTTGGCAACGACCGAGCCACATAAAATCTTACCGACAATTATTTCACGCTGTCAGCGATTTGATTTTAGTAAGATCAATGACCAGTCGATCGTAGAAAGATTAGAAACCGTCTTGGAAGGTGAAAATATTCAATGTGAAAGAGAAGCATTAGAATTAGTCGCTTCTTTGGCAGATGGTGGGATGCGTGACGCATTGAGCATCTTAGAACAATGTCTTGCTTATTCAAGTCATTTAACTGTAAAAGATATTAATGAAATTTATGGGATTGTTTCCTCCGCTCAAAAATTATCTTTTCTAAAATCACTGATGAATAAAGATATCCCTGTGATACTAAAACGTATTGAAGAAATGTTTCAAACAGGAATTGATGTAAAACGATTAACGACAGATTTAATTGATATTTTAAAAGATATAATTATTTATAAAAACACACAGAATGCAGACTGTCTTTTTGTTTTAAAACAGGAAGAAATTGATAGAATTGTTCCTTATATTACAGCAGAAGAAACCTTTACATATATTGATATTTTAATTCAAGCTGATCAGCAGTATAAATTTGCTTCCAACGCTAAATTATATTTTGAATTAGCGATGCTGAAGATTGCAAACAAGGTGACTGAAGAAAATAAAATCATAGTTGAAACTGTTCAGCAAGAAGTAATAAAATCACCAAATATCGAAAAAACATCAGAAACAAAAAAAATACCAACTATTGAAAAGACAGAAGAAGTAAAAGCTGAACCTATCGATTTGAATATTGAAAATGAAGTAGTAGAAGAACCTATAGTTGAAATTGATGAACTAATTCAAGAAGAAACACCGATGTTTAACGAAGCACCAATAAAATTTGAAAAAATAGAAGATATTGATTCTTTAATAAATGAGGAACCGGTCTTAAAAAATGAGACTGCGAAACCTATTGAACAAACACTTTCGTTTAAAGAAGAAATAAATACAAATAATGTAGAAGTTGATTTTAATGATATTTTAAATATCTTAGTACAAGCCAATAAAAAGGTGCTGATGGATATACAGGAAAAGTGGAATGTGATTCAACGCTATAAGTTTAATTTAAATACAGCGAAACTGGCTTCTATGTTATGTGATGGGCAGCCTGTTGCTGCCAGCAGCAATGGTTTAGTGATTGCTTTTGAATTTCAGCCGATGGTCAATCAAATTAACAACGGTAATTATTATTTAGAATTAAAACAATTCTTATTGGAAATATTAGGCTTGGAACTAGAGTTTATTGCAGTATTAAAAGAAGAATGGCCTGTGATGCGAAATCGATTTATCGAATTAAAGCGAAATCAGCAGCTGCCGGAACCAAAACCGATTCAACTGAGTCATATCCATATTGTTGAAAAGAAAGAAGAAGAGAAAACATTAAGCGAAGCTGAAGCATTTGGTGTTAAGCTGTTTGGTGATTTAGTCGAAATAAAAGGAGAATAAAATATGAACTTTAATCAATTAATGAAACAAGCACAAGTGATGCAGAAAAAATTAGATAAAATTAAAAAAGAGTATGATGAAAAAGAAGTAGAGTTTCAAAGTGCAGATGGAGCAATCAAAGGTGTGATTGATGGTAATCTTAAAATTACATCTTTAACTATTGATGAGGAATTGTTAGATAAAGATGGTAAAGAAGTATTAGAAGATCTCTTAATGATTACAATCAATGAAACTGTAAAAAAAGTGCGTGATGAAAGAGAAAAGGCAATTGACGCTGCAACTGGCGGAGCCAATATGTCAGGATTATTTTAATGCTTCAATATCCAGAAAGTTTTCAGCAATTGATCGACTGCTTTAAGCAGCTTCCGGGAATTGGAAATAAAAATGCTGAAAGGCTTGCTTACCATGTTTTATCAATGAAAGAGAATGATACAGAACATTTCGCCAAAGCACTTACGGCAGTAAAGGAAAATATTCATTACTGCAAACAGTGCGGGAATATCTGTGAAGATGATTTGTGTGAGATCTGCAAAGATCAAGCTCGTGATACTTCAATGATTTGCGTTGTCGAAACACCTAAAGACATATATGCGATGGAAAAAATGAAAGAGTACAAGGGTCTTTATCATGTTTTGCATGGTGTTGTTTCCATCATGGATGGTGTTATGATCGAAGATCTTAATATTATAAGCTTACTAAATCGCTTAGAAAATGTACAGGAAGTAATCATTGCCACGAATCCTACGCGTAATGGGGAAACGACAGCCTTATACTTATCTAAACTATTAAGTAATAAAAATGTTAATGTAACTCGTATTGCTAATGGACTGCCGATTGGAAGTAACTTAGATTATGCAGATGAACTGACCTTACTAAAATCATTTGAAGGAAGAAGAAAAATTTAGTCTTAATAAAATAAATACCTCATATGAATGAATATGGGGTGTTTTTTATGCTTAAAAATGTAAATAAATATATTATTCGTTTTATCCTTTCAACTGTCTTAATTATGCTATTTAATTCTATTGCAATGAAATATAACTTTAGCTTACCTTTAAATATCTTTAATGTAGCCATGATTACTGTTTTGGGAATCCCTGGGTTTATTGTCGCTATAATTATTAAAACTTTCCTTTAAAAAGAATGAGAAATTCGCTATAATATAGTAAAATAGAAAGGGTGTGTATTTTGTGGCAGGATTATTTATAACGTTTGAAGGACCGGATGGAAGTGGAAAGACAACCATCGCAGCCTTAGTCGCAGAAGCATTAAAGAATAAAGGGATCGATGTTGTTTTAACGAGAGAACCGGGAGGCATAGAAATTGCTGAACAGATTCGTAAGATTATATTGGATCCCAAAAATACTGCCATGGATGAAAGAACAGAAGCTTTATTATATGCTGCAGCAAGACGTCAGCATCTTATTGAAAAGGTACTGCCGGCTTTAAAAGAAAATAAAATTGTGATTTGTGATCGTTTTGTTGACAGCTCCCTTGTTTATCAGGGAGTAGGGAGAGGCATTGGCATTGATAAAGTTTATGAAATGAATCTGTTTGCCATTGAAGGAATCATGCCTGATTTTACTATCTTTTTTGATATTGATCCAAAATTGGGATTAGAAAGAACCAAGAAAGATGATAAGAGAACATTAGATCGCTTAGATTTGGAAGATCTTACTTTTCATCAGAAAGTTTATGATGGATATATGGAAGTAGTAGAACGCTTTAAAGAGCGTATTATTTGTATTGATGCTTCAAAATCTATTGAAGAAGTCAAAAACAATGTTATGGATTTAATTGAGGATCATTTAAAATGAAAACAATTGAGCAAATAAAATTAGAACAGCCAATCTTCTATCAAACAATTTATAATGAATTTAAACAAAATAAACGTAATCATGCTTATTTGATTGAAGGACATGATGCTTATCAGTATGCTGAATTTTTAGTTAAATCACTCTTGTGTCAAGACGAATTATTATGTTGTAATCAATGTCGTATTTGTCAGCAGGTAAGTGAAAACAGCTATATTGATATGATTCATTATAATGGTAAAGAAGAACCGATTAAAAAAGGTGCCATAGAAGCGATTCAAAGCAAGTTGCTGAAAACGTCTGTAGAAGGACATGGAAAGATTTATGTTATCGAATCTATTGAAAACTCTACACCAGAAGCAATCAACAGCCTTTTAAAAATATTAGAAGAACCGGTAGAAGGCATTTATGCTGTTTTTACATGTGAAAATATTAATCGTGTATTGCCGACGATTGTTTCACGCTGTCAGATCTTTCGATTAAAACCATTAAACATGGGGTTAATGAAAGATAATCTTATAGAACAGGGAACAACAGAAGAAAAGGCGAATATACTCACGCATATTAGTTCTTCATCTGTACAAATGTTAGAACTGTCTAAAAATGATTCTTTTAATGATTTAATCATTGAAGCTTTAAACTTTATTGAAGATTATTATTTTAAAAAAGAGAATTTAGCGTTGAACGTTCAGACAAATCTTTTGAAAAAATTTAAAGATCGTGATAGTATAGCTTTGTTTTTAGATTTAATTGTTTTAGGTTTTAAAGATGTTTTAAATAAAAATAATCATATCGATCAAATTTTTTGTGATCATGATTTTATCTTAAACTGTCAGGATGAAGATGAAGCATTGATAGAAAAAATTGAAAATATATTAACGATTAAAAATGATTTAAGCTATAATGCGAATATTGCTTTGATCATTGATCGTTTAGTCTATAGTATTTAAAAGGAGGATCCTATGGAAGAAAAAAAAATAGTTGGAGTCCGCTTTAAAAGTGTAGGAAAGGTTTATTATTTTTCTACGCATGTCCCATTAAAAAAATTAGATGCTGTTATTGTGGAAACAGCTCGTGGTTTAGAACTTGGGGAAGTGGTAACGGATATGAAAGAATTATCTGAATTTAATTTAGATATGGAATTAAAACCGATCATCCGTATTGCGACAAAAGAAGATCTTGAAAAAGAAAAAGTAAATGAAGTAAATGCCTTAGATGCTTTGGCAGTCTGCAAGAAGGTCGTTAAAAAGCATAAACTAGATATGAATCTGATTCACTGTGAGTATACTCATGATGCATCAAAGGTTATTTTTATGTATACCTCAGAAGAACGTGTAGACTTTAGGGAATTATTAAAGGAATTAGCGAGCATTTTTAGATGTCGTATTGAATTAAGACAGATTGGTCCTCGTGATAAAGCTAAACTGGTGGGGGGACTGGGAACTTGCGGTTTACCATTATGCTGTTCTTCTTTCCTCGGCGAATTTGATGGAGTGTCTATCAATATGGCAAAAAATCAGATGTTGGCAATCAATATCGAAAAAATATCAGGAGCCTGCGGACGTTTGATGTGCTGTTTAAAATATGAAGATGAAGCATACAGCGAAGCAAAAAAGCATTTTCCTAAAATTGGCAGTCGCGTTATTTATAATGATCATACATATAAAGTATTAGGAATTAACATTTTGAATAAGCAAATAAAAATTGAAGATAACGGCAATATTCTGTTTGTTGATTTAAGTGAAATTAAACAGGTAAAGCCAAAACAATAATATGATGGAAGAAAATGAAGTATTAAATTATTTATTGGCTCATGAACAGTTCAAAATTATCCAAAGAAAGGACATGTTTAACTTTTCTTTGGATACTGTTTTATTAGCCAATTTTTGTACAATCAATAAAAATTGCCGTCATATCATTGATTTTGGTACCAATAATGCTGCTATTCCATTGTTTCTATCTTTAAGAACAGACTGTCCGATTACCGCAGTTGAAATTCAAGAGGAAGCCTGTTTGCTTGCAGAAAAAAATATTGAGCTTAATAACTTAACAGAGCAAGTCAAGATTGTTCATTCTGATATTAAAGAGTATTGTCAAAAAGATGTCGGAGCTGATTTGGTGGTCTGCAATCCTCCGTTTTTTAAATTGGGAGAAAGAAGTAATTTAAATGAAAGCGAGTATTTAAAGATTGCCCGTCATGAAATTATGATTACTTTGGAAGAAATTGTTCAAAATGCCAGTCGTATCTTGAATCAAAAAGGTCGATTTGCGATTGTTCATCGTCCGGATCGACTGATTGAAATTATTACATTAATGAAAAAATATGACCTTGAACCAAAAAGAATGCAGCTAGTCTATCCAAAAGTAGGAAAAGAATGCAATACGGTATTAGTTGAAGCAATATATAAAGGAAATACAGGATTAAAAATCCTTCCGCCTATTTATGCCCATGAAGAAAATGGAGATTATACGAAAGAAATAAGAAAAATATTTGGAGAAAAGTTCGATGATTAGACAAAAAAGTTTTGAAAATGAAAAATCAACTTTATATTTAGTAGCGACGCCAATTGGTAATTTAGATGAGATGACCTATCGTGCCGTTAATATTTTAAATGAAGTCGATTATATTGCTGCAGAAGATACACGTAATACGATTAAGTTGCTGAATCACTTCAACATTAAGAAAAAACTGATCTCTCATCATGAACACAACATTGAAGCTTCTTCATATAAAATATTGGAATTACTGGAAGATGCCAATATTGCCTTAGTCAGTGATGCTGGCTATCCGGCAATCTCTGATCCTGGTTATGAATTAGTCATGAAAGTGATTGAAAAAGGCTATAATGTCGTTTCTGTCAGTGGAGCTAATGCCTGTCTTAATGCTTTGGTAGTTTCCGGTATCTGTCCTCAGCCCTTCTTATTTTATGGTTTTTTAAATCATAGCGATAAAACTAAAAAGAAGGAATTAACTTCATTAAAGGATTATCGTGAAACCATTGTTTTTTATGAATCCCCTCACCGTATAAATAAAACATTAACACTGATGCTTGAATATTTAGGAGATCGTCCTATCGCGCTATGTCGTGAACTTACAAAGAGACATGAGGAAATTATCCGTGGAAAGATCAGTGAAGTATTAGAAGTATGTGATAGTCTTAAAGGTGAAATGGTAATTGTTGTAGAGGGCAGTAAAGAAATTATTGAACAAACTTTTGATTTAGATATTAATGAACAAATAGAGGTTTATATGAATGAAGGATTAACCTCTAAGGAAGCAATCAAGAAAGTAGCAAAAGAAAGAAATCTTTCTAAAAATGAAGTTTATAAATCATATCATATAGATTAAAAGGCAGATGCCTTTTTTCTTTATTTAAAGATTAAACTATGTTAGAGTAATAAAGAAATTTCACATTTATCTCCAATTTAAAATTAGGAGAAATTAAATGATTAATATTATGATCTTGTGCAGCAATAATGATCTTGCTGAAACGATAAAAAAAGAAATAAGAAAATGTATTTATCGCAACCTTTATATTCACCATGAATGGAAACAAGAAAGAATACAAAAAGAACGAATGAAATACTTATTTTTGGTTGTAGATATCGATGAATACGGGAGTATTCCTGATCAGTTTAAGAGTCAGGAAAAATGGCGGAATACCTATTATATTTATATTTCACAAAATCTTAATTCTTGTTATAAGGCGATAGGCTATAATGTTTTGGGATATTTAACGTATGATCAACTAGATTCCTTTAACCAACAGTTTAAAACATATCTGGCGATGGTCATGCAGACGTTTGGGTGCTATTTTAAAACAGAGGACGGAATAGAATCTTATCGGTATAATGAGATTTTATACTTTGAAATGAAAAATCGTCATTTGATGATGCAGACAATCTATGGACAAGAATATTTGATTAACTATCGGTTGACCGATATTTTAAAAATAATGGATTATCGATTTTTACGTATTAACCGATCGGTTATTTTAAACTTAGATTATGTCAATAAAATAACTTATGACCATATTGCAGAACTGACTTTTAAGAAAATAAAAAGAAGATTTAAAATCTCTAACCATCTTAATTTAGACAAAAAAACAGGCACTTTAAACAAATTGAAACAAAGATAGAAACAATTTGATTATGATAGATATGTAAGCAAATCCTAAACTCATAACTATTCTAGAGGGGAGGAAAAAGACCATGAAGATGATGTGGTCTCAAAAGTTAGATCCAAAAATCTAACGATTAGAGGTCAATACATAATCATGGTCTTTTATCATATAATCGTTTTTGTACTTCATTAAAGTGAATCCCTACATCACTTGGCTGATGAGCATCACTGCATGGTATAATGTCCACTTGATGTTCTTTTAGGATTTCCAGCAACTCATCACTAAGCCCTAAATCATGATGATGATAACGATAATAACAGCCAACATTACATTCTGTCTTCATATCCTGCTTTTTAAGCATTTCAGCAATATGATGATATGTCTTTGTTAAATCATAACTTGGGTATAAATTATATTTTTTAATCGTGTCCATATGTGCCAGCTGACTAAATAATCCTGAACAAATTAAATGCTCCGTATCTTTATAGTAGGTCCGATAGATATCATCTACATCTTTAACATCCCATAATATTGCTTGGGAAATATTGTCGAGATCATAAGCAATGTCATAGACATAGTGAATACTGCCAATGACAAAATCATAGGGGAATAAAGCCAGCTGTTCTTTTATAAAATCTTCTTTATCTTTAAAGTAGCAGACCTCTAACCCAAAGTTCAACTTTACCGGCAGATCCATTGCTTTAACTTTGGCAATGAATTTAAAATAATCTTGAATAGAGATCGTATTTTTATTATCCAGCCATTCCTTCATTTTAGGATGCGCATTTCGTGCAGAATCGTATAATTCTTTCCATTCGATAAAGCGATGCGTATGTTCTAAAAGGTTAATTTCATCAATTCCTCTTGCTTGTGCCTGCTTTACATATTCCATAATATACTCTATCGTATATGGACTTTTCTCTATATGAACATGTCCGTCAATCATTTTCATTTCCTCCCTTGTTTTTCATTTTAAACTTAATTTAATGAATTGCAAGTGTATAAATAAAAGCATAAATTTAGAAATATAGGGCATATTATCAATAAAGTAAGAATATATTGACAAAATCAAAATGAGTTGTTATTGTAATAGTATATGCAGAGAATGGAAGAGTAGTGATCACTAGTTGATAGAGAGTCGGAAATGGTGGAACCCGATAATGATGTGTGAATGAAGATGGTCCAGGAGCATTGATTTTGAATAATTAGAAATCACGTCTTCCGCGTTAAGGATTCAAGAGCGTATAGTCATATACGAAAAAAGGTGGTACCGCGATTATTTCGTCCTTTGTTAAGGGCGTTTTTTTATTTATTAAAGGAGGAATTATTATGTGTCAAAAAACAGATAAAGATTATTATATTACAACGGCCATTGCTTATACTTCCGGAAAACCGCATATTGGGAATACATATGAAATTATTTTAGCTGATGCGATTGCCCGTTTTAAAAGAGAAGAAGGCTATAATGTTCGTTTTCAAACAGGAACGGATGAACATGGACAAAAGATTGAACTGAAAGCAGAAGCAGCAGGAATTGATCCTAAGCAATTTGTTGATGGTATTGCCGGGGAAATAAAACGTATTTGGGACTTGATGGATACATCTTATGATCGCTTTATGAGAACAACAGATGAATACCATGAACAGCAGGTACAAAAGATATTTACCAAGCTCTATGAACAAGGGGATATTTATTTAAGTGAATACGAAGGATTATACTGTACAGACTGTGAAGCTTTCTTTACTGAAAGCCAGTTAGTTGACGGTATGTGTCCGGACTGTGGAAGACCGGTAAAGCCTGCAAAAGAAGAAGCTTATTTCTTTAAGTTATCAAAATATGCAGATCGCTTAATCGAACATATCAATACACATCCTGAATTCATTCAGCCGGTATCAAGAAAGAATGAAATGATGAATAACTTCTTATTACCGGGATTACAGGATCTTTGTGTGAGCCGTACAACATTTAAATGGTCTATTCAAGTGCCGTTTAATCCAAAGCATGTCGTATATGTATGGATTGATGCTTTAACGAATTATATTACTGGTTTAGGATATGATGTTGATGGAAATCATGGAGAATTATTTAAAAAATTCTGGCCGGCAGATTTACATTTAATCGGAAAAGATATTATTCGTTTTCATACAATTTATTGGCCAATTATGTTAATGGCATTAGATTTACCATTACCTAAACAAGTATTCGGTCATCCTTGGCTGCTGCAAGGTGGCGGGAAGATGTCAAAATCAAAAGGAAATGTGATCTATGCAGATGATCTAGTAGATTTATTTGGCGTAGATGCTGTACGTTATTTTGTTCTTCATGAAATCCCATTTGATAATGATGGAAATATTACTTGGGATTTACTGATTGAAAGAGTAAACTCTGATCTAGCTAACGTATTAGGAAATTTAGTCAATCGTACGATTGCAATGTCAAATAAATACTTTGATGGAATAGTAGAAAATAAAGGAATCAATGAGCCTGTCGATCAGGAGTTAATTCAGGTTGCTTTAGAAACAAAAGAAAAAGTTGTTTCGAAGATGGATGAACTAAGAGTAGCAGATGCTATTGATGAAATCTTTAAATTGTTA
This sequence comes from Beduini sp., assembly GCF_047239305.1. Taxonomy (NCBI): domain Bacteria; kingdom Bacillati; phylum Bacillota; class Erysipelotrichia; order Erysipelotrichales; family Erysipelotrichaceae; genus Beduini; species Beduini sp. Next base: position 27,494 of record NZ_JBKTEM010000002.1, read on the forward strand.
AGAAGAACGAATAAATACATTGATGAAACAATGCCTTGGGCATTAGCTAAAGATGAAAGTCAGAAAGATCGTTTAGCGACAGTATTATATAATCTATGTGAAAGCATTCGTTTCAGTGCAGTATGCTTAAAAGCATTTCTGCCTTCAACCGCCAAAAAGATTTTAGAACAGTTGAATACACAAGTAGACTCTTTAGAATCGTTAAATCAATTTGGTCAGTATGCAAGCGGAACAAAAGTAACCGCACATCCGGAAATGCTGTTTGCACGTATTGATGCTAAAGAAATTGAAAAGAAAATAGAAGCTTTAACACCAAAAACAGTTGAGGTAAAAGAATTAAAGAAAGATGAAGTTCCTCAAATCACAATTGATGATTTCAATAAGATTGAATTAACAGTAGGAACTGTTGAAGCATGTGAAAAACATCCAAGTGCAGACCGCTTGTTAGTGTCACAAATTAATATTGGGAAAGAAACACGTCAGATTGTCAGCGGTATTGCTCAGTTCTTTACACCGGAACAAATGGTTGGAAAAAAAGTAATCGTTGTCAGCAATCTAAAACCGGCTAAATTAAGAGGGGTTGAATCTCAGGGAATGATTTTGGCAGGATCAACTTCTGATGAATTGGATTTAGTTACATTAGTGAAAGATCTGCCTAACGGAACAAGAATTAAATAATGGGTAAGTGTTTACAGAAAGCTGTAAGCACTTTTTTATAAAGGAGAGTTATTATGTTAAACAATTTTTTAGGACATTTTAAAACCATTACAATACATAAATTCAAGGTTATGGCATTATGTTTTCGCTGTGGCTTATATAAACAAGGCTTGCTGCATGATTTGTCTAAATACTCTTTAACCGAATTTATTCCCGGAGTTCGCTTTTATCAAGGTTATCGTTCACCGATCAGCCGTGAAAAAGAAGTAATCGGATATTCAAGAGGATGGCTTCATCATAAAGGCAGAAATAAACATCATTTTGAATACTGGATTGATTCCATTCAAGGAGAATTTCAAGGCGTAGAAATGGAAATTCCTTATGTGATAGAAATGTTCTGTGATCGGGTTGTAGCTAGTCAGGTATATGCAAAAGAAAATTATCATGATGGCTATCCTTTAGAATACTTTCTAAATAATAAAGCCGGTTATTATTTAATGCATCCCAATACAATGCAATTAATTGAATCGCTTTTTGTACGATTAAAAGAAAAAGGACTGGATCAAACGATTGACTATATTCGAAAAGAAATATTAAGAAATAAATGATAATCAAATGAGTCAGTTCCGTCGCCGCAAGATTGGCTTTATATTTCAATTCTATAATCTTATCCCCAATTTAAATGTAGAAGAGAATATTATGCTGCCATTATTATTAGATGGAAAGAAAATGAAAGACTACAAACAGCAATTAAATCATATTTTAGAAGTAGTGGGACTCACCAAAAGACGTAAGCATACACCTCGTGAATTATCCGGAGGACAGCAGCAGCGAGTAGCGATTGCCCAAGCTCTAATTAGACAGCCGGAAATCTTGTTTGCCGATGAACCAACAGGAAATCCGGATAGCAAAACAGGAGACGATACCATGAAATTATTACAAAAAATAAATAAAATGAATCATCAAACTATTATTATGGTGACACATTCAAAAGAAGCTGCTCAGTATACTGATTGCACCATTATTGTGAAAGATAGACAAATAATTAATATAATAAAATAATAAAAATAATTATATTGAATAATATTAATAATGTGATACAATTTAAGTAAGGGGTACCACGGGAGGCGATTATATGTTTAAATTTTCTTTGAAGGTAATGTCAAAGGAAAAACGAAAATACTTCTCTTTCGCAATAACGATGCTCATTTTGACAACAGTTGAATTTATCTTTTTTGAGTTGGTAAATCATCAGCTGATCACCAGAATGCCGGCAACCGAAAGAATAAGTATGAGTATTTTATCCTTGATGATCATCACATTCAGTTTTTTTATTACGTTCTATGTCAATTCACAGTATATTGACTATAAGCGAAAAGAATTAGGATTGTTGTATTTATGTGGAAGAAACTTATTAGATATCAGTAAATACTTATTACTTCAATATTTAGTTATTTTTATAATTGTTATACCGATCGGGTTCATATTGGGTGCATTGATCCTGCCTGTTCTTTATTCCTTCATAGCGCATCAATATGATATAGGAATGAATATCTTTCAGTATAATCTGACAGGGCTTATTGAAACGATGATTTTTGTTTTAACGAAGATCGGATATATTATTATCATTAATATTGGCTTTACTTATCGAAATGAGATTATTGAAATTATTAACCATACAGATAAAAAGAAAAATAAACAGATGATGGATATCGTTAAATATGGTGGCGGAGCATCCATTAAAATGTCTTTTGCTTCTTTTGGAATGATTGGAATGGATCCAAAAGCGAGACAGGAAATCTTAACAAAGTCAATTAATGAAACGATAGAAGAACGTAAATTGAAACAAGAGAGTGAAGCAGGAAAGAAACCACTGCTCATTACATTAGTATCTATCATCGCTTATTTTGTTACTTTAGTATTAATGATTATTAACGATTTCACTAGTGGTAATTTTGCGATGTATTGTTATATCAATAGCTTTGCTTTAGCGATGATCGTATCATTTGCTATTCCTTATTTCATAGGAAAAGCACATGGCGGTTTTATGAATAAGAGCCCGGTAAGATTTGTAGTATTGAATGATCTTCAGCTAATGCTTAAAGATTCATTAGTTCCTCTTGTGATGATTGTTGCTGTATTACCAAGCGTAGTGTCAATCATTAGTTTTTCTTTAGGGGAAAATCTCTACCGAATGGTAGCATTAATCGGTTATGTCGTTTTGGAAATCATTTTAGCGGGATGTTTGTATTTTAAAAATGTTGTCTATATTCATTCAAGAGAAAGTGAATTTAAATCACTGTCTGTGATGGGATATAATCAAGATCTTATTAAAAAGATTATAAATAGAGAAGTTATTTATCATTTTCTGATTGCTTCTGTTTTGCCATTGATCTCAATTGCGGTACAAATTTATAAAAGCTATGTTTTTGGAGGATTATCGACTGTCATAATGATAATTATGATCATTAGCTATATTGTGATCTTCATGGTTGCTTTTGCATTGACTTTAATTGTGTTTAGAAAGGAATATACTGGGAGGGAATCATAATGAAATTTATAAAAGATTATATTTTAGAAGCAGAAAATTTAACCAAAATTTATAATCAGGGAATGTCTGATGAAACGATTGCATTAGATCATATTAATTTAGCGATTGATGAAGAAGACTTTGTGTGTATTATGGGTCCCAGTGGTTCCGGAAAAACAACACTGATCAACTGTTTATCGACATTGGATAAACCTACTTCCGGTAAAGTCTTTATCAATGGAGAAAATGTTTTGGCAATGACCAGCCGTGTTATTTCTGAATACCGTTATGAAAACCTCGGTTATGTATTTCAGTCGAACAATCTGATTGACAGTATGAATGTTTATGATAATATCGCAGCACCTTTAATTTTAGCGAAAGTGGACCCAAATATAATTGATCAAAAAGTCAAAGAAATAGCTGAAAAATTAAATATCTCACATTTATTATCCCATAGTACAGATCATTGTTCAGGTGGAGAAAGACAGCGTATTTCAATTTGCCGTGCTTTGATCACTTCACCAAAACTAATTGTTGCCGATGAACCGACAGGAAATTTGGATAGCAAAAATTCACATGAATTAATGTCTATTTTTAAACAATTGAATGAAGAAGGAAAAACATTGCTGATCGTTACCCATGATCCAATGATTGCCAGTTATTCAAAACGTTTAGTCTATGTACATGATGGTAAAATACAAAAAATACTGGAAAGAAAAAACAAATCACAGCAGGATTATTTTAATGAAATTGTAAATATTAATGCAGGTGATTATATAAAGATGTTCTTTAAGAATAATTAAGTTAAATTGATAAATACTAAAATGGATAGGAAGCTTATCCATTTTTTTGTGTTTACAATACTTAAAAATAATTTATTATAAGTAAAAAATTACGTCTATTCCGAAATAATTTAGATTGTATACAAAATATTTTAACTTTTGAAATTTATGTTAAATTATCGTTAAAATTACTTTAATTTTCGACAGATTAATGCTAACATTTAGATGGATAAAAGAAAAAGGAGGAAATAGTTGATGAAAAAATTATTAGCGTCTTTACTTGCTTTATCGCTAGTATTAACGGGTTGTGGATCAGGTGGTGATTCAAAGAGTGGATATGAAATTGCCTTGATTACAGATGCCGGAAATATTAATGATAAGTCATTTAACCAAAGTGCTTGGGAAGCCGTGGAAAAATTTGCTGATGAAAATAAGCTGACTAAGAAATATTATAAACCAGCAAACTTCGATACAGCAGGGTACAGTGATTCAATTGATGAAGCAGTAGATAACGGAGCAAAAGTTATCGTAACACCTGGATATAAATTTTCAGATGCAATGCAGGAAAAACAATCACAGTATCCGGATGTAAAATTTATTATGATTGATGCAACACCAAGTGGTGACAAAATTGAAAGCAATGTATATGCTGCTTTATACGCTGAACAAGAACCGGGATACTTAGCTGGTTATGCGGCAGTTAAAGATGGGTATACAAAATTAGGTTTCATGGGTGGTATGAAATTACCGGCAGTTATTCGTTTCGGTTATGGATTTATTCAAGGTGCCAGCGATGCTGCGAAAGAAATGAATGTTCAAGTTGAAATTAAATATAACTACACAGGATCATTTAATGAATCACCTGAAATAAAAACATTATCTTCAGCTTGGTATCAAGATGGAACAGAAGTTATCTTCGCTTGCGGTGGATCAATCTGTCTTTCAGTATTCTCAGCTGCTCAGGAAGCAAATGCTAAATCTATCGGAGTTGACTCAGACCAAAAAGATGCATCAGAAACAGTAATTACTTCAGCTATGAAAGGTGTTTACAACACTGTATATGACCAATTAGGAAAAATCTTTGCTGACAATCCTACTTTTGAAGGTGGTAAAGTGGATACTTTAACAGCTGCCGGTGGATATGTTGGATTACCAGATGATTTCTCAAGATTTAAACAATTTACAAAAGCAGATTATGAAGCAATATTTGAAAAAGTTAAATCTGGTGAAGTTAAAATCCTTAATGATGAAGAAGTTGGAACAGATCCAACAACTTTAAATAATGAATTTGTTACAGTGATGGATGTAAGCAAATAATGAAGAATAAAACGAGTTGAGATAAAATCGCTCGTTTTTTCGTGTATAATAATAATGTAAAGGAAGTGATGACATGGAATATGCGATTGAGATGTTGAATATTACCAAAGATTTCCCCGGTATTCGAGCGAATGACAATATCACCTTACAGTTAAAAAAGGGCGAGATTCACGCTTTGCTGGGAGAAAACGGAGCCGGTAAATCTACTTTAATGAGTATTCTTTTCGGCTTATATCAACCAGATCAGGGTGAAATCAAAATTAATGGAAAAGCAGTTAAAATAAGTGATCCAAACGATGCTAACCGCTATGCAATCGGAATGGTTCACCAGCATTTTAAATTAGTACATAATTTTACCGTTTTAGAAAATATTATTTTAGGTGTAGAAGAAACAAGCAAAGGACTGTTAAAGAAAGATAAAGCACGAAAAAAATTGTTGGAACTGTCTAAGCAGTATCATTTAAATGTCGATCCTGATGCGTTAATCAGTGATATCACAGTAGGGATGCAGCAGCGTGTTGAAATCTTAAAAATGCTTTATCGTGAAAATGAAGTATTAATCTTTGATGAACCGACGGCAGTATTAACTCCGCAGGAAATTGAAGAATTAATGCATATCATGAAAAATTTGATCAAAGAAGGAAAATCAATTATTTTCATTACCCATAAATTAAACGAGATTAAAGCGGTAGCCGATCGCTGCACTGTGTTAAGAAAAGGAAAATATATTGATACCGTCAATGTGCAGGCTGTAACAACTGAACAGATGTCAGAAATGATGGTCGGACGTAAGGTAAACTTCGTTGTTGAAAAGGGTGAACAGCATTTAAAAGATGTGATTTTAAATGTAGAGGGATTGACAGTAAAACCAAAACATGCGCATAAAGAATTGGTACATAATGTCAGTTTCAATGTTAAAGGCGGAGAAATCGTCTGTATCGCCGGAATTGACGGCAATGGTCAATCAGAATTAGTCTATGCTCTGTCAGGAATGATGCCAATCCATCAAGGGAAAATTACTTTAAATAATAAAGAGATTACCCATATGGGAATTCGTGAACGTAGTTTAGCGGGAATGGCTCATATTCCTGAAGACCGTCATAAGCATGGATTAATCCTCGATTATACATTGGCACAAAACTTAATTCTTAAAAATTACTTTGATCAAAAGCATCAGCATTTAGGCTTTATTAAGTTTGATGTGATGAATGAAGACGCTAAACGTTTAATCGAAAAGTTTGATATTCGTTCAGGACAGCAGGAAAAATCAATTGTCCGTGGTATGTCCGGGGGAAATCAGCAAAAGGCTATTATTGCCAGAGAAATTGACAGTAATTCAGATTTATTGATTGCTGTTCAGCCAACACGTGGCTTAGATGTTGGGGCAATCGAATATATTCATAAGCAGTTAGTTGAACAACGAAATGCCGGAAAAGCGGTATTGCTTGTGTCATTGGAATTAGATGAAGTGATGAATGTCAGTGATCGTATCTTAGTTATGTACGAAGGTGAGATCGTCGCTGATCTTGATCCGGCAACAACTTCAGAACAAGAATTAGGTCTATATATGGCCGGATCAAAGCGAGGTGCAGGATATGAAAAATAAAGAAGCTTTAAACTCATTTATTTCTTCCATTTTTGCCATCTGTTTAGGTCTGCTGTTTGGTTTGATTATTATCTTTATCGCTAATCCGAATCAAGCTGTTCGTGCATTTTCAATCCTGCTGCAAGGTGGATTTTATCGTGGAATTAAAAGTTTAGGTCTCGTTCTCTATAATTCCACACCGATTATGATGACCGGTCTGTCTGTTGCTTTTGCATTCAAATGTGGACTCTTTAATATCGGAACACCGGGACAATTCATCGTGGGAGCATTTACCGCTGTCTTTATTTCATTGAAATGTACTTTTATTCCTAATTCAATGTTATGGATTGCGGCAGTATTGGGAGCTGGGATTGCCGGTGCGATTTGGGCAGTTATTCCGGGAATCTTAAAAGCATTTAAAAATGTAAACGTCGTTATTTCATGTATTATGATGAACTACATTGGAATGTTAGCTGTCATCGAATTAGTAAAATCAACGATCTACAATGCTGCCGGAGCAGAATCTTACTCTGTTCCTTTAGAAAAAGCATTGCCTAGATTAGGACTAGATAAATTATTTAATGGCGCAAGCGTCAATATTGGCTTTTTTATCGCTGTAGGACTATGTATCTTAGCGTATATAATTTTAAACAAAACGACTTTTGGGTTTGAATTAAAAGCCTGTGGATATAACCCTGACGGAAGCCGCTATGCTGGTATGAGTGAAAAGAAATGTATTATCTTATCGATGGCTATTTCCGGATTCTTTGCCGGAGTAGGCGGAGCGTTGACTTATCTAGCTGGAACCGGGAAAACATTAGCGATTGTAGAAACACTGGCACCGGAAGGATTTAACGGTATTCCGGTTGCCTTATTAGGTTTCAGCAATCCATTGGGTGTTGTTGCCTCGTCATTATTTATCTCATATATCAATGTTGGCGGAAACTACATGCAGTCATGTAATATTGCCGTTGAAATAATTGATATTATCATTGCTTCAATCATTTATTTCAGTTCGTTTGCATTAGTTATCAAACAAATTATGAATAGACGAAGAAGCAGAAAACTAGTAGGAGGTAAAGAATAATGGATATTATCTATTTCTTATTTAGACAAACCTTATTATTTTCGATTCCTCTATTAGTTGTCGCTGTTGGAGGAATGTTCTCTGAACGAAGCGGTGTTGTTAATATCGCTTTGGAAGGGATCATGATTTTTGGTGCTTTCACCAGCATTTTCTTTATTAATATTATGCAGCAAAACGGTGTTCTTTCAGGACAAAGTTTATTGATTATCGCATTGATCATTGCGGCTTTAAGCGGTGGACTCTTCTCCTTACTGCATGCCTTTGCCTCCATCAATATGAAAGCTGATCAGACCATCAGCGGGACAGCATTAAACCTGTTTGCCCCTGCTTTAGGAATCTTTATCGCAAAGATGGTTCAAACGACACAGAACATTCGTTTTGAAAATCAGTTTAGAATCACAGAAGTTCCTATTTTATCAAAAATTCCGGTTATCGGGGATCTCTTGTTTAAACAAGCCTATATTACAACGTATTTAGGGATTGGAATCTTATTCTTAGCTTCTTTCATCTTATATAAGACAAGATTCGGACTAAGATTAAGAGCCAGCGGAGAAAACCCGCAAGCAGTCGATGCGGCTGGAATCAATGTTTATAAAATAAGATATGCCGGTGTCTTTATTTCCGGACTGTTAGCCGGATTAGGTGGATTAATCTATATTATTCCAATCAGTACAGAATATGCAAGCAATGTCAGTGGTTACGGTTTCTTAGCTTTAGCAGTATTGATCTTTGGACAATGGACACCATGGAAAATCGGAGTAGCGGCATTCTTCTTTGGATTTACCAAAACGATTGCCAATGCTTATTCCGGAATCCCATTCTTATTAAGTTTAGGAATTCCTAATATTGTATTTAAATTATTACCTTATGTCGCAACATTATTGCTGCTGACATTTACATCTAAGAATTCAACCGGTCCAAGAGCGGCAGGTGAACCTTACGATAAGGCAAAACGATAAATGAAAAGGGGCGCTATTTTACGCCTCTTTTTAATTTCACAAATAATTTATAAATAATAGGATTAAAGATGGAATGATATAATGCTTTGATATATTCATAAAGGGCATTATCATCAACTTGCTGATCGAATAAATAAAGAAGGGAATAGTCTACACCAAACAAGCGGCAGTTCAATGAACTTTTTGTAAAGCTGTTTCTTAAGTAAAACTGAATACGTCTGTGACGGAGCTGTCTTTCTTCACTATTCTTTGTACTCTCTACACTTTCTACTTCAGCGATGATTAAATTTCCCTGCATTTGTTTTTTCAGTAATTGAAGAAACTGACTGCCATAGCCAAAACTGCGTTTGTTTTCAACAATAGCGAAGTAATCTAATAATAACACCTGCTGAGTTTGGTCACCGGCAAAGAAAGCATAGCCTAATAATTCATCATGGTCATATAAGCCATAGCCTCTATAATGCTGCGAATGATAAAGCTGAAGCATATTCTTTAACGGACGTGTTTCTGCTGCGGGAAAATCCTTGACGATATGATGATGAAAGATAGATTCAATGACTTTCGTCTCTAATAATTGAAGTTCCATATTAAATACCTAAATACTCATTGATCTTCTTGATTACGCCTTGATTTTCATTATCGAGGCATACATCATAAGCAATGTCTTTAATAGGATCAACGGCATTCTCCATTGCAAAGCCGTATTTCACACTCAAAAGCAATTCATAATCATTCATTTGATCACCAAAAGCCATACATTCTTCCGGCTTGATTTGATATAAATCCTGCAAATATTTCATCGCAATTCCTTTATTAATGCTTTTATTTTGAATATCCATCCACATATTTCCGGAAGTAACGACTTTTACACTCTCCGGCAGCTGATCTTTGATCTTCTCTAAAAACAGTTTAATATCTGCATTAGGATCGTAAACCGCTATCTTTAAAATATCCTCATCATAAAGAGTATCAAATGCATCCACAAATTGAAATGCACAATAATGAAGCTTAATCATCTCTTCATAATCTTTATTAGCATTTTTGATATAAGCTGTCTTTTTTCCACAGAGGACAATAAAGACCTCCGGATGCTGCTCAAAGATTTCACATATCTTTTTAGCGTCTATAGGATTTACGGTGTTAGTATATAATTCATTTGATCCTTCGGCAATATAGCTTCCGTTTTCGGCAATAAATACCATATCTAAGCTCATAGGCAAGAATTTTTGAAACAAGCGCTGATACTGATTACCACTCGCAATAACAAATTTTATTCCCCTTTGACGCAGATGCTGATATGTTTTGATAAATTCAATATCAAAGTTCTTGGTAGAATCTAAAAAAGTTCCATCCATATCTGTCGCTATTAATTTGATCATAAACAACCCCCTAAGTGCTTTTATTTTACTATGAAGTATAAATAAAAACAACTTTTCGTTTGTTTATTTTCATTACCATGATAATATATTATCATAGGAGGAACATAACATGACAACAGGATTTATTATATTAGCCGGTGGGAAATCGACACGTATGAATTATCCCAAACATGAATTGATGCTCAACAATCAGCGAATGATTGATTTTATAGTTAATAAAGCAAAAGAAATTACAGATGAGATTTACATATCTGCAAATGAGTCAATCAATGGCTATCAGATTACTTATGATCAAAGAGATAATATTGGACCAATTGAAGGAATTTATCAATGTATGTTGCTATCTGAATGCGATTATTACTGTATAATGCCCTGTGATAAGCCAATGCTTCCTATTGCTATCTATAAAGCCATGTTAGAAAATATCAAAGAAAAAGAATGTATCGTTTTAAGAAACAGCGGCAAAGTGGAACCTTTAGTTGCTGTATTTAAAAGATCTGCGATGACTGCCATCGAACAGCGAATCAATGATAGACTTTATTCTATGACAGAATTATGTGAAGTTTTACCGCATACGTATTACAATACGGATTTGACATTATTAAATATAAAAACACAGGAAGATTATCAGCTTTTATTGAATCAATTTGAATACAATAAATAGTTAAATACAGTGATGCAACTTTAAGTTGCGTAAACGCAAACTGAACTTGATAGTATTTTATCAGCAGGACTGTATAATAAAGGAGAGGTGAGTAGAATGAATTTTGGGACAAAACTACAGAATTTAAGAAAAAGCAAGGGATTCTCTCAAGAACAGCTGGCTGATCAGTTAGGCGTATCTCGACAGGCAGTAAGTAAATGGGAAACTGGGGATGGATATCCCGAATTAGATAAATTGATTCAAATCAGTAATTTATTTGATGTCACATTAGATTATCTTGTGAAAACACAGGATGATATTATGGATACAGTACCAGAAGTGATTGAAGTGGAACCAGTTATATCAAGTGAGAATGAATTTGAAGATGAAAAAATACGTCCGACACCAAAAGAAGCAATGGAATTTACAGATATTACAGAGGTAGAAGATTATATTGAACTGCGGCATCGCTTTGCCAGTAAAATCGGAATAGGGGTTATGATTATAATCGCAAGTGTAGTATTACCAATCACATTAGAATTCATGGAAAATCTGGCAGCAGCACTGATGATGATTTTTATTGGCATTGGAGTAGGTTTGATTATCTTGGCAGGAATCAACTTCTCCCAGATCCCGAAACCCGACTTTGTGATGAATGCCAGTGATCATAGTTATTTCATGGCAGAATTTTCAGAAATCAAGGCGCGTTTCGCTAAAAAGATTGCCTTTGGAGTTTTCTCTATCTTAGCCGGGGTTGCCTTTACAATTATAGGGGAAGAATTATTAAACCACGAAAATTTAGGCGCAGGAATCATGATGATTCTGCTAGGATTCTCTGTCTATCTTTTCATTACAGCCGGAATGGAATTAGACACTTATCGTTTAGTGACACGCAGTGAAAGCATTGAATCAGACAGCTACAGTGATTTTACCGTATCTCATAAACATCATAAACGTTATCCAATCGCAGAAAGCTCAGTTATTGTCTTCTTTCTATTAGGATTTGGATTTGGGTTATGGCATCCGGGTTGGATGGTCTTTCCTATTTTTGGTATCTTAGATGGGATAATCAACAAGGGTTGATTATTTGTTAAAAATATGCTATTGTTTTAAAGAATTAAATGACACTGGTTCGATAGCCACCCAGTATAAAAATACTAAGGATAAACGCATAAACATGCTTTCTTTAGGCATGTTTTTTGTTTCCTTAAAGAAAGGAACAAAAATGAAAAAATTTAAAGTACAAATTGTTATTACTGTAGGAATCATGCTGAATGTGGTAGGGGCTTACATCGCAATGAGTTTATCTATTCCCTTTTATATGGATTCCATCGGGACACTTTTAGCCGCTCTTTTATTAGGTCCTAAATATGCCATGATTACAGGGGTTTTAGGAAGCCTTACAAGTGGTATATTATTTGATATGTATTCCTTTTACTATGCACCAACACAGCTGCTGACAGGGTTCTTTGCCGGCATTTTATACCATGCCCATTGGCTGAAAGGAAAAAGGATGCCATTAGGAATAATGATGATCGGATTACCGACTTCTTTAGCGAGTGCCATGATCACTGCCGGATTATTTGGTGGTATCACATCTTCAAGCAGCGGCATCTTTGCTTTATTATTAAATAAAGCTGGACTTCATTTAGTCGTCAGTGTCCTGCTTGTTCAAGTCATCACCGACTGCACCGATAAAGCGATCGCTTATTTTATAGCGAAGCTCGTTATTGAAAAAGGAAAACTAAAAGAAAAGTGGGGGATAAAATGGAACGCTACAGCGAAATAACCGATAAAATAAAAAGAGAAATTGTCTTGCTTAAAGCTCAACCATGTATCTGGTCGAAATGCAGCTTTTGTGATTATATTGAAGATAATTCTACATGCAATGAAGAAATGCTGAAGATCAACAATGAAGTATTAGATCAGGTGACCGGAAAATATGGTGTTTTAGAGGTGATTGATTCTGCCAGTATTTTTGAATTGCCAAAAGAAACACTGCAAAGGATCAAAGAGATTATTAAAGATAAAAAAATTCATACTTTATTTTTTGAAAGTCACTGGCTGTATCATCAAAAAGTAAAAGAAATGAAAGATTACTTTGGAATTCGTGTGATATGTAAAATTGGGGTAGAAACATTCGATGAACATTTCCGTAATCATGTTTTAAATAAGAATGCAGCTTTTACATCTATTGAAGAACTAAAACAATATTTTGATTCTCCTTGTTTAATGGTTGGCATTCAGGGGCAGACACAGGAAATGATAAAGAGAGATATGGATATCCTCCAAGCTAATTTTAATCATGGTACGATCAGTATCTACCGCAATAACACAACCTCAATTAAAAGAGACGATGGATTAGTGGAATGGTTCATGCATCAATATGCATATCTTAAGGACGATCCACGCTATGATTTTTTATATGAGCCAACAGATTTTGGAGTAGGAGACTAAATAAAAAAGGTTATAACGATATTTGCTCGTTATAGCCTATTTTACTTTTGTCAGATGTTTTTTTAATTTTGTAACATCTACGAAACGTGTAGAAAAGATATATTCTTTTTGTCCATAGATAAAACTTGCTTTATGTTTTTTTGGATAGGCAATTTTTTTCATTCGACGATATTCAAATAAACGATTTCCCATAATTAGTTTTTTACGTCCAACGTGAATGAAATCCTGAATAAACATAGCATATACCAATGTATAGATGGTAATCCCGTTAAATGCTCCCAGGGCTGTAATAATCCCTGATTTAATATTCAGTAGGATAACAAAATAATAAATTGAGAATCCCCACAGTATGATATATAGAACAGATGCAATGCCGTAAATAATATTCCCGGCTTTCGACATGCAAGGCTCTAAACTGTTGTCTTGGCGTCTTTGTTTTATAGTTCCAATGATACATGACCAAACAACTAATGAGAAATAAACCAAAAAGGCCATAATCACAAAAGGAATGACTTGGTTAAGTATATTTCCAATATTTCCTAAATTATCCATAAAAACCTTCCTTTCAATACCTATCATCCATTATACAAAATATTTTGAATAAATCCTATATTTTTTATAAAAAAATGATATAATTTTACTATTATTAGTGCCTTTTATGTAAAATAACCGCAATTTTATGCTGATGTGATTTAAAATACAAACTTTTATAGAAAGGAATGAAAAAATGTTAGAATATAAAAAAGATTTTGAGATTAATTATCAGAATGTAGATTATACAGGAAAATTAAAGTTATCCCATTTATTCGATGTGTTATCCAATGTTGCGACAACCCATGCCGTGATGCTGAATGTGTGGAATGAAAGCTTGATTGAACAATATGGCTGGGTACTTTCAAAGATGCATTTAGAAATAGAAGAACCAATCACCGCAGGAGATTATCAGTTATTGACTTATCCCGGTTTTGCTTCGAAAGTGATCTTTCCACGCTACTATCAGTTGCTTAAGGAGGATCAGCCCATCATGAAGGCTTCTTCCATATGGACTTTACTGGATCTAAAGAAAAGAAGAATTACGATGCCTAAGCGTGTGGGAATTGATTTTCCGGAGATTACATCAGTCAAGGAAGAAATTGCCATACCTCAAGAAATTACCGAGGAAATCCCTTATCAATTAGTAGAAGAAAGAATAGTTCGCTACAGTGATATTGATACAAATCAGCATATGAATAATGCCCGTTACTTGGAATGGGCATGTGATCTAATGGATTATACCATATTTAAAGATCAGTTTATTCATACAGTCGATATTTTTTTCAAACATGAAATTGCCCCTAATGAAAAAGTCAGTTTATTCATGTATCATGATGATTTTCATTATTATTTTAAAGGCATAGTAAATGAAATTAACTGCTTTGAAATTAAAATGGTGATGAAAAACAAATAAACTGAATTTACAAAATATGAAAAAAACTTGCTAGGGAATATGCTATACTATGCTTGTCCCAAATATCTATAATAGTATTTGTTTTCCCGTAACAAATACACAAAAAAGCGCCTTTATAGGTTCTTTTTTATTAAAGTAATAAAGCTAGCCAATCGGCTAGCTTTTTTCAATGTGGATGTAATCATTAACGGTTTTTTGATTCTGCTTGCACAGTTTATTAAATACAAGAATTCTCAATAATCCCGCAATCAGGATTAACAAGAAGCCGCTAACTTGTACGACGGTAATTTTATCAATGATACTATTCACTAATAAGAAACCGATAAGGGTTATAAAGATTAAGAATTCACCTTTATTTTCCTTTATTAGACGTTTCACTATACAGCCCTCCAAAGTCAAATGATTGTATCTAAATCGATTAAATTATAACAAGTTTCTTTACAAATTGCCACTATTAATTAAAGCGGTTACATTATTTGATTCCGAGGTTATTTTTAAACTCAATATAAGTTGTAATGAAATAAACAATATAGATTGTTCCAAACATAAGTCCCGCTAATCCCATCGTTTCCCAAATAACATAGGAGTTAGGTAAGACTTGAAGGAATAATTGATTGATGGATAATCCTGTGGAAATGCATATAATAATCGGATAGATTAGCGGGTATAGGAAGGTTAAAGCTAATTGTTTAAAAATAGTGCGGTGGATGTCGTCTTTACTTAATCCAAGCTGACTTAGTAAATTGTAACGGAATTTGTATTTAGTAGAATCACTTAGACATTGAATAGCAAGAATAGTTCCTGTAACAGCAGTAAAGATAAAGGATATATAAAGAAGTGAGAATCCCATAATGGTAATCGCCGAACGATTTTGGGTAAGATAATAGCCTCGTACTTGAATTGTATTCAGCACATAGAATAAATATGATCCATCCTCATTCATTTCTTTAGTAGCGTTATGGTCAATCACCTGAGAACTTTCATAGAAAAAAGCTTCAGTTGTTTCTTCCACTGTATTAACAGCTAGATTCGTATTAATGATTTCCATTCCTTCAACAAAGGAATCCGGAACGATGATGACAACAGAATAATCCGCCCAAGCAGAAGTAAAATGATCACTGACTACCTCTTTAATATGCATAGTCGTTTTATTAGGATGAATCAATACAAACTGATCTTTGTTTCTTAACAAAACAGGGAGAACATTGCGGCTACAGTTAATGAAATATTCATCTTCATTCAAAGTGATGGGTGCCATTCCTAAAAGAGCAGTAATGCGATTATAGTCACTTAGAGAAATATAATTATTAACTGAGTCGTAGCTTTGGAGTTCATCAGCGATAAATTGTGAAAAATAGATGGAACGATCTGTATACACTTTAAAAACAGCCTGATCTTCAATCGTATAATGATCCTCAATAAGATCCAGTGCTTTTGTGAAATCAGCATTGTCATAGGCATTATGCACTAAGATGTCATAGGGCAGCTGCTGATCATTTTGGAAAGTCATAGCCTGTGTAAACAGATTACTGACATTGGTGCTGACTAACGTTAACGCAATTAGTAACGTAATGGTTCCGATGGTAAGACCAATCGTATTAATTTTAGATGTAATATTACGAAGAATAAACAAATGGTCATGTTTATATTTTATTCTTTTGTTTTTAAGAATGACGGACATTAAAAAATGCGGTAATGTCATTGAAACCCCATAGATGCTGACAATCAATAAAAGTATTGACAGCAAGAAATCCGGAAAATAGAAAGTTTCAGCGTTTGGACCAAAGATGCCTTGAAAGATATATAATCCCCAAATTCCTAGAACGACCGCAATGACAAAGATAATATTACGGTAGATTTTCTTTTGAAATAAAGAAGTTTCATTTACTTTATCAAAATAAATAAGATCATGTATATTCATTTTCTTGATACGTCGGCTTGATCGGAATAAGACAACCATATAAATAGATAGAAAATAAATAATCGTTAGTCCGATTGCTTCATACGTCAAATTAAACTTAACGATGTAAGGCAGTTCGAAGATATTCATAATAATGGCAACAAAGACTTGGCTTAAAAATAAGCCAATCACTAAGGCAATTAATAGAGATACTACACCTAAAATTAATTGTTCGATCAAAAACATACGGGAAATGCTTTTCTTTTCTACCCCTAATAAAAGATAAGTACCTAATTCCCGACTGCGCTTTTCAAAAATAAACTTATTCATGTAGTTGATGAGCAGACCGATAATAAGAACAATCAGAATACTGATAAAGACAATCATTAACAAGAAGCTGTCCATATTTGTACTGAGTTCAATAATATCATCAGTAAAAACTATTAAATTAAATGAGAAGATTAAAGCAAACGCTATAATAAGTGTAATGAGGTAGATGAGATAGTCTTTAAAGCAGCGCTTGGCGTTGCGTAATGCTAATTTACTTAACATTTGTATGATCTCCGCCTAAAGTCGCTAAAACATCCAGTATTTCTTCAAAGAACTGTCGGCGGGTTTTATCGCCTTTGACAAGCTCATTAAATATTTTCCCATCTTTTAAAAACAGTATTCGTTTACAATAACTGGCACTGAAGGCATCATGAGTTACCATCAGGATTGTCGCTCCTAATTTTTCATTCATTGTTTTCATAGCTTCTAAAAGCAGTCCGGCAGAATGAGAATCTAACGCTCCGGTCGGTTCATCCGCTAATACTAATTTTGGATGATTGATTAAAGCTCTTGCACAGGCACAGCGCTGTTTCTGTCCTCCCGATACTTCATAGGGAAATTTATCTAAGATATCTTCAATCCCTAATTTCTTAGCATACTCCTGAACCAGTGTATCAATTTTATTGGTATCAATATTATTGATGATTAAAGATAAAGCAATATTTTCACTGATGGTGAGTGTATCCAGCAAGTTAAAGTCTTGGAATATAAAGCCAATATTTTCACGTCGAAAACGGGCAATATCTTTATCCTTTATCTCAGATAAATCAATATTATCCATATAAATAAATCCACTGCTTACTGTATCAATAGTCGCAATGCAATTCAGTAAGGTTGTTTTACCGCTGCCGCTGGATCCCATGATTCCTGTAAATTCATTCTTATTAATGTCAAAGCTGACATCATCCAACGCTTTTGTAATATTCTTTTTACTGCCATAGTATTTTTCTACATTTTTAACTTGTAGTAAATTATTCATTTACTTTACTCCTTATTGGCATCATTGCCGATTTATTCTGTTTATAATAAGCAGATAAGCGATCGATCAGAATAAATGGTGATGCGATTATAAATATAATTAGAGATAACAGCATGCCAAATAGGGTAAAAAATATAGAACGGACATAATGTTTTTTCATAAATTTCATCTTCTTTCTTTTACACCCTTATTATAGCAAGTAAAAACGAAAAAAATCCTTACACTTTTGTAAGAACTTCTTAAGATTCTTGGTTGAATTGATGAACTTTTCCAATTGGAAAGGTAATTTTAACACAGGTATATTCGCCTAATTTAGAATCAACAGTCAATGCTAAGTTTAAACGGTCACATAATTTCTTGCTGATATATAATCCCATTCCGGTGGCGTGGTCCTTCTTGCGGTCATCACCGGTATAGCCGGCGTTGAAGACACGCGGCAGTTCCTGAGGGGCAATCCCTATTCCGCTGTCTCTAATGATTAAATCGATATTATATTCATGTTTTTCACTATAGATCATTAATTCTCGCGGTTCATCTTTCATATATTTGATGGCATTGGAGAGGATTTGATTCAATATAAAGTGAATCCATTTTTCATCTGTATATACAGTTTGATCCAGATCATGGATTTCAAGATGAATATGATTGCCAAGAATCAAATTTTTAAAGTCAATCAAAGATTGATGAATCATTTCTTCTAGTGTAGTTTCTTTGATCAGATAATCATTTTGTGTATTATCACTGCGGGCATAGAATAAAACCTGTTCGACAAGCTGATCAATCTTATTCACCTGCTGTTTTAATTCTTTGTTTTGAGTATTATCGCAAAGTAAGGAAATAGCGGCAATAGGTGTTTTAATTTCATGTACCCAGCTTTCAATATATTCCTGATATTCTTTACTGCTGCGGCGTGCTTCACTGACCTGATCGGTCATTGCCTTTGAACCTTTTTTGAGGGCATAATAATACGCTTTTGCTTCCAGCAAACGGGGTTCTTCAATAATCTCATGCACTAAATATTTCTGATCAAGATCATCAACCAAACGTTCAATTTTATCGTACTGATGCTTTAGTTGGGAATAGCTGATCATAAAGTAAATAAATAAAATGATGAACCACCCTCCTCCCATTAATAATAGGAGAGAAAAGCTATCATAAAGGGTAAACATGAAACTGCCAAAGAAGATAAACAGTATAATGTTCAGAAAGATTACTCGAATGCGCTGTTCTAAATAATGTCTGAATTTCATATGCGATAGCCCTTCTTATGAATAGTTTTAATAAAATCAAATAAGCTAATACTTTCTAATTTTTTACGAATACGTGTCATATTTACATTCAGTATGTTTTCATCAACATAAAATTTATCATTCCATAAATATTCAATCAACTCATCTTTACTGATATCTTTATGTGGATTTAAGAAAAGATAATACATAATCTTAAACTCATTGCGGCTTAACTCTACTTCCTGATCTTGATATTTAATTAATGACAGATGAAGATCTAATATCACTTCATCAATCTTAATTTCCTTAAAATGAGTAGGATCAAACGTGGTAATCAGACGTTTTATTTTTTCTAATAAAATCAGCTTGTTATAAGGTTTAACGATAAAGTCATCTCCCCCACTGATAATACTGTTTAGTTCATCTTCATCAGTATTGCGGCTGGTTACAAAAATAATAGGTGTTTTAAGCAGGCGGCGAATACGTTTGCAAATCGTAAAGCCATTCACCCCGATCAGATTGATATCCAGTAGAATGAGATGTGGATTTACTTCCTTAGCCTGTGTATGGGCGGTATCAAAATCCTCACAAATGTAGGTTTCATATTCATGACTTTGCAGCAGCTTAGCTAATTCATCACGCATTAATTTATCATCTTCAATGATCATAATTCGTTTCATTTAAGTCACCTCACTTATTATTAGTATACTTTAGATAAAGAAAAAAGAAAGGGATATCGATAAAATAAAAAGCTGGTAGCTTCCCAGCTTAATGATATTATTCAATTCTTTCAAAATCAGAAGCACCATGTTTGCAGATCGGACAAATGTAATCTTCCGGCAATTCTTCTCCTTCATAAACATATCCGCAGATTTTGCATCGCCATCCTTTTTTTGTTTCTTTTTTAGGAGCCGGTTTGATATGGCTTTGATAATAAGTATACGTAACAGATTCTAAGTCTGATAAAACCTCCGCTTCTGTCACTTCAGCAATAAAAAGCGTATGTGTTCCGACATCTAATGTGGCAATTACCTTTGCTGAGATATAAGCATTTGTTGTATCTGTTAAATAAGCAATACCGTTTTCACTGCGCTTCATAGCGATATTTTTAAATTTATCGGCAGTTCTCCCGCTTTGAAAACCAAAGTTTTCAAAAATACTGAAAGGTGTGCGCTGATCTAACATGGACAGATTAAACATCTTTGTCTGCATAATCATATCATGTGTTAAATTTTGTTTATTGACTGCAATAATAATCTGTTTTGGCGTATCGGTAATCTGCATAGCTGTATTAATGATACACCCATTATCCTTATCTTCTGTGTGAGCAGAAAGTACGTAAAGACCATAACTCATTTTAAACATTGCTAAATTATTCATAAAATGCCTCCTTTATTAGTAATTATTCCTATTTATAATGTACACCTTTATTCTAAAACTGTCAAATAAAAAGAATCTCCTTTATAAAGATATATCTTTTGGTAAAGGACATTCTAATTGTATCGATTCATTCGTGACAGGATGTGTAAATTCAAGTCGATAAGCATGTAAAAATTGACGTTTAATTTTATCAGAGGGTGTTCCATACAAGGGATCGCCAATGATGGCATGACCAATCGAAGCTAAATGCACACGAATCTGATGGGTTCTTCCTGTGTCTAAAGTGCATTCCACTAATGCTTTGTTTTTATAGTTTTTAATCAACCGGTAATGGGTAATTGCTTTTTGCCCATGCTCTGCGACTCTCATCTTATTTGAATGATGACGATCTTTAGCAATATAGGTTTGTATTGTCTGTGTCTTAGAAGTTGGAATATTTCCTTTTACTAATGCCAAATAAGAGCGTTTAATGAGTTTGTGTGCCAGAGAGTCATCTAATAAAGGCTGAATTAAGGCACATTTGCAAAACATGATCAGCCCGCTGGTATCAAAATCTAAGCGATGCAGGTAACGAACAGGCAAATTTAAATGGTGCTGCTGATAATAATAGGCAACATAATTACATAATGTATCTATCCCCTCTTTTTGATCGGGATGAACATTCATTCCGGCATCTTTATTAATAATTAAAAGAAAATCATCTTCATAAATGATGTGAATATCCTTTGGCTGAGGGATAAAGTCTATCCCACTGTCATCAAAAGCGCGGATTTTAAACTGATCTTTTTTATGCAGACACGTATTAGAAGTTACGAATTGATTATTTAAAAAGTATTCCTTATTTTGCTTTAATAAGTGAATACTTTTTTTAGATAGATGGAAATATTTAAATAGATCATCAATTGTTTTATTATCAAATTGATCATCTATTATAAAGGTTAACCAAACATTTTGTAGTTTATACTTCATAAACTGTAATTTTGATATCAATAGTGATATCCATAGATTCCAAAGTATCTAATACGTGTCGCTTTTCTTTTTTTATGTGATAGTAATGAGGAGTCATTTTAAGCAGATTCAGTGCATCCTCATGATTATTGATATGTACCTGTTCCACTAGATCCCATGATTCTCTGATAGTAAAAGGCAGACGTATATACTCATCGGATTTAATTTTAATTTCGTCATAAATCAATTCTTTGATTTCAACTAAATGCTTAGGATTGGCAGTGACATGAATGATGTAACCGTCTTTTGCCAGACAGCGTTCCAGTTCTTCTTTATTAACCACTGTAAATAACGCACAGATCACATCCATGCTGTGATCTTGAACGGGAATATTTTTAGAATTACCGACGATCCAATAAATATCACGGGTATATTTCGTAGCCATATTAATCGCTTCTTTGGAAATATCCAAACCATAATAGGTATGCTCTAGGTTATTTAATGTTTCTTTCATACGCCAAGTATAATACCCTTCTCCGCAGCCTAAATCGAGAATTTGTGTAGATCCCATACTGTGCTTAGCAATATAGTCATTGATTGTATCTGAAATACAATGATAATAACCTTGATTTAAGAATGCTTTTCTGGCAATCAGACTTTCCTTGCTGTCACCGGGATTATTCGTTGCTTTATCCGGATTCAACAGCAGGTTAATATATTTTGTTTTTGATAGATCATAGGTGTGACGATCTTCACATTTATAAGAATTTCCTTCTAGAAATAATGGTTTTTTACATTTTGGACATGCGAGTTTATGCATTTTTTTCACCTCCACAACATTATAGCATAAACCCTTTAAAATATGTTAAAATATTAGACGGAGGTGTTGACCATGAACTATGCCATCATATTATTGGGTATCTTATATTTGTTTTATTATCTGATCTATAAGTATATCCTCGAACTTGGAACAAGCTATATTTATTGGCATCTATGGCATACTGTTCTGTGTGCCGGACTGGTCATGATCTTTGATGTACACCCTCAGCTAAGAAGTGTCGTATTAGGAAACTGCATTATATCTGTTATTTTACTTTTTTATGTTATCGTCTTGCATTATGATGTTTTAGAGTTAATCAGGGCGCGATTTAAAAAAGATAAATAATGCATATAATCGCTGTTTTTAGCGGTTTCTTTGGTTTAAAAGCAAATCCTTTTGTGTTAGAATGGAACAGGCAGGTGATAATATGATAAGAATAGGACAATCCATTGATATCCATCAACTCGTTGAAGGACGTAAATTAATATTAGGCGGAGTGGAAATTGACCATGCATTAGGTTTAAAAGGACACAGTGATGCAGATGTTTTACTTCATGCAGTAGCAGAAAGTATTATAGGGGCATTGGGGTTAGGTGATATTGGGAAGCATTTCCCCGATACAGATCCTCAATACGAAGGCATTTCATCGATGATTCTGCTTGAACAGGTCTATAATCTCATGGATCATGAAGGATATAAGATTGGGAATATTGATTCAATCATATTAGCAGAAGCACCTAAAATGGCACCGCATATCCATGCAATGCGGGAAAATATTGCGCATGTTCTGCATACAGACATAAGCAATATCAATGTCAAGGCAACCCGTGGAGAGAAAATGGGATTTGTAGGTAGAAAAGAAGGGATTCTGTCTCAGGCAGTATGTCTTCTATTAGGAAAGGATCAGTAAAATGGAAAAAGTAAGAGTAAGATATGCACCTAGTCCAACCGGACATTTGCACATTGGCGGTGCAAGAACAGCATTGTTCAATTATTTATTTGCAAAACATCATAACGGAGATTTTGTTTTCAGAATCGAAGATACAGATATCGAAAGAAATATTGAAGGCGGAGAGGCAAGTCAGTTAGATAACTTAGAATGGTTAGGGATTATTCCTGATGAATCACCGGTAAATCCAAACCCTAAATATGCACCATATCGTCAAATGGAAAGATTAGATATCTATAAAGAACGCACACAATGGCTGCTCGATCATGGGTATGCTTATAAATGTTTCTGTACACCAGAAGAATTGGAAGCCGAACATGAATTACAAACAGCTGCCGGACTGGCACCTAAATACAATCGTAAATGCTGTGACTTAACACCGGAAGAAATAGCTAGTAAAGAAGCTGCGGGACTACCCTACACGATTCGTGTAAAGGTTCCCGATAATGAAGTGTATGAATTTGAGGATATGATTCGCGGACATGTCTCTTTTGAATCAAAGGATATTGGGGATTGGGTATTAGTAAAAGCGAATGGAATTCCGACTTATAACTACGCTGTCGTTATTGATGATCACTCAATGGACATTACCCATGTGTTTAGAGGCGAAGAGCATTTATCAAATACACCTAAACAGTTAATGATTTATAAAATGTTTGGATGGGATGCACCGATTTTTGGACATATGACATTAATTGTAAATGAAAACAGAAAGAAATTATCTAAACGTGATGAAACCATCATGCAGTTTGTTTCACAATACAAAGAAGAAGGTTACTTGCCAGATGCGATGTTTAACTTTATGGCATTGTTAGGATGGTCACCTGAAGGAGAACAAGAAATTTTTACACATGATGAATTGATTAAAGTATTTGATGAACACCGTTTATCAAAGTCTCCTTCGATGTTTGATAAGTCGAAATTAATTTGGGTCAATAACCGTTATATCAAAGAAAGACCATTAGAAGAGGTTGTGGAATTATGTAAGCCATTCTTAGCTGAAAAATATGATCTTTCTAATAAATCAGAAGAATGGATCACTAACTTGATTGCTGTATATCATGATCAGTTATCTTATGGTAAAGAAATTTGTGATTTAGTTGACTTATTCTTTGAAGATGAACTTCACCTTGATGAAGAAGCAACAGAATTCATGAAAGATGAAACGATTCTCAATACATTAAAAGTATTTAAAGAAAAATTAGAAGAATTAACTGAATTTACAAAAGATAATATTCAAGCTTGCATCAAAGCAACACAAAAAGAAGCAAAAGCTAAAGGAAAAATGCTTTATATGCCAATACGTATCGCAACAACCGGTATTATGCATGGACCAGATTTAGCAAGCTCTATTATGTTAATTGGTAAAGATACAACTATCGAAAGATTATCAAAATATTAATCTAGCGGCTAATCGCTAGATTTTTTTGTTAGACAATATGGATATAACATAAAACCCAATCTATTAAGACTGGGTTTTTGCACTTTAAATAAATTATAAAACTATTGAAATATTCTTTTTTTGCAAATTATCGTTCATAAAGTACACTTTGTGAACTAATTAACTATCCAATAATCAACTATATTTAATCACACGATTATCACAAAGTCAAATGTTAATTTATGCATAAAAATGTACTAAATTAGTATGAATTTACGATTATAGGATAATTTGAACCTTTAAAATTAGTAATTTCAAGTAGTGTACTTTTTGACGTTAAACCAATAATAAACTAGAAGATTAAAATAAAATTATCGAGGTGAGGTTTATTAGACATAAGAGATTATGGGAAATTTGTATTAATAAGAAACAGAAAGGTGTGAGAGAAAATGTTTAAATCTAACCGACTGAAAAAGATAATAGTCGGTACTATGCTGGCTTTTTCTATGGTATGCAGTTTAATTATCAGCAATCCCATAAAAGCCAATGAAGCCATTAGTAACCCTGATCCGGTTATTGATATCATGGTCAATGTACCAGCTGATTATCCCGGGACTTTTCAGGATTTCAAATCAGACTTAGAACAACAATTAATTGAACAAGGCTTAGAGCCGGGGACATTTCGTATCATTTCATCAGCAATGAAAATTGATACGACGGATACATCGGGGTGGTATGTCTATGACCACTATTTAAATCAAAATGAATATAATAAATTAGGCTTAGACAGTAGTAAACAGCCATTTCGTCAAGCAGATAATTCGTCTGCCAGCGGAACCAATCCAACAACAATTGAAAAAGAATTTGCAGCAACAACACCGACAACGTGCAGATATTTTATACAGCATATCGCATCATCAAAAGATGCTGCCGGTAAGGCAAAGATGATTTTTGCCGGATATGGAACACAGGCATTAGTGGATTATATGATTTATCCAGCCCCAAGTGATGCCAGAAGGACTTTTAGCTTTGATATTGACGCTAAAGGTGTTGGAAATCATACACTTGAAGGAACAGGATTTTTTATCAACAGTGGTATTGTAAACGGTAAATTGAATGGGTATTTATTATTTTATCAGTTTACTTCACAAACAGCTGGAAATATCTATATTTTAAAAATAAATAATATTGATGCATCAGCAATTAATACTGCATCAATAACGGCACTTTATGGAAGCGCAGTAAGTAAAACAACTTTCAGCTTAGATGCTACAACAAAAAAATCCAGAATAGATGTTGATTTACAATCAAATAAGTTAACTGTTCAACAGCGTAATTATAAAAGTGATGGTACTTTTTCCGAACTACAGACATTATTTGGAGGAAGTGTCTCTATTCCAAATTCCGGATATAACGGATTTGGTCCGATGATCGCTTATAAATCTCATGGGTGCAGTGAGCTTACATCATTTGTATATTCCGATTTGGAAATGACGTATGAAGCAAATGCTTTTGATGCTTTAAAAAATACTCAATATTCTGAAAAAGCAGAGTACAAATATTTCATCAATTTAACCGGGACAAACAATGATCCTAGTGTGCCTGAAGATGAAGAAGCATATCTTGAAGGGATCAAGCGTTTAAATCAGAATGAAATCTTTTATATCAGTAATACTGATGATGGTAATGTATTAACAAAACCAACCGATTCGAGTTCAGGAATCGGACCAGACAATGGGTTATATGCAACAGATGCAAATTATGTCAATCAGATTGCCGAATTTATCGCTAAAAAATATAACGATAAAGAAAAATTTATACCTGTAGAAATTTTGCAGGAAAAAGATAAACCGATATCAGATTTTATTATCGTAGAAGATTCACAAAAAGCGAATCAGGTTTTAACGGTTCATTTACAACATTTAAAAGAAAATAGTGATATCGTTAAATTAAAAATACGTGATAAATCAAAGGCGGCAGAAGGCAAAACGGTGACAGGATGGAAATTAAAAGTTTATGATCCTGATAATAGTGTAGTTTTAGATACTAATAGTTTTGTAACTAGTCCGGATTCATTGAAGTCCTATACTTTTAATAAAGATTCAAAGCAGGGAAAATATATCTTTGAATTAATTGTTAAAGATAGCGCCGGAATTGAATCAAGTACATATCAAACCTTTGTTACTGCCTATAAAGATACTGCCGGACCTAATATCACAGCTAATGCATTAGGACAGTCATCTAAAGCAAAGATTACTTTGACTGATCAAGGCTGGGGAATTGACAGTGATGGAGTAACTTTGATCGAAAATCAAGGTAGTGGTGTATTAAAATATCAGGTGAATGATGGAAATATCATTACATTGGATAAAGAAGCTCACAGTACTTCTTTTGACGTTCCGCTGACCGCAGATAATTTGACCATTACTTCATGGGATGAATGTGGAAATAGTACTACGAAAACATTTACTACATTTAATGTAGCTTTCGACGGTAATATTAAAGATGATTACTATGTATTAAGCGGAGATAAATTAGGAGTGCTACCGGATGCAGTGGAATCAGATAATCCAAATGAACACTTTGCCGGATGGGCAGATGAATCAGATAATTTAGTAGGACCGGAAACAATAGTCTCTGACAATCTTGTTTTGCATCCCGTTTATACAACAGAAAAAGTGATCCTGACATTTACTGCCAATGGCGGAAGCTTTGCTGATGGGGATCAGATTCAGATTGAAGTCCCTAAAGGAAGTTTAGTTATCGATCACTTACTTTCAGGTGATGACCTTCCTACAAAAACAGGATATAATTTCAGTCATTGGACATTAGTCAATACATTAGTAACTGATCAGAAAGCGAACAGTGATTTAACCTTACAGGCTAATTGGAGTATTAATAGCTATAAACTAAAATTTGATGCTAATGGCGGAGCTTTAGGGAAGCTGAAAGAAAAAACAGTTAATTTTGGAAGCAACATAAAAAACGAAACATTAAAAGATGAAGCTGGTAATAACTATCAGGGAACCTCTTTACCAACAAGAGAAGGTTATATCTTTAAAGGTTGGGCAAAGAATGTTGAAGGAACAGACTTAGGTGCAGTCACAATGCCGGCAGAGAATTATACGGTATACGCTGTTTGGCAAAAAGATACAAGTAAATATATTGTGCATTTTGATTCTAACGGTGGAAGTCAGATTAATGATAAATCTTATGCTTCAAGTCAAAATGTTTATGGAGCTTTAAATACACCAAGCCGATCAGGGTATACTTTCGATGGCTGGTATGATGAAGCAGGTGATAAAAAAGCAGAAGGTGATGCCGTTTACAGCAAAACAGATCATACCTTAACTGCACATTGGATCGCAAACTCAGATACTCAATATAAGATTCAATACTTTGTTAAAGGGGATAATGGGTACCAGAGATTAGATGAGCTGACAGAAAACAGAACAGGAACAACGGATTCAACTGTATCTACTCTTGACAGTGATATTAAAGGACTTAGCGGATACTGGTATAATCCTGATCTCTCTATGAATGTTACTTCGGGAACAGTCACAGGAGATGGAAAACTTGTATTAAAATTATACTATGACCGTTATTTCAATATTAATACAGAAGCAGTTAACGGGGTTATTACTCCTTCAGCTAGTGTGAAAGAGTATAGCAGTCAGACGGTTACATGGTCACCAAACGGCGGACACAAGGCTTCAAGAATTATTGTAGATGGTATTGTAAGAGATGATTTATTATCTAAAAACAGTATTACATTTAATGATATTGCTTCTCATCATGAAGTTTCGGTAATATTTAGTGCAAGCAGTGGAGATCAGCCGGATATGGGGAACTACTATACTGTTAAAACGAAAGTAGTAGGCGATACTGGCGGTACAGTGATTACTCCGACAATGACCGTATTAAAAGGTAAAGATCACAAAGTTGAATGGCAGATTGACAGTGAATATTATATTACCTCTATTTTAGTTGATGGAAAAGAATACCCATTGGATACAGAAAATATTGATTTCAAAGGTATTGCGGCAAATCATGAAGTCATTATTACGGTTGACCGCTTACCAAGCATCGGTGGTAACAGTACACTGGGATACTATACTTTAACTGTAAATCAATATGGTGGGGATACTGTACATCCGGAAAACACAGTGACAAGTCCAAGTAAAGTTGTACAAATGAACAGTGATGAACTTGTGACATGGGAAGCCCAGAACGGATATCGTGTTTATCAGGTATTTGTTGATGGGGTAAAATTAGATGATGAGAAAATAAAACAAGGAAACATTGATTTCAAAAATATATCTGCAAATCATGTTGTAGATGTCTACTTTTCAAAGGATGGAGAAAGCATTCCGTCTATTTATGACAAAGATTCCGTTAAGGTCGTAACAGAACTGATTGGCGGACCGGGAACTATTACCGGTGGCAGTGTTGTAGAAAAAGGAAGCAGCTATGATGTTGAATGGAACCCAGTGTACCAAACAACCGAAGACAAATCTTCTGATGACTATGCCACTTATGTTATTGATAAAGTCGTTGTAAACGGTCAGGAAATCAGTAAGGATGATCAAAAAGTTCAATTAGAAAATATTGATAAAGATCAAAAAGTAGAAGTTTATTTAAAACCGGATTTATATCATGTTAAAACGATTAAATATGGAAATGGAACTATTTCCGAATCAAAAACGCTTTATCGTGAACAAGATTATGAACAAATTATCGGGCAGCCAGGAGATGGAACAAAAATTGTTAAAATCGTTGTCGACGGTGAAGTGAAATTTGAAGCAGCTCCGGCAATATATTACAGATCTGCAAGAGCAATGTATACGGATCTGACAGATATCCAAGTTAAAGAGGCAAATGATTCTAAAGCACATGTTAGTGTTAATGCCATTCAGCAGGATCATATCATTGAGGTATACTTTGCAAATGATATCAGTGAGCTTCCTCAAGATGATCAACTGATCAACGTTACCGGAAATATTTCTGGCGGTGTCGGAGCGATTGACGGTACAGGAATATTCCATGTAGATCCTGATAACGGACATGCAGGGTCAACAACCGTGACTTGGGATATTGATTCTAATAAATATGAAGTAACAGATGTTAAAGTTAATGGAGTTTCTGTTCCTTATGATGGCAACTCTATTACATTGGAAAATCTTAATGAAAATAAAGATGTAGAAGTTATTGTCAAAAGAACGGAATTACCTAACAATGATGAGGTAAATGATTTAACTCCGCCTGATAATACTGATAATTTCAATATTATTACAGAAATCGTTGGCGGACCTGGAACGATATCAAACAGCACAACAGTAACAAATGGTGCAAATCATGATGTCAACTGGTCAGTAACGGAAGACGGTTATGAAATTCGCGATATTATTGTAGATGGAGTAAGCAGACCCGATCTTATTAGTGATACAGGGAATGGAAATATTAATTTTGATCAAATTTCTTCAGATCATGTTGTCAAAGTTGTTTTAGGCAAAAAACCTGATGTCAATATTGATGTAGATGGAGATGGTAAACCTGATGTGAATATCGATACTGATGGAGATGGCAAGCCGGATATCAACATTGATACCAATGGAGACGGAAAACCAGATATTAATATTGATACAGATAATACCGGTGTATGGAAACCAAGCGGACAAGGTGGAAATAAGGATGGCATTTGGAAGCCTGATACAAGTATAGATACTATCGGCGATGGTGTAGGGGATACAGATTATTATCGACCAGCCATTGATATAAATAAAGATGGTGTTGATGATAATTGGAAGCCAAATCAGGATGTTTATCCAAACGGTATTATTCATCCGGGTTATGATACAGCTAATCCAAATATTAATATAGATATAAATGGGGATGGCAAGCCGGATGTGAATATCGATACCGATGGAGACGGAAAACCAAATGTCAATATTGATACCGATGGGGATAATCAACCGGATATTAACATTGATACTAATGGAGATGGAAAACCTGATGTCAATATCGATACTGATGGAGATGGAAAACCTGATGTCAACATCGATACTGATGGAGATGGAAAACCAAATGTCAACATCGATACCGATGGAGATGGCAAACCGGATGTCAACATCGATACTGATGGAGATGGAAAACCAAATGTCAACATCGATACTGATGGAGATGGAAAACCTGATGTCAACATCGATACCGATGGAGATGGAAAACCAAATGTCAACATCGATACCAATGGAGACGGAAAACCAAATGTCAATATCGATACTGATGGAGACGGAAAACCGGATGTGAACATCGATACGGATGGAGATGGCAAACCGGATGTTAACATTGATACAGATGGGGACGGAAAACCGGATACCAACATTGATGCAGATGGAGATGGAAAACCAGATGTTAATATAGACAGTGATTATGACGGCATAGTCGATATTACAATTATACCTATTGTTACTGAAAATGACGGGGTAGATACTTCAGATAGAGTTTCAAATGTTTGGGCATACCTAGCATTCTTCTCAATGGCAGGTGCTATATACTTTGGTTTGACTAAGAAAAAGGAAAAACTAATAAAATAACTATCAAAACACCAAAGAATAATTTATCTTTGGTGTTTTTTAATAAGGTTAGTATAATTTAACCTTAGAAAGGATTAAATATAAAATACTACACCTCAACTAATAGCTATGATAGAATAAAAGTAAGAGGTGAGACCAATGAAATCTATATATACCTGGGCAAATCGTTTTGATAAAGAGAACTTATATGATTATTATTCAACAACTATTGATAAACCGCTTCCTTATGAAAAAATTACTAGAAAAAGAATGCTGGAAACAATTGTTGCCTACTATAATATTAATGATCATTTATTTTATGCCTTGTCCGCACAAGAAATTAACTTATTAAAAAAGATTGTGGAGAATGAGGAAAAAATATTAACCGATGAAAATAAAACCCTGGTCAGCGAGTTATCAAGTAAACTTTTAATTAGCTTTTCTTATTTTGCAGATGAAATTTATATTTATGATGAATTTTATGATGCCATAAAAAGGGTGGTAGAAAAAATAAATACGGCAGAAGGAAAGAGAATATTAGAGCTACAGCAAGTCTGCATCGGTTTATGCAATGCTTATGGCATTTTAACGAAAGAAGAATTTTATGATTGTATTCACCGTTATTTAAGCTGTTATACGAATGAACAGATCGAGTCTATTATTGAATCATCGGATTATTTTGGTCATCGCATAGCGATTCTTGAGATTACATATGATAATATTCCGGTCACCCTTTTTACTTACTATGATGTAGAAGAAGTAGCTGACTTCCTTGATGTGTATATTGATGTATTAGCTTTACCAAAATATGAGTTTAACTATAATGAAATTATGGACTACGCTGCTTATGAACTGAATTATAAGAATGATTCCTTGCAGCGCTTATTAAAACGCATGAGGGAAATCAATAGTTATTTCTATGAAGACCAGTTTTTAAATCTTATTCAGAATGTAACAAACCTCTTATTGGATAAAAATATGATCAAAAAGTATATTTATAATCATTATCCTCATTATGAAAGGAATGCAGATAAGTTCTTTGAATTGATGGATCTTTGTGATGAGATGGGAGAAACTTTGAATACATGGGCAGCCCGTGGTTATCCGGTAAGCCGTATGAGTGATGTATTGAGCGGACTTCAGATTGATACTATGAAAAAGTTAGAAAGGGCGTATCATTATAAGACAGGATTGTCACCGGAAGATGATTTTAATGGTTTCTTAGATTTTATTGAATCGGTCACAGATGAGGAAGTTGATGAATATCTCTATAATAAAGAAAAGAACCAGCTAAATTGATGAAACAAAAAAGTAACTCACGGGTTACTTTTCTTTTTTGCTTGATTTTGTTAGGTTTGTAAGATAAGCATTAAAAATATAATTGAAATCTTTTTCATTGATTTCAAAAGGAATATTTGCCCATGCTTCTTTTTTTACGGCTTCAAAGAAAGGACCTAAATCTTTAGAAAGATCATCATCGGCAGATAAATACTTATGTGCTGTATATATTTGCTTCCATATTTTTAGCTGCTGCTTATAAGGAAGGGTATCTTTTGTTTGTTTAATATAATCCTGCACCTGATCACGATCGATCATTTCTTCATGGTGACAGTTATCACATCGCAAAACAAACCCTTTTGATACTTTGGAGAGTGGAAATCCCAGTAATGTCTTTTGGGTATTGTAAGTATCTATGTACCCAGGGGCAAAATGACCACAATGATTGCAGCGAATAAATCCAAGTTCTTCTAACTGTTTCTGAAATACTTTTTTCATAACCACCCTGCTTTCCATAGTCTCTATTATAATCGAAAAAGAGAGAAATGTAAAAATAAACTATCCCTAAATACCAAACAAATTTATTGCTTATTAGACATGATAGTTTTCTATTTATTTATATAAACTAAGCAATTTTTCAGTAAAATAAGAAGAAAAGAAAGTGGTACCCCTTTCTTTTTATAGTCCTTTTTTAGTTTTCAGTAATTTTATTAATATGAAAATACCCTCTATATATCAATATAATTTAATATTAGTTTGATAAATGAAATAAAATGACGAAAAATAAAGTATAAAAAAATAACTTTTTGAACTTCAAACTATTTACTTTTAACTTCAAATCATCTATAATGCTTTTGTTACTAACGAGGAGGAATAAACTTATGGTATTTGATAAAGTAAAAGAAATTATTGTGGATTCACTAAGCTGTGATGCAGATGCAGTTACATTAGAGGCAAGTTTAAAAGACGATTTAGAAGCAGATTCACTGGACGCTGTAGAATTGATCATGGCGATCGAAGAAGAATTTGATATCGAGATTCCTGATGATGTATCTACACAAATGCAGACAGTTAAAAATATTGTAGATTACATTGAAACAAATAAATAATGTTTACTCTTTCGAGTAAACTTTTTTTTAAAATAATAGTTTGAAGTTCAAAACACAAAGGAGAATATTATGAAGTTAGATATTATTAAGGAATTAATGGATAAGTTTTCTGATTCTGATATCCATAAAATGGATGTAGAATTTGATGATATAAAGATTAAATTAGAAAAAGAAGATATAAAAGAAGTAGTGATGACTCAGGCACCTGCCATGCAAATGCCTTCTCAGCCAGTTCCTGCAGCTCCTGCTTTGTCAGCACCGGTGCAAGAAGAAAGTTTCAGCGGAGAAATGGTGAAAGCACCGCTTGTAGGTGTGTTCTATTCTAAAAACTCACCGGAAGCAAAATCATTCGTAGAAGTGGGAAGTCATGTTAATGCTGGAGATACACTATGTATCATTGAAGCAATGAAGGTTATGAATGAAATTAAAGCGCCAATCAGTGGTACAGTAACAAGTATTTTAGTTAAAGATGAGGATTTAGTAGAATTTGATCAAGTATTGATGAGCATCCAAGGATAGGTGAGAATATGTTTAAGAAAATTTTAATCGCAAATAGAGGAGAAATCGCAGTTCGCATTATACGTACCTGCCATGAATTAGGAATTGAGACTGTTGCCATTTATTCAACGGCAGATGAAACATCTCTGCACGTTCAATTATCAGATGAAGCTGTATGTGTGGGTGGTCCTAAAGCGATGGACAGCTATTTAAATATGAAGAATATCTTAATGGCGGCGACGGCCTTAGGCTGTGATGCCGTTCATCCGGGATTTGGCTTCTTATCTGAGAATGCGACCTTTGCACGATTAGTAGAAGAATGCGGAATGACATTTATCGGTCCAAGCGGAGATGTTATCGACATGATGGGGAATAAATCAGCGGCTAGAAAATTAATGATCAGCGCAAAAGTTCCGGTCGTTCCCGGAAGTAAGGGAAGCATAAAAAATGCGGAAGAAGCAGTTACTTGTGCAGATGAAATCGGTTATCCTGTTTTGATTAAAGCAGCCGCCGGCGGTGGTGGGCGCGGAATGCGTAAAGCCTTCTCGAAAGATGAGATTACCCAAGCCTTTGAAACTGCCCGAGCAGAAGCAAAAGCATGCTTCAATGATGATGAAATGTATATTGAAAAACTGATTGTTGATCCAAAGCATATCGAATTTCAAATATTGGCGGATAATTTCGGCAACGTTGTTCACTTAGGAGAAAGAGATTGTTCTATCCAAAGAAGAAATCAAAAAATGATTGAAGAAGCGCCCTCTAAGGCATTAACGCCTTTATTAAGAGAAAAAATGGGAGCAGATGCAGTGAAAGCAGCAAAAGCAGCGAATTATGCTAATGCCGGGACAATCGAATTCGTTTTAGATAATAAAGGAAACTACTATTTTATTGAGATGAATACACGTATCCAAGTAGAACATCCAGTAACCGAAATGATTACCGGCATTGATTTAATCAGAGAACAAATCCGTATTGCTTCAAATCAGCCTTTGTCGCTTAAACAAAATGAAATCAAGTTAAATGGACATGCTATTGAGTGCCGTATCAATGCGGAAGACTTCAAGCATGATTTCAGACCATGTCCGGGAATTGTAGATAGTGTGCATATTCCGGGAGGATTAGGTGTTCGTATTGATACAGCACTGTACCAGGGATATCGTGTGACATCTCATTATGATTCAATGGTCGCAAAGGTCATCGTGCATGGAAATAATCGTTTGGAAGCAATCAGAAGAATGAGAAGAGTCTTGGAAGAACTTGTAATCAACGGTGTAGAAACTACTCAGGAATTACAATATTTGATCTTACATCACCCTGAATATATTAAAGGTAACTTTACCACAAGTTTTATTGAAAATAACTTAGATGAAATGGTGAGATAATGGAAGAACTATTTAAAGAGAGAAAAGAAAAATTAAATATATTTAAAGCTTTTAGAAATAAAAATTTTAAATCGGAAAAAAAAGATGTTCCTGAAGGGATTTATGTAAAGTGTACAAACTGTGGTGAAACACTGCTTAGACAAGAGTTAAAAGAACAGTTCTATGTATGTCCGCACTGTCATGAACATTTAAAAATATCGGCTCAAAGAAGATTAAAATTCTTAGTAGATAAAGGAAGTTTCAAAGAATTAAACGGAAAAATGAAATTTACCAATCCAATCGGGTTCCCCAACTATGAAAAAAAGATCAAGGATCTGCAAATAAAAACCGGGTTAAATGAAGCTGTTGTTACCGGAGTAGGAAAAATCGATAGGATGCCAGCAGTTATTGCCGTTATGGACAGTCGCTTTTTAATGGCGAGCATGGGGAACGTCGTGGGTGAAAAGATTACCCGTGCCGCAGAATATGCAACTAAAAAGAAATTACCTTTAATCATCTTCAGTGCTTCCGGAGGAGCCAGAATGCAGGAGGGAATCATTTCTTTAATGCAGATGGCAAAAACGTCTCAAGCGATTGCTAAGCATCAAAATGAAGGTCTGCTGTATATTTCTTATATTACTCATCCAACTACCGGCGGCGTAACAGCTTCCTTTGCTTCTTTAGGGGACATTATTATTGCTGAACCCAATGCACTGATTGGATTTGCCGGTCCCCGTGTCATTGAACAAACGATTAATCAAAAGCTGCCGGAAGGATTCCAAAGATCTGAATTTATGCTTAAACAGGGATTTATCGATATAGTCGTAGAAAGAAAAGAGATGCGTCAGACTTTGGCAAAGCTATTAAAGATGCATACCTTGGGAGGGAGATAAATGTCATTACAACAAGCAGAGATAAAGATTAAAGAAATCGAATTAGAACTTTTAAAACTAGAGGATCTTAAAATTCAGGGAATTGATATTGATGGAACAAGAAGTGAACTAATGAAATCTAAACAAAAGATTTTAGATGAAGCTTATGGATCAATGAATGCTTATGATCGTGTTTATTTAGCACGCCATGTCGGACGTCCAAATGTAAAAGAATATATTCAAGACATCTTTGATGATTTTATTGAAATTCATGGAGACCGTTTATATCGTGATGATGCCTCTATTTATGGTGGTATTGCAATGTTTAATGATCTGCCGGTAACGGTTATTGGAACCGTAAAAGGAAAAAGCGTAGAAGAAAACGTGCAGTGCAATTTCGGAATGGCAA
The DNA here is from genome assembly GCF_047239305.1 of Beduini sp. Classification (NCBI taxonomy): domain Bacteria; kingdom Bacillati; phylum Bacillota; class Erysipelotrichia; order Erysipelotrichales; family Erysipelotrichaceae; genus Beduini; species Beduini sp. The sequence continues at coordinate 64,352 of NZ_JBKTEM010000002.1, forward strand.
GTCCCGAAGGATATCGCAAAGCCCTGCGTTTAATGAAACAGGCAGAAAAATTCAATCGTCCGATTATTACCTTTGTGGATACACCTGGTGCATATCCGGGTATCAAAGCTGAAAAGCATGGTCAGGGAGAAGCAATTGCCAGATCGATCATGGAAATGTCCATGTTAAGTGTTCCAATCATCTCAATCGTTATCGGTGAAGGCGGGAGCGGCGGAGCTTTAGCCTTGAGTGTAGCGAATCGTATTGTTATGTTGGAAAATGCAGTTTATTCTGTTTTATCACCGGAGGGATTTGCTTCTATTCTTTATAAAGACAGTTCAAAAGCAAAAGAAGCAAGTGAACTGATGAAAATCACAGCGAAAGATCTCTATGATATGCATATCGTTGATGCCATTATTAAAGAACCTGTCGGCGGAATTCAAAATAATAAAGAGTTAGTATTCTTACAGATTAAGCAATATCTTGAATCTGAACTGAAAGAATTGACAAAGAAAAGAAAATCACAGATATTAGATGAACGCTATCATAAGTTCAGGGAGATTGGTAATGGATTTGAAGAATAATCGCAAGATTGTACAAAAAGAGATCATCAGTGATTTATTGTCAAATCTGTTAAGTGACGCGATCTCCGTTGAACATCAGTATTTTAAAGGAGCTGGAATCAAAGACCTGTCGATGTCCGAAATTAATATTATTAACGCTATTGCAAAAGATGAAAATCCAACTATGAGTTCTATTGCAGAACGCTTATGCTTAACCAATGGAACGATTACAACCTCAGTAAAAAAGTTAGAAAAGAAGCTCTATGTCATACGTAAAGAAGATAATTATGATCGTCGTTATAAACATGTGTATTTAACGACTAAAGGAAAAGATATTTTTGCTTTGCATAATGCGTTTCAAGAAGAAATGGTATCACAAGTATGTGATTCTGCAGAATTGATGAAAGAGGATCATTTGATAGATCTGCTTTCTAAATTAAGTGGATTTGTTAATGATATCAAATATAAATACGAAGTGGAGAAATAGAATGAAAGGAATCAAAATCTTATCAACAGGACATTATGCACCAAGCAAAGTGGTATCCAATGATGACTTAGCGAAAGTGGTAGAAACCAGTGATGAATGGATCAAAAGCAGAACCGGGATTGCTAACCGTCATATATCTGTTGATCAAAATACATCGGAGCTAGCTTATTTAGCGGCAAAAGATGCGATTGAAAAAGGGCAGATCGATACTTCTAAGATTAAGTATATTTTAGTAGCGACCTTTACTCCGGATGACTATACTCCGTCAACGGCGTGTATCGTCCAAAAGAAGTTAGGCTTGAACGACCAAGAAATCATGGCATTTGACATTAATGCGGCTTGCAGCGGTTTTGTCTATAGTTTAAACATCATCAAAGGAATGCTTCAAAAAGATGAATATGCGATTCTTATCGGAAGTGAAGTCATTTCTAAATTAATTGACTGGCAGGATCGTGGAACTTGTATCTTATTTGGTGATGGGGCCGGAGCTGCCATTGTAGAGGGAAGTGATAACCGCTTATTCTACAGTTATAATAATTCAACGGGAAATGAAGAAGCGCTTTATTGTAAAGGCAGAACTTTCAATAATGAAACAGAAGGCTGCCTTTATATGGATGGACGTGAAGTATTCAAATTTGCTGTTGACGCTATTAATAAATCGATTGCAAACCTACTTAGTCAAAGCGGATTAACCCTTGATGAAATTGATTATGTGGTATGTCATCAGGCAAATTACCGCATCATCTCACATGTGTATAAAAAATTAAAGGCTGATCCTAGTAAATTCTTCATGAATTTACAGGAATATGGAAATACCTCAGCAGCTAGCATCCCAATGGCATTATCAGAAATGAATGAACAGGGATTATTAAAAGAAAATCAGAAAATTATTTGTGTTGGATTTGGTTCAGGACTCACTTGGGGCGCAACACTATTTGAATGGTAGAAGGAGAAAACTATGAAAATCAATGAATTATTAAATGTTAAGTATCCCCTTATCCAAGGCGGAATGGCGAATATTGCGACCGGTGAATTTGCAGCCAGTGTTTCTAATGCAGGAGCGTTAGGATTGATTGGTGCCGGAGGAATGACCACAGAGATTCTGAAAGAAAATATTCAAAAATGTAAAGAGCTGACATCTCAGCCATTCGGTGTTAATTTAATGATGCTGAATCCATATGTTGATGAAATGGCACAGTTAGTGATTGATGAAGGAATCAAAGTAGTTACTACAGGAGCAGGAAATCCGTCAAAATACATGAAAGCCTGGAAAGAAGCCGGAATTATTGTAATGCCGGTGGTACCATCTGTAGCATTAGCGAAACGTTTGGAAAGAAGCGGAGCAGATGCTGTTATCGTCGAAGGAACGGAAGCCGGAGGACATATCGGAGAACTAACAACCATGGCTTTGGTACCGCAAGTAGTTGAAGCCGTTTCAATTCCCGTGATAGCTGCCGGAGGGATTGCTTCAGGAAAACAGCTGCTTGCAGCTTATGCCTTAGGCGCTTCCGGGGTACAGGTAGGAACCTGCTTATTAGCCAGTGAAGAATGTCCGGTTCATGAAAATTATAAAAATGCCATCGTGAAAGCTAAAGATACCGATACAACTGTAACCGGAAGAATTGGCGGGACACCGGTAAGAATCATAAAAAACAGAATGGCAAAAGAATACATCAAACGTGAAAAAGAAGGGGCTTCTATGGAAGAACTGGAAACTTACACGTTAGGATCTTTAAGAAAAGCAGTATTGGAAGGCGATACTCAAAACGGATCATTGATGGCTGGACAGGTAGCCGGACTAGTTAAAGAGATCAAGCCGGTAAAAGCTATTATCGAAGATTTATTCCATGAATGTGAAGTAGAAAAAGAAAAGTTAATAAATTTTCTAGGAGAATAACCATGACAAATATCAAAATTGGCAGTAAAGAATTGACAATCCCTATTATTCAAGGGGGAATGGGGGTAGGAGTATCATTAGGAAATCTTTCCGGTCATGTTGCAAAAAATGGCGGAATGGGCGTTATTTCAACGGCTCATCCGGGATATCGTGAAGAGAACTTCTTAAAAGATACAACACACTCAAATTTAATCGCTTTAGACAAAGAAATAAAAAAAGCAAAAGCCATTGCCAATGGTAAAGGAATGGTCGCCGTAAATGTAATGGTGGCTATCACAGATTATGATGAAATGGTGAAACAATCCGTAGAATCGGGGGTTGATGCCATTATCTCCGGAGCCGGATTGCCGCTTACTTTGCCTAAACATACAAAAGATACGGATATTGCCTTAGCACCTATTGTATCCAGCGGTCGCGTGGCAGCACTGATCTGTCGTACTTGGGATAAAAAATTCAACGTTATACCTGATTTTATTGTGATTGAAGGAAGCGAAGCCGGCGGTCATCTTGGCTTTGGCAAAGATGAACTGGTTGATGGTAAAACACAAAGCTTAGAAGAAATTTTAAGAGATGTTTTCGCCGCTATTGCGCCTTACGAAGAAAAATATAATAAAAAGATTCCGGTATTTGTAGCCGGAGGAGTCTATGATGGAAAAGACATCCGTCATTTCCTTGATTTAAATGCAAGTGGAGTACAGATGGCAACACGTTTCATTGCAACGAAGGAATGTGATGCCAGCGATACCTATAAACAAATGTTTGTCGACTGTAAAAAAGAAGATATCGTTATTGTAAAATCACCGGTAGGTATGCCGGGAAGGGCAATGCGTACAAAACTGATTGATCGCTTAGCAGATGGAGAAACGATTCCATTGACTCATTGTTTTAACTGTTTAAAACCGTGTGACCCTAAAACAACGCCTTATTGTATTTCAATGGCATTAATCAATGCTGTTAAGGGAGATGTGGATCAGGGATTAGTTTTCTGCGGAAGCAATGCCTACCGTATAGAAGCTATTCAATCGGTGGATACATTAATCAGTGAATTATTAAAGGAATGTGAGGAATAATCATGAAAATTGGTTTTATATATGCCGGACAGGGAAGTCAGGTTGTAGGAATGGGAAAATCTTTCTACGATCATTATGAAACAGCTAGAAAAATAATGGATTCGATCCAGATTGATTTTGATGTTAAAGATCTATGCTTCAACGGACCAATCGACGTATTGTCACAGACACAGTATACCCAACCCTGCATGGTTGCCTGTGCAATCATGGCAACAGAATTATTAAAGGAAAATGGGATTGAACCTGCTATGTCAGCAGGACTCAGCTTAGGAGAATATTCTGCCTTATACAGTGCCGGGGTAATGGACGCAAAAACAACGATTGATTTAGTTCGCTTTAGAGGACAAGCTATGGAAGAAGCAGCAAAAGGTATTGAAAGCAAGATGGTTGCAGTCTTAGGGCTTGATCGTGAAACCTTACAAAAATGTGTAGAAGAAGCAAGTGCCTATGGCGTTGTTCAAATTGCAAACTACAACTGTCCGGGACAATTAGTCATTGGCGGAGAAGCAAAAGCGGTCGATAAAGCAGCGAAGCTGGCTTTAGAAAACAAAGCCAGAAGAGCCTTGCCATTGAACACAAGCGGACCATTCCATACATCATTATTAGAAAAAGCAAGTATTGCCTTAGCCAATAAATTTAAAGAAGTAACATTTCATGAGATGCGTATGCCAGTTATCTTTAATTCAACTGCCAAACCATTGGAAGCAAACAGTACCATTGCAGAGATGCTGACAAGACAAGTAAAGTCTTCTGTTTATTTTGAAGACAGTGTACGTTATATGCTATCACAGGGCGTAGACACTTTTATTGAGATCGGACCGGGAAAAGTATTGAGCGGGTTTATTAGAAAAATTGATAAAACGATCAAATGCTGTCAAGTGGAAGACCAAGAATCGTTAGAGAAAACTTTAAAAGAATTAAAAGGAGAAAAATAATGGATTTAACAAATAAAATTGCCTTAGTCACTGGGGGTAGTCAAGGAATCGGTAAAGCGGTATGTCTTAAACTGGCACAGCTGGGAGCTAATATTGCGATCAATTATATCGATTTTGGAAACAATAAAGCGATTGCCAAAGAAACACAGAAAGAAATTGAAGCATTAGGTGTAAAAGCGATGATTGTCAGTGCCGATGTTTCTTCATTCGAAGATACTGAAGCTATGTTTGCAGAAGTAATGGAAGCGTTTGGCAGAATTGATATCTTAGTCAATAATGCCGGAATTACAAAAGATAATTTAATGATGCGTATGAAAGAAGCAGATTTCGATGCTGTTATCAATGTCAATTTAAAAGGAACATGGAACTGTATGAAGCATGTTACACGCATTATGATGAAACAAAAATACGGAAAAATCATCTCAATGGCTTCTGTTGTAGGTGTAATGGGGAATGCCGGTCAAGTCAACTATTCAGCAAGTAAAGCCGGAGTAATCGGGATGACCATGTCATTAGCCAGAGAATTAGCCAGCCGCGGAATTAATGTTAATGCAGTTGCCCCAGGATTTATCCAAACCGATATGACAGCTGTTTTAAGTGATGAAGTAAAAGCAGATCTAGCTAAGAATATTCCTTTAGGAACATTGGGAACAGTAGAAGATGTCGCAAATACAGTCGCCTTTTTAGCGAGTGATGAATCAAAATATATTACAGGCCAAGTCATTCATGTCGATGGCGGAATGGCAATGTAGGAGGAGTAAACGAATGAAAAGACGTGTAGTAATTACTGGAATAGGGGCAGTGAGTCCAATCGGAAATACTGCTCCTGTCATGTGGGAAGCGGTAAAAGAAGGAAAATGCGGAATTGATTTCATTAAAGGATATGATACAACCAATCAGCGTGTTAAAGTAGCCGGTGAAGTAAAAAATTTAGTAGTAGAAGACTTTATTGATAAAAAGTCAGCTAAGAAAATGGATCGTTTCACTCAACTAGCAATGATTGCATCAAAAGAAGCCTTTGCAGATTCACAAATCAACATTGATGAAATTGATGCTGCCCGCTTTGGCTGCATCATTTCCAGCGGAATCGGCGGATTGCAAACAATCGAAAGAGAACACAGCAAAGCATTAGCCAAAGGATATGATCGTGTATCTCCTTTCTATATTCCGATGGTGATCACAAACTTAGCTGCAGGTAATGTCGCTATTGAAGTGGGAGCGAAAGGTATGTGCTCTTGTGTCGTGACTGCCTGTGCCGGAGGAACGAATTGTATCGGAGACGCTTTTAGAAATATTCGTGATGGGTATCAAGAAATCATGTTAGCCGGAGGAAGTGAAGCAGCGGTTACACCATTAGGAATTGGCGGCTTTACTTCAATGAAAGCATTAAGTGAATCGACAGATCCAATGCGTGCATCTATTCCTTTCGATAAAGAACGTAACGGCTTCGTTATGGGAGAGGGTGCCGGAATCGTTATTTTAGAAGAATTAGAACACGCTAAAAAACGTGGCGCCAAGATTTATGGAGAAGTGATCGGCTATGGATCAACATGTGATGCTTATCATATTACGGCTCCTTCACCGGACGGAGAAGGCGGAGCCAGAGCTATGAAAGAAGCCATTGCAGATGCCAATATTGAAACCGATATGATTCAATATATCAATGCTCATGGGACTTCTACAGCAATGAATGATAAAGGAGAAACAGCTGCTATTAAAGCAACGTTCAAAGATCACGCTTATAAATTAGCTGTATCTTCAACTAAATCTATGACAGGACATTTATTAGGGGCAACCGGAGCAATCGAAGCGATTATCACGACGAAAGCTTTGCAGGATGGATTTATCCCCGCAACAATCAACTATCAGGTTCCTGATGAAGACTGTGATTTAGATATTGTGCCAAATACCGGCAGAGTTCAGGATATCGAATATGCCATCAGTAACTCATTAGGTTTTGGCGGACATAATGCCACGTTAGTATTCAAAAAGTATAAAGGAGAATAACTATGGAATTAAACAGTAACCAGATTCAGGAAATCCTGCCGCATCGCTATCCCTTTGCTTTAGTGGATAGAATTACAGATTATCAGCCGGGAGAATATGCAAAAGGAATTAAATGTGTCAGTGTCAACGAGATGCAGTTTTGCGGACACTTCCCCCAACAGCATGTCATGCCAGGCGTATTGATTGTTGAAGCTTTAGCCCAAGTAGGTGCTGTGGCAATCTTATCGGTTGAAGAAAACAAAGGAAAGATCGCTTTATTTGCAGGAATTAACAACTGTAAATTTAAACAACAGGTAATCCCCGGAGACGTTCTTGAATTAGAGTGTACTTTGATCAAGAAAAAGGGACCTATTGGAATCGGAGAAGCAATCGCAAAAGTAAATGGCAAAGTAGCAGTGAAAGCAGAATTGACTTTTGCAGTACAGCAGTAATCATGTTTCATATTTTACATTTTGAATCTATTGACTCTACCAATACTTATGCTAAAGCGAATATCACAAATTTAAATCATTATGATGTTATTTGGGCAGATTATCAAACTCGTGGACGTGGAAGAAGAGATCATCAATGGATGGCACCTAAAATGGCACATGTCATGACGAGTATTATCATAAAAGAAGAGATTGAAGCAAATCGCATACAGCAGCTGACTCAAGTGTGTGCGGTGAGTGTATGGCAGTTGTGTCAATCACTGGGAATAAAAGCAAAAATTAAATGGCCCAATGACATTTATGTCAAAGATAAAAAACTGGTTGGAATCTTGATTGAATCTGTTTTTGAAAAAGAACTTCAAGGGATCGTAATCGGGACTGGCATCAATGTAAAGGACGAGGGATTACCCTCTAGTGCAGTCTGCCTGCAGTCTTTAGGAAGTCCATTAGGCATAAAAGAGACATTAGACAGCTTTCTGCATTATTTTAATGAGAATTATCAGCTGTTTAAAGCAGGAGAATATGAGCAGTTATTAAAGATCGCTAATGAACATGCCTATTTAAAAAATAAAACCGTATATTTACAGGAATACGGTAAGGTTGAGATAGGAAATCTTTTAGCTGATGGACGTATTGAGATAATTAAGGATGATCAGCTGCATTACATACATGTCAATGAATTCAGTCTGGCAAAGAAGTGATAAAACCACTTCTTTTTTCTTTAAGCAAAAAAGTTATGCTATAATGGGAGAAATAAAATAAAAAATAACACATAACAGACATATTTAAGCACATAATGACAGGACACAGTAAGCCTAGACTATTAAAATGATATTAGGAGGTAAAGAAGATGGATTGGACTGAAGCTTTAAAAAGAGCAGTAAATTATATAGAGGAACATCTTTTAGAGGATATTAGTATCAATGACATCGCTGAAAATGTCTATGTTTCTTCCTTTCATTTTCAGCGCGGATTTAAATTAATGACGGGTTATACCATCAATGAATATATAAAAAATCGTCGACTTTATTTAGCGGCTTTAGAATATACCGGCAGTGATGTAAAAGTCATAGATTTAGCTTATAAATATGGGTATGACACTCCTGAAAGCTTCACTAAGGCATTTAGTCGTTTTCATGGGGTTTCCCCCAGTCAATTGAAGCGAGATACTAAAAAAATAAAGCCCTTTTTACCTCTGAAGATTTCAATATCTATTAAAGGGGGAAATGACATGGATTATGTGGTAGAAAAAATGAATAGTTTTAAAGTAATCGGAATAGAAAAAAGTATTTCCTATGAGACATCCTATCAGGAGATTCCGATGTTTTGGAATGAATTTAAGATAAATTGCTGTCAAGACCAAGTTACGAAAGAAATGATTGAGCGGTTTAACATTGGTGAATTTGGAATCTGCATTAATACTCAAACAGATAAGGATAGGTTTTATTATATGATTGCCGGAATATATGAGGGAGGATATATTCCGGAGGGGTTAAAAGTATTAGAAATTCCAAATGCCGTTTGGGTAAAATTTAGATGCAGCGGATCTTTGCCGGGTGCCTTACAATCAGTCAATACTAAAATTTATAAAGAATGGCTTCCGGGAAATCCTCATTATGAGTTAGATTTAGATATTAACTTAGAATATTATTCTATCGGTGAAACCACTGCATCGAATTATAAAAGCGAGATCTGGCTGCCGGTAAAAGAAAGGTAAAAGCGATGAAATATTTTGGTCAGCAACAGGGAGAAATGCATAAACAATTAGCCCGTATTATTTATAAACCAGAAAAGATAGAAGAAGCTAAGCAGCTTTTTCTCGATCTGCATGCCTTGCTGCATATGGGGGCAGTCACTCAAACTTCTGAAAATGAAGTCGATCAGCTATTGTACGATCTTAAAGAGGAAGAATATGCGATTATGCCGACAAAAAAAGATGAAACGATTGCATGGGTACTGTGGCATACTGCCCGAATTGAGGATTTAACAATGGGGATATTAGTCGGAGTGGGACAGCAGATTTTTAATGAAGAGTGGCAAAAGAAGATGAATGTCAGCATAAAAGATACGGGTAATGCTTTAAATGATGATGAAATTATGGAACTTAGTCATCAAATACATATTCCAACACTTATAGAATATCGCAATGAAGTTGGCAAAAGAACTCAGCAGATTGTCAGTCAGCTTCAAGCTGAGGATATACATCGTATGGTATCTTCAAAAGGAATCCGACAAATCAAGGAAACAGGCGGAGTTACTTCTCAGCAAGATTCGATTTGGCTGTTGGATTATTGGGGGAGCAAGGATATAGCGGGATTATTGTTAATGCCGCCCAGCCGACATCTCATTATGCACTTTAATGCCTGTGTGAAATGGAAACAGCAAATCCGTATACGTAATCAATTTTTTCGCCAATAAAAAGGATGCATCACGCATCCTTTATTTGTTGTCTTTAATATATTGTTCAATATTTTCTTGTACGATACTAAATGGAGCCGTTCCGCTTTCCAGTAAAGCAGTATTAAATCCTATTTCAGTAAACTTGCTTCCTAAATCTTTTTCTGCTTTATCTTTAAGTTCTCTGATTTCCATATACCCTACATAGTAAGAAAGGAATGCACCGGGATCACCTTGAATTTGATCATAGATTGCATCGACAGAAGATACACTTAATCCATTGTCGCTCAAGAATTTTTCAGTTTCAGCTTTATCCCAGCCATGATAGTGAATCCCAATATCCATCAAGGCAATGAGTGTATTCTGATATATTTCTAAATCACGATACAATTCTCTTAGATTATTATTGATATCGAGACTGTCTAATGCTTCAAACTCTACATAGGTCGCATAACCTTCGGTATAGCCTAGCATATTGACACAAGTATTCAGGTAATTGCTGTTAATGTTCTGCTTTGTGTAGTTCATTTGATACATATGCCCCGGAATTCCTTCGTGAGCAATCGTTTTAAAGGTACTGATATCATTGACATTACCGCTTGTCATATTAACACGGATAACATCGGGATGCGTATTGTCAATCGGTGAGTTCATATAATACGCTGCAATCCCGTTATTTGCTGTTTCTTCCGGCAATGCCCGAATATTATAAGGAACATCGTTGATGGTTGGAAAGTTATCCTTGCTCCAAGTATTCAGATCTTTCAGCATGCTCTCAAAGTCAGTATAGTTCGTCTTTGTTGTTCCTTCATAATAATCATCATAAGCACTAGGACTTCTTTGTGCTGTTTTTTGAGCACTGGCAATACTTTTTTGCGCTAAAGATTTCAATGCTTTTTCAGCGTCAGAGACAGACTTATTGGAAGCCGTCTTTGCTTTAAATAAATACTCATAGTATTCCTTACCATTTTCAACGTTAGCTAATCCCATTGAATTATTGTCATCTGATTTAAAAGTTGTCAAAGTATCGACAATATTCTGATAAGCAGGTAGGAATGAATTGATAAAAGCCGCTCTTGTTTGTGTGATATAATCATTTTTTGTACTTTCGTCGATGCCTTCAAATTCATTGATGCTTTTACTCAAGGCATCAAGAATAGAACTGTTTTCCCCATTTTCCAAAATCTTATTACAATATTCCACAACACTGTCAATTGTTGCGTTAGACATCATATACCCATTCTCTTTTTGTTTTTGAGTATAACCTAATGTATCAGCCAAATAACGAGGAACATCATTCATTAAAGTGATCATGTCTTGAATATCACGTTCCGTATAGAAAATAAAATCACTGAAAATAGTTGGAAATTGAGACTGCATCCCCTGCATTGGAGAAAATGCATTAGAGATATAATCAAATTTTTCATTAACGCCCTCTTCAGCAAGTGCAATCTGATAATTGATGATATCATAAGTTAATTGCTGATCCGCTGTCAAAGCAGAACGGTTAAATGTTTTAAATTCCTTTTTTGTTTCTTCAAAGTCATCTAATGATTCTTGAATAGCTTCATCAGTGAAATCATCACCGAATGAGACCTCTACTTCATCACGGTTAACTCCGTACTTTTCCGGATCAATGACACTGTAATGCATATTAAGATAATTTGATGAAATGTAATCTACAAATTCAGCGTTAACAAATTCATCAAATTTTTTCTGAGCCTCAGGATCTTCCCCGCTTTTCTTTTGACAGCCAGTTAATGTCAGAAATAAGGCTAGAACTAAAGATAGTATAACTGATTTTTTCATGGTAACCCTCCTTAAAGTGATTATACACCATTTCATAGGAAATTATTAGTAGTGGTATCGTTTTTTAGCGCGTTGTTTTCTTCTTTTTCTTCGTACGAAGTATCTTAAAGCAAATAATCCCGCTATCACTAAAATAAGGAGAATCAAGATAATGCTCAAAATAATAAGAATAAAGTCAAAAATATCAAACTTAAATATTTTAGTATTCAAATAGACATTCGTCGTTGATAATACTTTTCCATCTTGTTTATATTCAAGCTTTCCAATGACATCTCCTTTAACTGCTTCTTTACTGATGGGTTCAAGGGTAATCTCTGCATTAATTGGATATTGAACCATATCTTTATAAGCCGTTACACTTTCAGGAATGTCGCATGCATAGAAATGTTTGGCAGAAAAGTGATAATTACTTGGTAAGGCTGCTTCTGGAATAGGAATATTGATACTCAATGTGGATTGTGCGGTATAATGCTCAAAGCCATAATTGAATAGGGTCTGCGATTCTTGAAAGTTGGTCTTGCTGTCAGGTAATCCAAAAGCAGCAACGATTAATTCCACATCCCCTCTTTTGGCATAGGAAATCAAAGTAAGATTGGCTTCCTCGGTATACCCGGTCTTAGAAGCTTGAATGCCTTCTACGTAATATGGAGATTCATTGTAAATCAAGGAATTATGTGTATAAAGTTCTCTTTCTTCATGTTTGTTTGTCGCGGGAATCACATATTCATCCGTGGATAAATATTTAGTAAATCCATCAACGTTGATCCCTTGACGCATAATCATCGCAAGATCATATGGCGTTGTATAGTGATTATCATCATGTAATCCATGGGGGTTGGCAAAATGAGTGTTCTTAGCTCCTGCATCATTCGCTTCTTTATTCATCATTTCAATAAACTGATCATAGGTACCGCCGACCGCCTCGGCAATGCCGTTACAGGCGTCATTTGCTGAAGGAATTCCGGCAGCATACAAAGCATCTTCCATTTGAATGACTTCGCCCGGTTCTAAAGCGATATTGCTGGCACCGTCTTCCAAAGAGAAAACATCGAAATCAGAAACGGTAAAAGATTTTTGGATATCCCCGTATTTTAGGGCTAACAGAATCGTCATAATTTTAGTAGTGCTTGCCGGATAAACCTTTTGATCTACGTTTTTACCATATAGAACGGTTCCGGTTTTGGCATCCATAATAATATAAGCAGGAGCCGTAACATCAGGCTCCGGTTGTGTATCCTCTGCATGAATTGGTTGGAGCTGTGTCAGAATCATTAGTCCAACAATCAAAAGTGTTAATATTTTTCTAGACATTATCATTCTTCCTTTCAATACATTAAAGGTATTATAAAAGCATCATTTTGTCTAGTTAAATATATCATTATTTGTCATAATTTAGCATAAATGAAATGATTGCTTTTCATCAATCCTTTTAAAAATATTTATTAATAAATAAAGAGTGTGCTATAATGAAAACAAGAAACTAGATGGAGGTTTATGAATGAAAGCATATCAAAAAGAAAATGATTATTCTTATACTTTAGGTGTTTTTCCTACCATCGAATTATTGAAAAATAAACCAAAACAAGTGACTCGTATTATTCTTCATTCTCAGGCGGATAAAAACAGCGGTATACCGGTGATCAAAGAACTTTGTGCTAAGGAAAGTATTCCTATTGAGATAAGCGATAAAACGATTAATAAGCTTAGTAAAAAGGGTAACTGCTATGCAATAGGTGTTTTCAATAAATATCAGACAGTCTTAAAAGAAGCCCATCATGTCGTATTAGTTAATCCTGGCGATATGGGCAATATGGGAACAATTATTCGTACGATGCTTGGTTTTGGTTATCGTCATCTTGCCATTATACGACCGGGCGTAGATGTGTTTGATCCTAAAGTTATTCGTGCTTCAATGGGGGCTATCTTCAATATGAATATTCAGTATTTCGATAGCTTTGAAACCTATCGGGATCAGTTTTCTGCTCATCAGATGTATCCATTGATGCTGAAAGGGGCAAAAAACATTCATCAGTTAGAGATTACCGATCAGTATCACAGTCTGGTCTTTGGAAATGAAAGCAGTGGACTGCCGGATCATTATCTAAACTATGGACAGAGTGTCTTTATCCCGCACACAGGGTTAATTGATTCACTCAATTTATCTATGGCATTGGGAATTGCATTATCACATTTTTCTAAGCGGCAGTTTGAAGCCATGTCCGTATTGGAATTTGAATCAGCAATAAAAAATAAACATATATAGGGGGAAAGAATATGTATAACTTTGATGAAGTTGTTGAAAGAAAAGGAACCGATTCCGTAAAATGGGATCAGACAAAAACAAAAGGATATCCTGAAGATATTATCCCAATGTGGGTAGCGGATATGGATTTTAAAACATTGCCGGATATCAATGAAGCGATTAAAGAACGTGCTGAACATGGTATTTTTGGCTATACCTTTGTAGGCGATACATATCTGGAGGCAGTCTGCGGCTGGATGAAAAACAGACATCAGTTTGATGTGGAAAAAGACTGGATCATCACAACACCCGGTGTTGTAACGGCATTAAAGATTGCGGTACTGGCATATACTCAAAAAGATGATGCTATCATTATTAATAAGCCGGTCTATTATCCATTTGATTTTTCTATTAAAAACAATGGACGTAAAATCATTGAAAACCCTATGATTTATCAAAATGGACAATATACTGTGGATTATGAAGATTTTGAAAAGAAAATTGTTGATCACAATGTTAAGATGTTTATCTTATGTAATCCGTATAATCCAATCGGTAAGGTATGGACTAAAGATGAACTAAAGAAAATCGGAGATATCTGTAAGAAGCATAATGTATTAGTAGTTGCCGATGAAATTCATCAGGATTTCATTTATAAAGGTTATCAGCATATTCCTTTCTATAATGTTGATGAAAGCTATAAAGATTTTTCTATCATCTGTACTGCACCAAGTAAAACATTTAATTTAGCCGGACTGCAGACATCCAATATCATTATTGCCAATCAAGAACTGCGTGAAAAGTTTATTGCGACTAAAGAAAATTCCGGGGTTACAAATCCTAATATTTTCGGATTGATTGCATGTCAGACCGCTTATAATAAAGGGGCTCAATGGGTGGATGAATTAGTGAGTTATTTGGAAGCCAATATTGATTTTATGGTAGACTATTTTGAAAAGCATATGCCGATGTGCAAAGTGATTCGTCCGCAGGGATTGTATCTGGTATGGGTTGATTTTACGGCTTTAGGTTTAGACCATGAAGCACTGGAAAAATTTATGCTTGAAACAGCTAAGCTGTGGCTGGATGAAGGGTATATCTTCGGAACCGGCGGAGCAGGATTTGAAAGATTCAATGTCGCTTGTCCTCGCTCTATCTTAGAAACAGCTTTAAAACAATTATCCATTGCGATTGAAACATTATCTGCCAAATAGGCAGATTTTTGTTTTCTAAAATCATAGCGCTATCATTTTTTTAACATGTTTAAAAATGTGAACAAATTTAACATTTCTTTTATAAATAGTGGATTAAAAAGAAAAAACATAGTAAAATGGGTATGAAATTAAAAAAGAGAAAAGGAGTGTTTAGAATATGGGATTAGTTTCAGCAACAGACATGCTTGTTAAAGCAAAAGCAGGGAAATATGCAGTTGGACAATTCAATATCAATAACTTAGAATGGACAAAATCTATCTTATTGACAGCAGAAGAATTAAAATCACCTGTAATTTTAGGTGTATCTGAAGGTGCAGCAAAATATATGACAGGTTACAAAACTGTAACAGCTATGGTAAAAGCAATGATCGAAGAATTAAATATTACTGTACCAGTAGCTTTACACTTAGATCATGGTAGCTATGAAGGAGCTAAAAAAGCTTTAGATGCAGGATTCTCATCAATTATGTTTGATGGTTCTCATTATCCAATCGAAGAAAACATTGAAAAAACTAAAGAATTAGTAGAATTATGCCATTCAAAAGGTGTATCTATCGAAGCAGAAGTAGGTTCTATCGGTGGAGAAGAAGATGGTGTAGTGGGTAAAGGTGAAGTAGCAGATCCTAAAGAATGTAAAATGATTGCAGATTTAGGTGTTGATTTCTTAGCTGCCGGAATCGGAAATATTCATGGTAAATATCCAGCTAATTGGGAAGGTTTAGATTTTGAAGCATTAGACGCTATTCAAAAAGAAACAGGTGTATTACCATTAGTATTACATGGCGGAACTGGAATCCCAGCAGATATGATCGCTAAAGCTATCACTTTAGGAGTATCAAAAATCAATGTAAATACTGAATGTCAGTTATATTTCCAAGAAGCTACACGTAAATATATTGAAGCAGGAAAAGATTTAGAAGGTAAAGGATTTGATCCTCGTAAATTATTAGCACCTGGTGCTGCTGCTA
The DNA here is from genome assembly GCF_047239305.1 of Beduini sp. NCBI lineage: Bacteria > Bacillati > Bacillota > Erysipelotrichia > Erysipelotrichales > Erysipelotrichaceae > Beduini > Beduini sp. The sequence continues at coordinate 80,351 of NZ_JBKTEM010000002.1, forward strand.
TCCAAACTTGCGTTAAAGAAAAAATGGAATTATTCGGAAGTATCGGTAAAGCATAATAAATCGGAGCGCTCAGCGCTTCTTTTTTTATTAAAAACCTATTGACTTAAAGTTAACTTTAAAAGGTATAATGTTAACTGATGGGAGGAATAGAAATGGAAAATAAAAAATTAGGATTTGGTTTAATGAGACTGCCTTCATTAGATCCCAATGATCCATCTCAAATTGATTTTGAATTAGTTAATCAAATGGTTGATACATTTATTGAAAAAGGTTTTACTTACTTTGATACAGCTTGGATGTACAATGCTTTTAAAAGTGAAGTAGCTGCTAGAGAATGTTTGGTGAAACGTCATCCAAGAGACAGCTATACACTCGCAACAAAGCTGCATGCCGGATTTCTTAAAAATAAGGAAGATCGTGACCGTATCTTTAATGAACAATTAGAAAAAACAGGTGTTACTTACTTTGATTATTATTTGCTTCATGACATAAATACACATAGTATAGAAACATATAATACGTTAGATTGCTTTAATTGGATTCAAGATAAAAAAGAAAAAGGGTTAGTAAAGCATATTGGTTTTTCTTATCATGATGGTCCGGAGTTATTGGATAAAGTTTTAACTGAACATCCTGAATTTGAGTTTGTACAGCTGCAAATTAATTATTTAGATTGGGATTCTGCAGGGGTTCAATCTAAAAAATGCTATGAAGTGGCTACAAAACATCATAAACCGGTTATTGTTATGGAACCAGTAAAAGGTGGGACACTTGCGAAAGTGCCTGAATCAGTAGAAAAGATGTTTAAGGATTATGCACCGGAGGCTTCTATTCCATCTTGGGCAATACGCTTTGCGGCTAGTCATCAAAATGTATGGTTAGTATTAAGTGGTATGAGTAATATGGAACAAGTTTTAGATAATACCGGGTATATGAGTGATTTTAAACCTTTAAATGAGGAAGAAATGCAGTTGATTGAATGCGCTGTTGCTGAAATTAATTCCACAATTGCCATTCCGTGTACAGGATGTTCTTATTGTACAGATGGCTGCCCAATGAAAATAAATATTCCTAAGTATTTCTCATTATATAATGCAGATTTACAAGAAGTAGAAGAAAAAGGCTGGACACCTCAAGGGGAATATTACAATAATTTAACGAAAACATTTGGTAAGGCGAGTGAATGCATCGGCTGCGGACAATGTGAGGCAGTATGTCCTCAGCATCTTCATATCATTGAGGGATTAGCAGAGGTCGCAAAACATTTTGAACAGTAAAAAAGGAAGAATTAATCTTCCTTTTTTGCTTTACAGAGACTTAAAAATGCTACCACATAATGATGATTATGTAGTAGCATTATAAATAAATATGTCCATTTACTCTTACATTATAGGTTAAAACACCCATAGTTTCAAGGTGTTATCCGTTGTTTTAATCAAGAATAAACTGCCTAAAATTAGTAGGATTTATTATAAATCAAGAATTTTATTAAGAAATTATATTTATATTAAGCACTTTCTAAGGTGCTTTTTTTATTAACACAACATAATCATCATTATGTTGTAAAAGTGCGAATGCAAAATGACTGTAACTTTAAAATAAATAGGAAAGGGATGAATGTTAGGTTAAACATTTTATTTAAAGATAAGAAAAATTAAAATGGAGGGAATTAGATGAAGAAAAAGAAGTGGATCTTTCTTTTACCATTGATTTGCGGAGGGATGCTGTTTGGCAACTCCATTACAATTAAGGCAGAAGATGGAGTAGATGTCGGTAGTTTTCATATAAGCGGTGGTGCATTAAACACAGATTACAGTTATACAGGTGGGGTATTGACGATTCTTAGCAGCGAAACTTTAACGATCAAAAATAAAAATGTTAATACAGCAACGACTGATCGTATCCTTGTACCTGAAACTGTAGATGCAAATCTCGTTTTTGCGGGTGTAAACATAAAAACAACATCCAATAGTCCATTTACGTTGACTCCGGATAGTAATGGAGATGGAAAGGGTGCATCTGCTCATATTGTATTAGCGGATTACAGTACAAATACGTTAGTTTCAAACTCAACTTATTATCCAGGGTTAAGAAGTGGAAAAACAACCTCTTTAACAATTGATGATGCCATTGTAAATAAAGATATTAACGGTAATGCAATTGTCCCTGAATTGGGAAGGGTTCCCAATGATGTTACATTGTTGAACGGAACAGTGCTAAATAAAGGGGATCGTTTGACTTTAATGGATAGTCTGAATCCAGGTGTCCTTAATGTTACGGGAAGTAATTATGCTGCGGGAATTGGCGGCGGTGATGGTGAAGATGGTGGAAACATCACAATTAATGGCGGTATTATTAAAGCAACAGGTGTAGGAACAGGAAGTGGAGTTGAAAACGGTGGTGCTGGAATCGGTGGTGGAAATTACGCTGCTGGTGGAAACATTGTTATTAACGGTGGTACGATTACGGCACAAGGGGCTTATCATGCAGCTGGGATCGGCGGTGGATATGCAACAGGTTACGCAACTGCTCCGACGACTTTGAATCCGGCTGTAGTGGATAAAGCAACAGGTAAAGCTAAAAGCGGAAACATTACGATTAATGGTGGATTGACTTATTCTAATGGAGGTGCTCATGGCGATGCCTTTGGTGATGGCTGTGTCGGTTATACAACAACAGATCAATATAAAATCATAGTTACTGGCGGAACCATTATTCCCAATGCAGTCAGCGGACGTAACGATTTAGGTGGATCACAGGCAGATGTTTTCGTTTTAGGCGGATCATTGAGTGCCAGCCGTTTTTCAAGTATGGGCGGATCTGTCGCTTATGGTGATATGGATAAAACCACTCAGGTTTTTATGACTAAAATTACACTGCAAAGCTGGGGAACAGATAGAGTAGGAACAACCCTAGTAGATAATATGGATATGAAAATCAATGGAATTGATTATAACTATGGGGTTCCATCATATACAGATAGTAATGGAATTTTATATTTCTGGCTTCCAGATACAAACAAAGGGGCAGAAGTAAGCATTGATTTGGATATTATTGATAAAACGACAAATAATTTAATAGCGACAGATACTTTCTTTGCAAAAGATGTAGGGAATGGTAGTAATACTTTCTTAAAGCAATATGTCAATTTTGAAATTGGCGATAGCACTATTCCGGATGGTTTAATTACCAAGAGGTATAATGGGTTAGAATTGAATGATGATGATATAAAACAAGCTGTTGCAGATTTAGCTATTCCTACAACCATTCCATCTGGTGGAACGTTAACTGATGCGTCACAGCTAACCATTAGTTCACAATTATTGAAAGATGATGGGATAACTCCCGAGGATAATGCGGAAATTACCCAGGGAATTAATGCAGATGGAGGGAAATATCAATTGATTATTACCTCTACCCAATACGCAAACTCAACAGAACAAAACTTTAAAGACTCTTATTGGGGTCATCGTACCTATTTTAAATATGCAGAAATTATACCTGCCGATACAGAATCGATTATATCTATAGATGGATTAAGTAAAGAACCGGATACATTTAGACCGGATAAACTGCTTACTTTAAATGCCAAGGTGAAACCATCTGATGGAGAAGGTTTGGATTGTGCTTCTCCTAAAGGCTATGTACAGTTTTATATCAATGGTGAAAAGTTTGGCGAACCGGTTGAGTTAACTGCACAGGCAAAAGCAGACAACAGCAGCTACAATTACAGTACAGCCTCTATTGAATGGGATCCTTTAAATGACGAGTATTGTACAGATGGAGAGATCCAGAATATTTCATTTGAGTATATTGGTGATGATCGTAATTATAACGATGGATCAAAAGATGAAATAGAATTAGTAATGGATAATCTAAATATTGATGTAGATGGAGATGGAATTCCAGATATTAATATCGATACGGATAGAGATGGAAAACCGGATATCAATATTGATATAGATAATGATTGGAAGCCAAACATCAATATCGATACAGATAACACCGGAACATGGAAACCAAGCAGTGAAGGCGGTAATGCTGATGGGATATGGAAACCAGATACAAATATGGATATCAATGCAGATGGTATCGGAGATACGGACTATTATCGTCCCGCTATTGATTTAGATGGTGATGGCATTGATGATAACTGGACACCAAAACTATCAGTTGATTATGGAGAAGATGGTTCTAAAAAATATGATACTGCTAATCCAAATATAAATATTGATACTAATGGAGATGGACTGCCTGATATTAATATAGATATTGACGGAGATGGAAAGCCAGACATCAACATTGATACAAATGGGGATAATACTCCAGATATCAACATTGATGTTGATGGAGATAAGAAACCGGATATTAATATTGATACCGATGGCGATAGTAAACCGGATGTCAATATCGATACAGATGGAGATAAGAAACCTGACATTAACATCGATACAGATAATACCGGAATTTGGAAACCAAGCGGACAAGGCGGAAATAAAGATAAAGTATGGAAACCGGATACAAATATAGATACCAACGGAGATGGTACTGGAGATACTAACTATTATCGCCCGGCTATTGATTTAGATGATGATGGTGTCGATGACAATTGGAAACCCAATAAAGATGTGGAAACAGATACAATAAATTATGAAACTAGCAATCCTAATATAAATATCGATATTAACGGAGACGGTACACCTGATATTAATATTGATACCGATGGCGATGGATTACCTGACATTAACATCGATACAGATGGGGATAATACACCTAACATTAATATTGATATAGATAACGATGGCAAACCTGATATTAATATTGATACGAATGGGGATAAAACGCCGGATATTAACATTGATACAAACGGAGATGGAAAACCTGATGTGAATATCGATGTCAATGGTGACAAAAAACCAGACACGAATATTGATGTCGATGGTGATCTTCTTCCTGATGTGAATATTGATACCGATAGAGACGGAAAACCGGATATTAATATCGATACAAATAAAGATGGTAAACCAGATATTAATATCGATACCGATAATACGGGAATTTGGAAACCAAGCAGTGAAGGCGGAAACAGTGATAAAATATGGAAGCCTGATACCAATATGGATATTAATGGCAACGGGATGGGGGATACTCAATACTTCCGACCTGCCATTGATTTAAATAAAGATGGAATCGATGATAACTGGAAACCAAACACTGATGTTGTAAAAGAGACCGTCACTTACGATACCGCAAATCCTAATATTAATATTGATACCAATGGAGATGGACTTCCGGATATTAATATTGATACCGATGGAGATGGCATTGCAGATTTAAACATTGATACAAATGGAGATAATATTGCAGATCTCAACATTGATGTCAATGATGATGAAATCCCGGAATTAAATATTGATACCAATGATGATGGAAAAGTAGACATTGTCATTAAGAACATAGATACTGGCGATCAAAACAGCATAGTGGGTTATACATTTTTCTTACTGTTAAGTGGTTTTGGTTTCTTATATGCAAAGAAAGCAAGATATGATGAAGATACTGAATAAAATCAGTGTCTTTTCTTTTGAAATAAATTCATCAGTGTATTAATCAATAATAAGGAGATAAATGAAACAAATCATTCACTTTAGTGTAAGGGCATTCTTTTAATATGAAATTATGCTAAAATATTAATATATACGTTGAAGGAGGAACAGTGACAATGAGTAAAATTATCTTTATTGATGTAGATGGAACATTATTGGATTATGAAAATAAACTTCCTGCATCAGCAGATAAAGCAATTAAATTAGCAAGACAAAACGGACATAAAGTGTATATTTGTACAGGAAGAAGCAAGGCAGAAGTCTATTCTTATCTATGGGATATCGGGCTTGACGGTATGATCGGTGGAAATGGAAGTTACGTAGAGGATCATGATCATGTTGTGATGCATCAGGTGATGACCAAAGAACAAGGAAAACATATTGTAGATTGGTTAAAAAGCAGGAATTTAGAGTTCTATTTAGAAAGTAATAATGGTCTATTTGCGAGTGAAAACTTTGAAACACGAGGAGAACCGGTTATTCAGGAATACAGCCGCAGAAAAGGAAAAGACAACAGTGATAAGATGACGGTTAAAGATGTCTTTCCGGAAATGATATACGGCGGAGAATTATATCGTGATGATTTAAACAAAGTCAGCTTCATCTTAGAAAGTTATCAGGATCATCTTGATTCCATTGAAGAGTTTCCGGATTTAAAACCGGGAACATGGGGTGGTAAAGGAGAAGTTGCCTTATTTGGAGATTTAGGTGTTAAAGATATTACGAAAGCCAATGCGATTGATCATTTACTGCAGTATTTAGGAGCAAGCATCGAAGATACGATTGCTTTTGGTGATGCGAAAATTGATATTCCAATGCTGGAATACTGTAAGATCGGAGTTGCAATGGGAAGCGGCGGAGATGAAATCAAAGCCATGGCAGATTACGTTACTGATGATGTCGATCAGGATGGACTATATAATGCTTTTGTTCATTTTGGATTAATTGATAAAGATGCTTAAAGAAGAGAAATTCTCTTCTTTTTTTGTAGATTAACCTCAGATTATTAGCTATACTTAAATCTAAAGAAAGTAGGGAGTAGTGTGGCAAATAAAACCAATGCATTAAGAATGTTAGATAAAGGAAAGATTACTTATCGGATTAAAGAATATGAAGTAAATGAAGAAGATTTATCAGGAGAACATCTGATTAAACAATTGGGGTTAAAAGCAGAAGAAGTCTATAAAACCCTTGTGCTGATCGGAGATAAGAAAGAGTATTTAGTAGCGTGTATACCGGTGGATAAGGAAATTGATCTTAAAAAGCTGGCAAAACTATCTCATCATAAAAAGGTAGAGATGCTTCATCAAAAAGACTTGTTAAGCATTACCGGTTATATTCGCGGAGGCTGCAGTCCGATCGGGATGAAGAAATTATTTCCAACTTATTTTCAGGAAGATATTCTTCAATTAAAAGAAGTTTATGTCAGTGCTGGAAAACGGGGATTACAGGTTATCCTTTCACCACAGGATCTGATCGAAGCCGTTAAAGGGAAAATCGGGGATATGAACTAGAGTATGGATTGTAAAATCGATACTCTTTTTTTATGGAAGTGACGGGTTATGTCAATATTTCGGGCTTTAAAAATCTAGGTTATCGATTAGCTAGAACGTATAATAGGATAGAGGTGACACTATGCATGAAAGTTATTACAGCTTAAAACCAAGATGTGGAAGCGAAGAGATGTTAGAGAGAATCCGTCATAATCCGCCTATCTATATTTCATTATATGAGGTCTTGTATTATGATGATTGCTTATATCTGCAGCGTTATTCAAAATCGGCTATTGCCAAATTAGAGGGAGCAAGAAAGAATGCACTTATCTTCTATTTACATGATGGTTCCAAGATTAATGTTTTCTTACATAAAGAACGAGTAAACATTTTATTTCATATAAAAAGCTTAACTTTAAAAACTGCTTTTATTCAATTAGTGAGGGGGAATGAATAATGTTGGATCAATGGTTAGTTCATTTATTTCATGAGGGACAGTGTATTGAAGCATACAAAATCTTTGGTGCACATATACTTAATAACGGCGCAGTCTTTAGCGTTTATGCGCCAAATGCCAAAGCGGTAGATGTCGTAGGTGATTTCAACCATTGGCAGGGGACAAAAATGGAGAGAGTCAGTGATGGGGGAATTTTTTACCAATATATTGATGGGGTTAAGGAATTAGAAAATTATAAATATCGCATAGAAACTAAAGAGGGGAAAATAATAGATAAAGCAGATCCATATGCCTTTTACAGTGAATTGAGACCGGGAACATCATCGAAAGTATTTAATCTTGATGGTTATGACTGGCATGATGACTACTATCTCAAATATCGTACTAATGGCTATGATCGTCCGCTTAATATTTATGAGGTTCATTTAGGATCTTGGAAACTAAAGAAAGATTTCACAGAGGAAGAGGATGGGAGCTATTATTCCTATGAAGAGATAGCAGACCTGCTGATTCCTTATGTAAAAGAGATGGGATATACCCATATCGAACTGATGCCTTTAATGGAGCATCCTTATGATGGTTCTTGGGGTTATCAGCCAACAGGCTATTTTAGTGCGACAAGCCGTTATGGAAATCCAAAGCAGCTAATGGCATTTATTGATCAGTGTCATCAAAATGATATCGGGGTTATCTTTGATTTTGTCCCTGTGCATTTTGTTCATGACCAGCATGGTCTAAGTAAATTTGATGGTGGCTATGTCTATGAATATCAAGAAGAATATCGTCGCTACAGTGAATGGGGAACCAGTTATTTTGATTTGGGAAAAGAGGAAGTACGAAGCTTCATGATGTCTTCTGCCTCATTTTGGCTGGATTATTTTCATGTTGATGGTATTCGCTATGATGCCGTCAGTCATCTTATTTATTGGCAGGCTAATAAGAATAACGGCGTCAATGATGGTGCGTTGGAATTTGTCAAGCGTTGTAATTATCATCTGCATTCACGTTATCCGGGAATCATGCTGATTGCGGAGGATTCTACCGATTTTAATAATGTAACGAAAAAAACCAATGAAAATGGGTTAGACTTTGATTATAAATGGGATTTAGGCTGGATGAATGATACATTGAAATATATGGCTAAAGATCCTGTTTATCGCCAATATGAACATTCGTTAATTACGTTCTCAATGGCGTATAACTTTAATGAACGCTTTATTCTGCCTTTCTCACATGATGAAGTCGTTCATTCTAAAAAGACCATTATCGATAAAATCTGGGGCAATATGCATCAGAAGATGGCACAATTAAAAACACTGTATATCTATATGTTCGGACATCCGGGCAAGAAACTGAATTTTATGGGAAATGAACTGGCAGAATTTAAAGAATGGGATGAAAAAAAGTCATTAGGCTGGAATATCTTAACTTATCCAATCCATGATGCTTTCCACCATTTCATGCGTGATCTACATCGCCTGTATTTAAATGAAATTGCCATGTCTAAATTTGATTATGACTTGTTAGGGTTTCAATGGATGGTGGTTGATGATAATAAACAAAGTGTCTTTGCCTTTACACGTCGTTATGAAAAAGATATTTTAGTTTTTGTATTAAACTTTACTGAAAACAAACATTATGGCTATATGGTGCCGGTTCCGGTCAATGGGAAATATATTGAACTCATTAATACGGATCAGGATATTTATTCAGGAGGAAACTTTGTCAATGGAGCAAAAATTAGTGAAAATTATTCACTTCAGGTAAATATTGGTCCTTTTGCTTCAATGATCTTTAAATGTAGTGTATCAAACTGATACGGAAGGGAGATTTTTCGTGTTTACAAGTAAAGAAGAATTCATTATGGAATTTTCTAAAAGAATTATCTCGACTTATGGACGCTGTGTAAGTCAGTCTCATGTAACGGAACAATTCATGGTGTTGGAAAGCATGGTACGTGATTATGCTTCTGTTAACTGGGCAACAACAAAAGCAGATATCATTAAATATAATAAAAAGCAGATGTATTATTTCTCATTAGAATTTTTAATGGGAAGAATGTTGGTAAATAATCTGATGAATCTAGGTATTTATGATGTCGCTAAGATTGGGTTATCCGAGTTAGGTATCAATATACATGAATTAGAAGAATTGGAAACCGATGCTGGGTTAGGCAATGGTGGATTAGGTCGGCTGGCAGCCTGCTTCATGGATTCTTTAGCCTCACTGTCCTACCCGGGCAATGGCAATACGATCCGCTATGAATATGGTTTATTTAAACAGAAGATCGAAGATGGCTATCAAATTGAAGTGCCGGATCAATGGCTTAAACTAGGGAATGGCTGGGAAGTCAGAAAACCTAAACATACCGTTGATGTGAAATTTTGGGGAACGGTTCAATACAATAGTGAGACTCAGAAATATGAGCATCAAGGAGCAGAATGTGTCAGTGCAGTGCCTTATGATGTGCCAATCGTTGGAATGAATACAACCGTGACGAATACACTGCGTCTATGGCATGCTCAGCCAAGCGACAACATTCCCAGCAATAAGGATTTCAGACAATACAATCAAGAAGTCAGAGATATCTGTCAGACGCTTTATCCTGATGACAGTACCATTTCCGGCAAAACATTGCGTCTAAAACAGCAATACTTTTTAGTGGCAGCAGGATTGCAGGCAATTATCAAGTATCATCTTAGTCTTTATCCGAATTTAGATAACTTCCATGAAAAGTCAGTTATTCAGTTAAATGATACGCACCCTGTATTATGTATTCCTGAATTGATGCGTATCCTAATTGATGAATATGATTATAAGTGGGATCAGGCATGGTTTATCGTCAGCCATACCTTCGCCTATACAAATCATACAGTGCTAATAGAAGCGCTTGAACGATGGCCGATTACACTAATGCAGGCATTGCTTCCAAGAGTGTATATGATCATTGATGAAATTCATCACCGTTTCCATGACGAAGTCATCAAAAGAACCGGAGATAAAGAAAAAGCAGATCGTTTAGGTATTCTAAAAGATGGCTATTGTGATATGGCACATTTAGCGGTAGTAGGGAGCTTTAGTGTCAATGGGGTTGCTTATCTCCATACGCAAATCTTAAAGAACGATGTCATGCGTGAACTCAGTGATTATTTCCCAGGAAAGTTCAACAACAAAACTAATGGGATCACCCATCGTCGCTGGCTGCTTTATGCCAATCCGCAGTTATCTGATCTTATTAAACAGCAGATTGGTGACAGCTGGATCGAACAGCCTTTATTATTAAGTAAATTATTAGATTGCTCATTAGATCCGAAACTACAGGAACAGTTTACTGCAGTAAAAAAAGAAAGAAAACAACTGCTTGCCGACTATATCTTAAAAAACAATCATATTGAAGTGGATATAGATTCTATCTTTAATATTCAGGTAAAACGATTCCATGCCTACAAGCGTCAGCTATTAAGTGTTCTAGGCATCATCTATCAATATTATGAGATTAAAAATAATCCTGATTATAAGATGTATCCGCAAACCTTTATCTTTGGCGGAAAGGCTGCACCGGGCTACTACTTTGCGAAAACGGTTATTAAATTAATCAACAGTGTCGCCAAAGTAATTAATGAAGATGAAGATGTATCGAAGTGGATGAAAGTTATATTTATTGAGAATTACGGTGTCACCTTAGCAGAATTGATTATTCCCGCAGCCGATGTTTCTTTGCAGATTTCAACGGCAGGAAAAGAAGCCAGCGGGACAGGCAATATGAAATTCATGATGAACGGTGCTATTACCTTAGGTACAATGGACGGTGCAAATGTTGAAATCGTTCAGCAGGTAGCAAAAGAAAACTGTGAAATTTTTGGATTGACTACCGCAGAAATAGAAGAATTAAAACCAAATTATCATGTATGGGACTATTATCATAATGATCCTAAGATCAAAAGAGTCATTGATTCACTGGTCGATGGCAGCTGGGATAATAATCGTGAACAATTCCGAGTTATCTTTGAAGAACTGATGAATCATAATGATGAATACTTTGTACTGGCAGATCTTGATGCTTATCTGAAAGCTTTGAATCATATCGAAGAACGCTATCAGGATCAAGCGGAATGGGCAAAGGCTTGTCTGATTAACATTGCGAAATCCGGATACTTTTCATCTGATCGTACCATTAAGGAATACGTTGATGATATCTGGCATATCGAAAAAATCTAATATGATCTTATCTATTTAATTTAAAGGAAATCATACTGCTCTTAGGAGTCTGTTATGATTTTTTTATTTGCATAAAGAAATTTCATGAATAGTTAACGTTCAAGTATTTAAGTAAGCCCTTATATGAAGATAACTGTCAGGAATGGAATAATGCTTTGAGTTAAATTCGAAATTAGATTAGACGCATATGAAATGAATTAGATTTTTAATAACTAAAAGCAGAGATTTTATTTAAAAATCAAAGAAATTAATATTTATTTAACTTTTTTTATGATGAAAGAATGCTATAATGAGCGTGTTAGAAATGAGGGGTTAAAATGGCATCAACTTATGCACATTATGTTTTTGGACAATATGTTTTAAATGAACTTTCTGAGTCACAAAAACAAATAGTTTTGAAAAATCGAGAATTATATGATATTGGTTTGCATGGACCGGATATTTTATTCTATTATCAACCCTTAAAAAAGAATCCTATATGTTCTTTAGGCTATGACTTGCATGAAAAAACAGGGAAAGCGTTTTTTGAGTCAGCGATAAAAATTTATCATAAACAAAATAAGCAGGCTTTGCACCTTAGTTATCTTTATGGAGTAATCTGTCACTTTGCCTTGGATGCAAAATGTCATCCGTATGTAGAAAAATATCGTCGTGAAAATAATGTTTCACACACATCCATAGAAGTTAATTTCGATCGTTATTTATTAGAAAAAAATGGATTTAATCCTTTAAAGTATCCGTTAAGCTGCCATATTCATCCTTCTTTAGATAGGGCAGAGATTATCAGTCCTTATTTTACAATAACAACGCCTAAGGATATATTAAAAGCGTTGAAGTCGATGAATTTTTATCACCATCTCTTACATGCTTCTTATGGTTTCAAGCGTCAAGTTCTTTATTTGGGAATGGATCTTGTTGGTCAAAGAGAATTTAAGGAGCATATCATATCTAAAAAAGCTAATCCACGCTGTCAACAAAGTAACCAAAATTTAGATCAATTAATGCAGGAAGCGATTCATGAAGCCGTTCATTTAATTCAATCATTTGATCAGTCACGGATAAGTGATTGTTCTTTATCTGATGGATTTGAACATACTTTTGGAGAGAATTAAGGAGGTTTTTATGAAATTTAAACTTACATCATTAGAAAAAGCATGGATTCTTTATGATATTGGTAATTCAGCATTTATTCTGCTTGTATCCACTATTTTACCCATTTATTTTAACTATTTAGCCGATTTAAAGGGGTTAAGTGAAGTAGAGTATTTAGCCTATTGGGGATATGCGATGTCTCTTTCAACATTGATTGTAGCGTTTATCGGTCCTGTATTTGGTGCTTTGGCAGATATTAAAAATTTTAAGAAAAAGCTCTTTACGATCTCGATGGTTATTGGAGCGATTTGCTGTGCATTACTAGGAGCAGCCTCAACCTGGTTTGTATTTCTTGCTATCTTTGTCGTTGCTAAAGTAGGATATTCTTCTAGTATAGTATTCTATGATTCGATGTTGACCGACATTACAACAAAAGAAAGAATGGATGCAGTTTCGAGTCAAGGGTATGCGTGGGGGTATATTGGGAGTTGTCTTCCTTTTGGGATTGGTTTATTTTTAGTGCTTGGCGGAAGCGGCATGGGATTGTCCATGACAACGTCCATGATTCTCACTTTTCTATTAATAGCGATTTGGTGGGTGGCGATGAGTATCCCCTTACTAAAAATGTATCAACAAAAATATTATGTTGAACACCAGTCGCATCTTATTAAACAAAGTTTAAAGCGTTTATGGACAACATTAAAAAATATAAAACAGGATCGAAGAATACTTTACTTTCTCTTAGCATTTTTCTTCTATATTGATGGTGTTTATACGATCATTGAAATGGCTACGGCTTATGGGCAGGCATTAGGGCTAGAAAGCAACGGTCTTTTGATTGCATTGTTAATGACACAAATCGTTGCTTTTCCATGTTCTTTACTTTTCGGACGATTATCAAAGAAATATGATAATAAGACGTTAATCACTTTATGTATTATTGCTTATACAGGGATTGCATTGTTTGCTTTGGTAATATCCACACAATTGCATTTTTGGATTTTAGCTTTTGTTGTGGGAATGTTTCAAGGCGGGATACAAGCATTATCTCGTTCATACTTTGCGAAAATTATTCCGGCAGATAAATCGGGGGAATATTTTGGAATTATGGATATTTGCGGAAAAGGGGCATCATTTTTTGGAACCGCAATTATTTCAATAGCCAGTCAAGTATTCAATAGTGTTAATATTGGAGTAGGAATGTTAGCCTTCATCTTTATTATTGGGTTAGTTCTTTTTCGTAGATCTGCCTCAATTTCATCTTCAACAGGATTGTAATATAAATAGATGTACTAGGTTGATTATAATAACATAGATCTTAAAAAATCATATTATTCTTAGGAATCTGATACGATTTTTTATTGTATGGAATACCTTAATTTCATTGGCAGAAGAGAAGGATTTTGCTATAATGGGGGCGGTGATAAAATGATCTGTTATTTTCTTGTAATGAACGTGATCGGCTTTCTTTCCATGCTGATCGATAAATACCGAGCTGTTCATCATTTGTGGCGAATCAGCGAAAAAACTTTGCTGCTTTTAGCTGTTCTTGGTGGCAGTATCGGCAGTTATATCGGCATGCAGACAGCGCATCACAAAGTGAATAAAAAGAAATTTAGTATTGGTGTTCCGCTGATGATCATTTTACAAATCCTCAGTTTGACTTATTTGCTTTTAGGTCCTAATAAAAGTATAATGAGATAAAGTAACAGAAAGGAAAAAAATAATGGAAACAATTAATATCAGAATAACAATGGAAACCGGAGAAGTCATGGAGGGGGAATTATATCCTGAAATCGCTCCAATCACAGTAGAAAACTTTGTTAATTTAATTAAAGAACATTTCTTCGATGGATTAATCTTTCATAGAGTCATTGATGGTTTTATGATTCAAGGCGGAGGATTCGATAAAGATATGAAGCATAAAGAAGCAAGAAGCATTAAAGGTGAATTTGCTTCAAACGGAGTTAAGAATGATTTAAAACATACACCGGGAGTTTTATCTATGGCACGTACTATGGTAAAAGATTCGGCTTCAAGTCAGTTCTTTATCATGCATAAGGATGCCCCGCATTTAGATGGAGATTATGCCGGTTTTGGTAAGATTACAAAAGGAATGGAAGTTGTTGACCGTATCGCAAAAACAGCGACAGATTTTCAAGATGCGCCTTTATCAAAGCAGATCATCAAAACGATCGAGGTGATCTAAATGAAAAAAGTAGAATTGTTTTATTTGAAGAATTGTCCTTACTGCAAACAAGCAATCAGCTGGATGAATGAGTTAAAAGCAGAACCGAAATATGCAGATCTTCAAATTAAAATGATTGAAGAAAGTGAAGAATCTGTCTATGCAGATGCGCATGATTATTATTATGTACCGACTTTCTTTATTGACGATGTGAAAGTTCATGAAGGAGCGGCAACAAAGGAACAGATTAAAGAAGTACTAAACAAAAGTTTATAGGAGGATAAACGATGGCAATTTTAGTAACGGGTGGAGCAGGATTTATTGGAAGTCACACAGTTGTGCAGTTATTGGAAAATAATCAGGAAGTTATTATTGCAGATAATTTTTATAACTCAAGTGCGGATGTTTTAGATAAGATCAGAACAATTACAAACAAAGATTTTAAATTCTATGAATATGATGTCACATGCAGGGAACAGATGGATGAAGTATTCAGAGATAATAACGTAGAAGCAATCATTCATTTTGCAGGCTATAAAGCGGTCGGAGAATCTGTGGAAAAACCATTGATGTATTACTCAAATAACCTGGTAAGCACCTTTGTTTTATGCGAAATGATGGAGAAATACGGATGCAAACGTCTCGTCTTCTCTTCAAGTGCGACAGTATATGGAAAACCGGCATCTGTCCCTATTAAAGAGGATTTTCCTTTATCAACAACGAATCCATATGGAACAACAAAACTGATGACAGAAAGAATCTTAACAGATATCCAATTTGCTCATCCGGACTGGTCAATTGCATTACTTCGTTACTTTAATCCGATCGGAGCCCATAAGAGCGGGTTGATTGGAGAGAATCCAAAAGATATTCCCAATAATCTAATGCCTTATATTTTAAAAGTCGCTTCCGGAGAATTAGAATGCTTAAATGTATTTGGAGATGACTATGATACACATGATGGAACCGGAGTCAGAGATTATATCCATGTGGTAGACTTAGCTCGCGGACATGTTTTAGCCATTAATAAAGTCATGAACAGCAGCGGGGTGCATATCTACAATTTAGGTACCGGAAAAGGCTATAGTGTTTTGGATATTGTAAATAACTTTGAACGTGCAACAGGGATTAAAATCAAATATAAAATAACGGCTCGTCGTCCTGGGGACATTGATGAATGTTATGCTGACACAACAAAAGCAAAAGAAGAATTAGGCTTTGTTGCCGAAGCGGACATTGATGAGATGTGTAAAGACGGATGGAATTTCGTTATGCATAATAAATAGGCGTAATGCCTATTTTTATCGTGATCAGAGAATTTCAAGAAGCGGATGCACCACGTGTGCAGAAGATTGCACTGAAATGTTTTGACAGCAATATTCGTAAGAATAAAAAACTTTATCTGGCAAAACATTTCGTTAAAAGTTATTTTAAATTAAAAAATATAGAAGCACGATTAGACAATCAGTATGAATTATATGTTTTAATTAAAAACGAAATCGTTGGGTTTGTAGAGATTCAGGATGGGAATACTATAACTAATATTTTTGTTGATCCACCCTATCAAAAACAGGGATATGGAACACAACTGCTAAAACATGCCATCATGCGCTGTCAGGCATTGGATCCAAAATTAGACCATGTGTCATTGGATGCAGAGACACATGCCATCAAATTTTATGAACATTGTGGTTTTACCAGTCTGTCGAGAAGTAAAACGGTGATGGGGGTAGAAATGACAATGATGGAAATAAAGTTAAAAAATAACTAAATTATGTAGCATTTTTTTAGAATTTGTATATAATAATTAAGTGGTGAGGTGAGAAGATGAAAGAAGACATTAAAAA
Organism: Beduini sp.; assembly: GCF_047239305.1. NCBI lineage: Bacteria > Bacillati > Bacillota > Erysipelotrichia > Erysipelotrichales > Erysipelotrichaceae > Beduini > Beduini sp. The sequence continues at coordinate 97,252 of NZ_JBKTEM010000002.1, forward strand.
AGAGTATAAGGAATTATTTGATGCCAGTACGAAATCAATCGATATTGTCCAAGTCCCTGAATTTCAGTTTATTATGTTGGATGGTATCGGCAATCCTCGTGAAGTTGAGTTTAAAGAAAAATCGGAAGCATTGCATCTGTTTGCCAAAGCCGTTAAAAAATACTACAAAGCTCATGGTTTAACAGACTACATGAGTTCACCATTAGAAGGTGTTTGGGATACATATGATAATGGTCAATTTGACGTTACGCGTAAAGAAAGAATCAAATATACGTTGATGATTGTGCAGCCAACTGCAATGACTCAGGAAATATTTGAAGAAATCAAACAAATGTTGATTGAAAAGAAAAATATTCCATATTTAGAAGATATTTATCTAAAAAAACGTGATGAAGGAGAAGCAGTTCAAATGCTTCATATTGGGGCATATGATACTGAAATCACTTCAACAACTCAGATTATGGAATATGTAACCATTCAGGGTTATAAGCTTAACGGACTGCATCATGAAATCTATTTGAATGATCCGCAGAGAGTAGATCCGGAAAAATTAAAAACGATTATTCGTTACCCAATCTGTGAACTTTAGAAAACGATGAAAATCGTTTTTTTCTTTGCTTTTTACTATTCAAATAAATTGATTTATGAAATAATAAGGGCAATAGGAGGTCATTATGAAATTAATATCATGGAATGTCAATGGCTTACGTGCCTGTGTTCAAAAAGGCTTTGTTGATTTTTTTAAAGCTGCAGATGCAGACATTTTTGCCATTCAGGAAACAAAATTACAGCCGGATCAGATTGATTTGGAATTTGAAGGGTATCACAGCTACTGGAACAGCGCCGTTAAAAAGGGGTATTCCGGGGTTGCGGTCTATACTAAGAAGGAACCTTTAGCGATTACATACGGATTAGATATCGAGGAACATGATCAGGAAGGGCGTGTCATCACTTTAGAGTATGCTGATTTTTACTTTATCACTTGCTATACGCCAAATACGAAAAGAGAGTTGCTGCGCTTGGATTACCGCATGATTTGGGAAGATGCATTCAAAGCCTATATTGCTCGTTTGCAGGAAAATAAACCTGTTATTATTTGTGGGGATTTAAACGTTGCTCATCAGGAAATCGACCTTAAAAACCCTAAAACCAATCGTCGTAATGCCGGCTTTACGGATGAAGAAAGAAATAAATTCAGTGAGTTATTAAAGATTGGATTAACAGATACTTTCCGTCATTTCTATCCTGATGCAACGGGAGTATATTCTTGGTGGTCTTACATGTTTAAATCAAGAGAAAAGAATGCCGGTTGGCGTATTGATTACTTTTTATGCAGCCAAAGCTTAAACGATCAATTAGTAGATGCCAAAATTTATATGGATGTTTTAGGTTCCGATCATTGTCCGGTCGGATTAGAGATCAATGTTTGAGGAATGGATTAGAAAATATGATATTACTCAGGTTACAAAAAATCAGATAGGACGTTCGGCTGACGGTGTCTATTTTCTAACAAACAATAAACAAAATTACTATTTAAAAATATCAAGCAACAAAGAGATTCTAAATGAAGTCAAAGCCTACCGCTATTTAGAAGATAAACTAAATGTTCCGAAAGTTTATGAGTTTACTCAAAAAGACGGACAATACTTTTTATTAATGAGCGAAGTAAAAGGCAGAATGCTGTGTGATCTGCTTCATGAAGACATAGAAGGTACGATTAAACTCTATGCTTTGGCATTGAAAATGCTCCATGACTTGCCGATAAAGGACTATCCGATTCAGCGAGATTTATCAGAACTGATTCAAACAGCTAAAAATCACCTTCCGGATATAGATATTAATACTTTAGAGGAGATTACAAAGGAACGAGGGTTGGAAGTAACATTTCAACGATTAGTGGAATTAAAGCCGCTTGACCGTGACTTGGTAATTTGTCATGGTGATTTTTGTATGCCCAATATATTAGTCGGAGAGGAAATCGGATTTATTGATTTAGGAAGAAGCGGTATTGATGACCGCTATCAAGATATCGCCTTGGCTTTAAGGAGTTTGAAAACGAATATCGAAATGATCGATCAACCTTATAGAGATGCTTATACTACACTTTTTTTAGAGACGTATGGCATATTCGAGATAGATGAAAGAAAACGTGAATTTTATTTTTTACTAGATGAATTTTATTAGGAGAAAAATATGCAGCTGCCAAATGTATTAAAAAATAAAATAGATATGAGTGAAGTCACTCGTCCTCAGATGGGATATTCCGATGCTGAAGTTTATGAAGTCAAACATGGCTATTTGAACAAAGATATTGTGATTAAATGCTCTGCTTCATCAGATATTGAAAAAGAAGCTCAGATTCTGCTCTGGCTTCAGGATAAAATAAAAGTACCGCAAGTCTATTTTCATCTTTTTGATCATGGCATCTATTACTTAGTGATGGAAATGCTGCCGGGAATGATGGGACAATATGGTTTTAAACAAATGAGCAGGGAGGAAATGGTGATCCTCTATGCCAAAGAAATAAAAAAATGGCATCAGCTCGATTACCATGATTTTCCTTCCTATAATACGCTGGAAGATAAATTAAAGCATGTTCGCCATAATATCAAGCATAATCTAGTCAAAACTCAATATTTTGAACGTGAATTTAAAGGAATGAGCGGACAGGAGGTATACGACTTGATGATGACACATTATCCTAAAGACTTTGATTTGGTTTTATGTCATGGCGATGTCTGCATGCCTAATTTTATGATAGAGGATAAGAAAGTCACCGGCTGGATCGATGTTGTAGGATGTGGTGTCAATGATCGTTATTTAGATATTGCGATTGCTTTAAGAACACTGCGCTTTAATTTTGAATGGCTGCATGAAGCCTTCACCTCATCTGATATGGAATTGTTTTTAAAAACATACGGTATTGAAACTTTGGATATGGATAAAGTGTTATTTTATATATGTTTGGATGAGTTAACCAATGGATAGGAGAATAAAATGAAAATAATGTTTATTTCTGATGTACATGGATCAGCTTATTATATGGAAAAAAGCTTAAATAAGTTTGAAAAAGAAAAATGTGATTATCTTATTTCTTTGGGAGATCTTCTATACCATGGCCCACGCAATGATCTCCCTATTGATTATGCGCCTAAAAAAGTAGCGGCGATGCTGAATAAATATAAAGATAAAATTATCAGTGTCAGAGGTAACTGTGACAGTGAAGTCGATCAGATGATGCTGGATTTTCCTATGTTAAGTGATTACACCCATTTATTTATTGACGGGCATCGTTTCTTTTTAACCCATGGTCATCATTATCATAAAGATGCTTTGCCTCCTTTAAGTAAGAATGACATTTTGGTCTATGGGCATTATCATGTACCGCTTGCCCAAAAAGAAGGAGATATTTTTATTCTGAATCCTTCTTCTGTTTCTTTGCCTAAAGCGGGAACCAACAGCTTTGGCATCTATGAAGATCATATTTTTACGATTAAGACATTTGAAGATGAAATCGTTGCTTCTATTGATCTAAGAGGCGAAGATGAAAGTTAAGCAAATTGAATGGAACAGTGAAGACTATAAAAAAGCATTGGAATTAAGAGATAAAGTATTGCGGCAGCCATTAGGTATGAGCATTTATGATGATCCTTTGGAAGCAGAAAAGAAAGATCTGCATATTGTAGTTATGGAGGAGACTCAAATCATCGGTGTATGCTTCTATCGATCGATTGATCAAGAGACAATGCAGATGAAACAGGTTGCAGTTGACCCTTCTTTTCAGCGACGGCATATTGGAAGGGAAATGTTTATACAGTCTATTCAGAAATTAAAACAGCGGCAAGTAAAAACCATTATGGTTCATGCCAGAGAGAATGCTTTAGGGTTTTATCAGAAGCTTGGTTTTGAAGAATGCGGAGAACCGTTTTATGAGGTGGGAATACGCCATCATTTGCTCAAGTATAACTTGTAATTTATAGGGGATCGCTTATAATAAAAAGCTGTGGGTGATAAAATGAAAGAGATCGATCAAATCTTAGAATTAAGTCTTGAAGCTGGACGTATGATGTTAGAAAGCAATTCTGAAATATATCGTGCAGAAGAAGTCATAGTCAATATTTGCCGTGCGTTTGGTGTGAAAAATATTGATGTTTTTACGTTGGCAACTTGTATTTATTTATCAGTCAATATCGAGGGACATACGTATACGCGCATCCGCCGTATTTATCAGCGTGAAACAAATTTAGCGCGTATATCTAAGATCAACGACATATCCAGAAGCATCGTTAAAAAGAATTATACGCTTGAACAGTTTCAAGAAAAGCTGAAGGATGTGGAGTCTTGTCAGGGACTTCCTAACTGGCAAAGGGCAGTAACGATCAGTGCCAGCTGCGGTGTCTTTGGTATCATGTTTATGCCAACGGCAAACTGGATTGATTTTATAGTCACTTTCATTATCACATGTTTTACGTATTATTTAATGCAGTTTCTAAAAAAATATGAAATGAATGCCTTTATTGCCAATGCGTTGTTGGCAATCTTAATGACATTTCTAGCCTCAATGTGTGTGAGTTTTGGAATTGTTCGCGATATTGATACCATCGTTATTGGAACGATCATGATCCTAGTGCCGGGCGTAGCTGTAACTAATGCGGTTCGTGATATTATTAATGGTGATATTCTCTCGGGGACTATTCGCACCGTAGAGGCCTTAATCATTGCTTTAGGCATTGCTTTTGGAGTCGGGATTACTCTGTTCTTTTCAAATTTGGGAGGACTGCTATGATTACAGAATTTTTATTAGGATTTATTTCCTGTTTAGGTTTTGGCTATATTTTTAACTGCCCGCTTAAAGCCATACTAAAAGGCTGCATCGCCGGTGGTTTTGGATGGGCAGCCTATAAGATAATGCTGCAGTTTGGACAAGGAACTATTATTGCTACTTTTGTAGGGGCTTTGGTTCTAAGCATTATCTGTGAGATCTGTGCCAGAGTGTATAAAGATGCAGTAACCGTATTTGCTTTGCCGGCGATCCTCCCATTAGTACCGGGAGCCGGACTCTATTATACGATGCTGTATTTTATACAGAATAATTATGACTTAGCCTTATCGAAAGGAATTGAAACATTAGGGAATGCAGTCGCCATCGCTATTGCATTGCTGATTGTTTCATCCATAACACGATTTGTTTTTAAAGTAGTCAGAGGAATCCATCATTGATTCCTCTTTTTGTTTATATGCCTGCTTTTTTCATTAAGCAGAATTTCTTTCCAGTTTACAGGAAAAGAATAATCCAGCTCTAAATTGAACGAACCGTTTTCTTGATGTGCTTTTCTAAAAAGTCTTTCTGCAGAATCGATAAACTCGATTACATTTTCTTCATTGGGAGATAAGCGCACTGCTAACAAGGTATAATAAAATAAAGAATGATGATTAATCGTTTTATCCATTTCGCACTGATCTTCCGGTTTTGTCATGATTGGCCGCAGTTCTTTCATAGAAGATAAACGGTAAAGACTTTGGTAATGGGCGCATTTATTACGTAAATTATTTAAGCCAACGATCCATGCATTAAAGGTCTGAGGTGTTAAATCAACATAATACTCTTCCAGCAGGGCTTTCTTTTCAGCGACAATCAAATTTTGGAAAATTCCGATCAGCCAGCCAAATGTCATTAGACCTGCAGCGGTAGAAAAACTGATTGCATATTTGCATTCCCGATATTCATCGATAACCTGCTGATTATTGGCAATCATCTCGTTATCGATGCGAGTATTCAGTTTTTTGATATTTTCATAATGTAGGATATTATCTTCAAAAACATAGTTTCGTAAGTAGCCGCGATAATAGAAATGACGTGTATCTTTACCAATGACTTCATAAATTTCATCATATTTATTGGATAAGTATTGTGTAAAACCCGAACGAAAATAGAGTTCAACACTCTCTAATAATGCCTGATACTGATAACGCAAGAGACGATCAATTCTGACGATCGCTAAAAGATTACGAAATTCTAACTGAGGCTGCTTTTGTATATAGGTTTTGAGTTTATCGTATCCCACTTCATACATCAGCTTTTGTAATTGATCGACTTGATGGAGCCTGTCAAAACTAATCAATGGGATTAAGGTTTCCAATGTATCGGGATTAGCACGAACAGTATCCGCATTTAATGTAAAGCCGCCAATCGTTATACAGTTTTCCGGAACCTCCTGATTAGTAGAAATATTTCCATCTTTTAATGGTTCTATCTTATTGTCCGCTTCACGAATAATAGCTTCTACTTCTTTCTTGCTGATGGATAGCAGTTTACCAATGGATTCTAATTTTTTTAATTCACTGTGAATGTGAATATCTTCAATCAGAATATCCAGCTGATTAATCGTTTCACTGATTTTACTATTCTGATAGGCAAGGTAGTATTGTTTAAAAAAAGCAGGGATAGATGGGAACTGTAAGAGTTCGTTCCTAATCTTTTTAAGTTTAATATAAAGATGATGCTGATTATAGAAAGAAAGGATTACTTCTAAATCAGCGGTGTCCGGTGCTTCTTTTTTAGTATAATGAAAATATTGAACAGCAGGCAGTAAAAGGGATGGTGATGAAAGCATCGCCTGATCTATCGTTTCATATAAACTAGTGACCTCTTCATCACAATAGCCGTTTAATTTTTCTTGTGTTGTTTCTTTTAATTGGGAAAGCAGTTTATTTTTTTGCTCCCGATCCTTTAATTTTAAGTAGGTACGCAGCTGTCTCTTTGCTTTTTGCAGGATTCGCTGTTTTAGCTTATGTTTTTGCTGTTGAATCGAATGATCTTCTTTTTTTAATAGGATAGCGGCTTCTTCCTTTAAAAAGGTTTGATCATTATGGTGATAAGCGTCTAAAATAGAAGTGACATAAGGTTTTTGATGATCTAATAAATCTTTAAAATAAAGACGGGGATAGTGCTGTAGGATAAAGCCGGTCATATCTTCAAAGCTCATTTTATCAATACTTTGTTTAACTTGTTTTTTATATAATGTAGTATACTCATTATAGAGATCAAATTTTTTGACAATCTCCTCTTTTTTTAAAGCTAGTTTTGTTTCTAAAAAAGAGAGAATTGTCATTTGGTTTTTAATTAGATAGATTTTATGGTAGATACGTGCTATTTGTTCTATAAAGAGATCTTGATCAATCTTTTCTAAAATAGTGAATGTACGCTCAACAATCGAAAGCTGAGATTCATCATTTAAGGTTTGTAAAAGCAAAAGACGATAGGAATGATTGTTTTGTAAGAGCCATTTAAGATCCGGTTTATTTGTCTTTTTGTATGTATACGTTTGTTTCATATAACCTCCTTCAACGAAATTATACCATATATCAAGTCTATATTGATTTTAAACGTAGTATTTTATCAAAAAAGAAAGAAGGAATAAGTATGATTGAGTTTTCAGGAAAGAAAGAATGTCAGCTGGTTTTGATTCATGGCGGACCGGGAGCAATCGGATCTCTGCATATATTAGCTCAACAGTTAGGTAAAAGCATAGGGGTTGCGGAACATATTCAGACTAAATATACTATCGAGGATCTTATAGAGGAATTAAAGCAGGATATCTCACCTTTGAATCATAAAGTAACATTATTAGGACATTCTTGGGGTGCGTGGCTGGCAGGGCTCTTTGCCAAGCGTTATCCTGAGCTTGTAGAGAATGTTATTTTGGTGGGGTGTCCGCCATTAGCTGAACGCTATGTTTCAATGATTGAAGAAAGAAGGTACCAGCGTTTTACTTTAGAAGAAAAAGAACAGTTTCAAACTCTTTTGAAAAAACTAGGAGATCCAGCAGATGAAAACAAGGATGCAGCATTGTATTATCTAGGCAGTTTAGTAGAGAAGGCGGATAATTACTGTCTCAACTCAAAACTTATCTGTGAAGGAAAAACGGATGGCAGTATGTATGATGCGATCTGGCAGGAAGCGAGTCAGTGGCGTCAGGAGGGAAAGTGGGAGAAAATCTTTACTAAGATTAATTGTCCGGTATATCTAATACAGGGCAAATATGATCCACATCCCATTGAAGGAGTTACTGAACCGTTGGAGAAGTTTGGAAAAATCAAAAAAATTTATGAGATGCCTAAAAGCGGACATTCTCCTTTTTCAGAGCTGTATGACAGTCCGTCATTTTGTGAATTAGTCATAAGATTAAGTGAGCCCTTACATAAAAATGGTAAATAATTTACTTTTATCAGAAGAGAAGGCGGGTAAAATCATTTTATTTGTATTTATTTAGTAAATTTACCATATATATTAAAGAATGATTTTATTGACAGTAAAAGATCTGATGATATAATTATCCTGTAAGTTTAAAGAACAGGATAACAGGCTAAATAGGGGAGGAATTTGACAGATGGATATGAATAAAATTATTGAAACTTATGGGTGTAAAACATTTACAGATGATACCATGAAAGCACGCATTCCTAAATCAACATATAAGGCATTTCATGAAGCCTTACAGAATGGAGAAGCCTTATCAAGGGAAACAGCAACGGTTATTGCGAATGCGATGAAAATTTGGGCGATGGAAAATGGAGCAACGCACTTTACACATTGGTTCATGCCGATGACAGGATTGACTGCGGAAAAACATGATTCATTTTTGGAACCCGATGGACAAGGACATGCGATTACAGAATTCAGTGGAAAAACACTTAGAAAAGGGGAGCCGGATGCTTCATCATTTCCATCAGGAGGACTTCGTGCAACATTTGAAGCGCGTGGATATACGGCGTGGGATTGTACTTCACCTGCTTTTGTTAAAGAGGGTTCTCTTTATATTCCAACCTTATTTTGTTCTTATACAGGAGAAGCTTTAGATAAAAAAACACCATTATTAAGATCGATGGATGCTTTAAACAGTGCTGTGGTACGTTTGATGCATTTGATTGGGCATACAGAAGTAACCAGTGCGTATGCGAGCGTGGGAGCGGAACAGGAATACTTTTTAGTTGATGACCGTTATTTCCAAGAGCGTATGGATTTAAAACTAACCGGACGCACATTGTTTGGGGCTATGGCACCAAAAGGGCAGGAATTAGAAGATCATTATTTTGGCAGTCTGAAGCGTAAAGTTGCAGCTTTTATGAGAGAGTTAGATGAAGAACTATGGAAATATGGGATTCCATCTAAAACAAAGCATAATGAAGCCGCACCTGCACAGCACGAAGTGGCTTGTGTTTATACACGTATGAATATAACGACAGATAATAACCATTTATTGATGATTCTGATGCAAGATGTAGCAAAAAAACATGGACTTCGCTGCCTGTTACACGAAAAACCTTTTGAGGGTATCAACGGTTCAGGAAAGCACGATAATTTTTCTATTATTACCAATACCGGAATGAACTTGTTTAATCCGGGGGCAAATCCAGAAGAAAATATCCCATTCTTAGCTGCTTTAGCTTGTACCATTAAAGGGGTAGATGAATATGCAGACTTATTAAGAATGTCGATTGCGACAGCAGGAAATGATCATCGTTTAGGGGCTAATGAAGCACCACCTGCGATTATCTCTATGTTTTTAGGGGATGAATTGGATGAATTGATTGAGAATATTATTACCGGAAAAGTGAAAACACATGCTCAAGGTGCACGTTTTCAAACCGGGGTATCTGTAGTCCCTACATTCTCAAAAGATACAACGGATCGTAACCGTACTTCTCCATTCGCTTTTACCGGGAATAAATTTGAATTCAGAGCGGTTGGATCAAGTCAATCGATCGCCGGACCTAATACCGTATTAAACTCAATGCTGGCAGATGAAATGAATAAAATGTCCGACGCGATTGAAAGTGGAAAAGAACTGATGGATGTCATTCGTGACTTCATTAAAGATCATCAGCGCATTATTTTTAATGGCGATGGCTATTCAGCAGAATGGGAAGCAGAAGCAGCACGCCGCGGATTATTAAATAATAAAAATACAGTATCTGCATTGGAATGTTTAAGAGCACCTAAGAATTTGGAAATGTTTGATCGCTTAGGGGTTTATACAAACGTAGAATTAGCATCAAGATATGAAATCTTATTGGATAATTATATTAAAACTATCCAGCTGGAAGCTTTAACTGCCATCAAGATGGCAAAAACACAGATTTATCCAGCCATTGTGAGTTATTTAGGAGATTTTTCAGCAGATATTCTAGCAACTAAAGAGCTTGGATTAGATACATCATTCTTAGTGGAAGACGCAAAAAAAATGACAGCACTTCTTTCACAAATGAAAGACGAGTTAACTATATTAGAAAACAATGTGAGTAAATGTCAAGAATCACAATCAGCAGTGGGGGAACTGGCAGCCTTATGGCGTGACGATGTTTTTGTGAATATGGAATTATTGAGAAAAACAGTTGATCAGATCGAAGTGATTGTGGATGAAAAATATTGGCCAATGCCTACCTATATGGAACTCTTATTTGGTATTTAAATGAAATGCGGCAACGTTTTGTTGCCGTTTTTATATATTTATCTCTTTTCTAAGCGAGATAAATATTCTATAATGAGAGAAAGCAGGTGATAAAATGAGTTGTTTATATCGTATCAAAGAAGCGAGAAACATGATGACAGATACCGAAGGAAAGCTGGCAGACTATATCGTAGATAATCATGCGGATATCCTGAATGATTCCGCCCAAGTCTTAGCCGATAAGACGGGAACATCAGCAGCGGCAATTATTCGTTTCTCAAAAAAGATCGGGTTCAGCGGGTTTAGTGAATTGAAAGTTGAACTCGCAAAAGAAAGCGGAGGAAATATTGAAAACTTTACAGAACAGATTCATGCTGAGGGTAGTATTCATACGCTGATCAAAAAAACAAAGCAGGTCAATTTGCAAGTGATTGAGCAAACCTATTATCTGATGAACGAAAGCACAATGGAAAAAGCGGTACAGTCATTGAAATCATCACGCTATATTTATTTGTTTGGGGTTGGATCAAGCGGCATCGTCTGTGATGATCTGCTGCATAAATTATCTCGTATAGGTAAGTTTGCGATTCATCATCATGATACCCATTTTCAGATCACCAATGCTGCTCATATTACCAAAGATGATGTTGCTTTAGGCATCAGTTACAGCGGAGAAACAAAAGAAGTGGTCACTGCAATGCGCTATGCAAAGGAAAGTGGAGCCGTGACGATTGGGATTACACAATTAAAGAAATCTCCTTTAGCCCGCTATTGTGATATACTGCTTTATATCCCAACCGAAGAAAGAGAAGTAAGAATAGGTGCCATTTCTTCACGTGAATCATCTTTGATTATTACCGATTTGCTTTATTTAGCTATCGCTAAAGATAATTTAGAGCAAACTCATGATTACCTATTAAAAACTAAAGAGATGGTAAAAGAATTTAAATCATAAAGCCGAGTCAATCGGCTTATTTTGTTTACTTAAATATTTGCAGTTTTATTAAGTGGACTTATTTGTGCAAACAAGAACAGGATTTATAGCTGCCAATCAATTATATTAATAGACAAGGGAGGAATAAATATAGAAGCAATACAACTTTTACAAAACGCCGTCACTAATATGGAGGAATGTCTTTTAGAAAGCATAGTATGTTTTAGGCGGAAAAAATGTATTCAATAAATACAAATTTGGAGGGAGCAAGATGGAAAGACCGATTACAACATTATTTATGCTGATGTCTGTTGACGGAAAAATAAGCACTGGTGCATCGGATAATTTAGATGTAGATAAAGATTTTCCTGAAATTAAGGGGGTTAAAGAAGGCTTACATCAATACTATGAAATAGAACAGACAACAGATTTATGGTCTCTTAATTCCGGTCGGGTGCAGGCAAAACTGGGCGTAAATGTAAAGAAAATGCCTGATAAAACGCCTGTTTCATTTGTGATAATAGATAACAATCATTTAAACGAGCATGGTATTCGATATTTTTGTGCTTTATCTAGGGAGTTTGTGTTGATTACCTCCAATGCAGACCATCCGGCTTTTCAGGTAGACAAGGACAATCTTCATATTATTTATCAAAGTGAATTGTCCTTGACAGATGCACTTGTAAAAATAAAAAAGGAATATGGTTGTGAGAGAATCACTGTACAAACTGGTGGCACATTAAACGGATTGTTCCTTCGTGAAAAGCTGTTAGACTATATTGATGTAGTTGTTGCTCCTGTTTTAATTGGAGGTAAAGATACATCTACCTTGATTGATGGCAAATCCTTATTATCAGACAAAGAATTATCTAAATTAGGAGTATTGAAATTACAGGAATGTGAAGTTTTGGAAGATTCATATCTCAGATTACGCTATGCAATAATTGACTGATAATTTTAAGACTATTGATTTGACTAATGTGGAGCTTATTTGTGGTGTCTGTCTATGTAAAGATTCGCCACCCTAAAAGTGATAATTAAGCTATACAGGCAATAAAAATAAGAGGCGCTTTTTGGCGGCTTTTATTGTTTAAAGCCAAAGTTCTTAAAAAACATTCACTCCGTTTGGGTTGTTGACATAAAACTCAAAAGCTTTCATAATAAATATGAAATAATATTTCAAATAATGGGAGAATAATTATGAAAGATAAATCGGAAATTCAAAACTATTTAATCGAGTCTATTGAGCGTGGCGTCTTTTGCGGATGTCATGTGTTTATCATGGATCACGGCAAAAGCGAATACTTTATAGCCGGAGATAAAAGTGTTTATCCATACAAAGAAATAAATGACAGCCAGACGATCTATGATCTGGCAAGTCTGACTAAAGTTCTAGTGACAACACCACTGATCTTGAAGCTTATAGAACAAAACAAATTAAGCCTAAATCAATCGGTTCAGTCCCTGCTGCCTTTATTTCAATGTCCTCAGGTCACCATAGAACATTTATTGACTCATACCAGTGGACTGCCGGCAGATACAGCATTACCAATGGGAAGCCATAAGCCCCAGATTTTAGAAGCTATTTATAAATTAACATCTGATTTAGAACCGGGAAAGCAGATTATCTATTCTGATTTGGGATTTATTCTTTTAGGTGAAATCATTGAAACCATCACTAAAAGATCTTTAGCTGAATTAAGTAAAGAATGGCTGTTTTTACCTATGGAGATGAGAGAAACTAGCTATCTTCCTGATCCTGCATGGAGACAGCGCTGTGCGCCAACAGAAAATTCCCCTGTTTTAAAGCGAGTGATTCGTGGAGAGGTACATGACCGAAAGTGCCGTATGATGCAGGGAATATCCGGTCATGCCGGATTATTCTCAACGATCTATGATCTAAGCCATTATGCAAAGATGCTACTAGATGGAGGGAAATATAAAGACCGGACAATATTAGAGCCAAAAAGTATTGCTTTACTTTATCAAAATCGAACGCCTAATGTCAATGGCAATCGGGGGATCGGGTTTATCAACAGTGATCCATTGCGCATAACACCATTTCATTCTAAACGGGCAATCATGCATACCGGTTTTACGGGAACATCAATCATGGTAGATTTTGACTTAGAATTAGCTGTAATTGTTTTAAGCAATCGTATTCATCCAACGCGTGATAATTCATTGATATTAGAATGGCGAAATCAGTTCTATGAATTTTTAATGAAATAATATTTCACAAATTTACATTTTTATATTGAAATATAATTTTTATTTGTTATACTGAGTATGTAAGCCATTCCAATATTTGGGAGCGAAAGGAGAACACTATGGAGAAGTTTACAGGGTTTATTGAAGAGAAGATAGCGCCACCGCTTATTAAATTCTCAAATTTGAAGTATGTTCAAATCATTCAAAGAACATTTATCACGTTTACCGGATTATTGATCGTCGGATCATTATTCTTGCTTTTAGCGGCATTGCCAATTCCTGGGTATAAGGAATTCATCGGAACATTTGCAGCTAAATTTTCATCAGCATCTGGAATCGGAACAAGCTTTATCGGACTTTATGTTTCTGTGACAGCTGCTTATGCAACAATTGAATATTATAATTCTAAAAAGGGTGAAAGAAATGACTTTTTAGCGCCAATCATTCTTTCTGTTGCATCATTCTTACTGATGATTCCCGCTCAGACTGTTAAAACAGTGGTTGAAGGATCAGATAAAGCCGGATCTTTTTCCGGGCTGCCAACTGATTTTTTAGGAGCAAAGGGAGTCTTTGCCGCATTGGTCATTGCCATTGTGACTGTGGAATTATATCGTTTCTTTGTACGTAAGAAATTAGTCATCAAAATGCCTGAAGGGGTGCCTACCATGGTATCACAAGCATTCGTTGCTTTAATCCCGACAGCTATTATCGTTACGATCTGGTGGTTTGTACGTGTAGTATTAAACTTGAACTTACCACAGATGATCATGGATGTCTTTACTCCGTTAATTAATGCCGGAGATTCACCAGCTACTGTCTTTACCGCGACATTCTTAAATCGTATTTTATGGGCAGTCGGAATTCATGGAGGAAACGTTGTGGGTGCTGTAGCGACACCAATTTGGACACAGATGAATGTAGCCAACATTGCCGCAATGGAAGCCGGAACAGCATTGCCTCATATGTTCAGCGGTGTCTTCTATGACAACTATATTTGGACTGGGTTAGCACCTCTTGCGATTGTAATGTGTTTCTCTAAGTCAAAACGTATTAAAACATTAGGGTTACTTGCCTTACCGGCAGCTTTCTTCAACATCGGAGAACCATTGATCTTCGGTCTGCCAATCGTAATGAACCCATTAATGATGATTCCGTTTGTTATTAGTTATGTTGTTGTAGCTATTGTCGCAGTGATTTTGACCATCACAGGCATATTGCCGGTACCGGTCTTAATTGCACCATGGATTACACCGGCACCAATAAAAACCTATATTGCCACGGCAGGTAATATACCGGCAACCTTGTTTGTCATTATTACCTGGGTAATCTTAGCGTTAGTATTTTATCCATTTATTAAAACAATTGAAAAACAGGATTTAAAGAAAGAAAAAGAAGGCTTACAAGCTGAATAGGAGAAAAACATGTTAGGAATCTCTGTATATTTTAAAGATTTAGATGTAGAATATTTAAAAGAAGCAGCCCAATGTGGAGCAAAGTATGTATTTACTTCTTTGCATATCCCCGAAGAAGACTACAGTGATTTAGATCAAAAGTTACCATTGTTTCTAAACACGTGTCAGCAGTTGGGATTGCAGGTTGTACCCGATGTATCACCGGTTACCTTTGACAAATTGAAAGTAGAAAAAGGGGATTATCACCGTTTAAAGGAAATGGGATTTGAATCTTTAAGATTAGATTATGGCTTTGATAATTATGAAACGGTGAAACAACTGCAAAAAGACTTTTATTTAATGCTGAATGCCAGTGTTGTGAACAAGGAGTATCTTGACGGAGCGATCGAAGCCGGTGTGGATATGACAAAGATTGCGTTGACACACAACTTCTATCCAAGAAAAGAAACCGGGCTAGGAATAGAAGCCTTTAATCATAAAAATGAAATATTTAAAAAATATGGATTAACAATTCAAGCCTTTATTTGCGGAGATGTATTAAAACGTTTTCCATTATATGAAGGATTGCCAACATTAGAATGTCATCGTGAAAAGCATCCATTATGTGCAGCTGTAGAATTAATTCATGACTGTGGAATTAAAGATGTATTAATCGGTGACAGCAAGGCCTCTATAGAAACGTTGAGAAGCATTCAAGCATATATGGAAGGCAAGAAGCTTTATATTAAAGCTCATTTGGAAAAAAACTATCAGTATTTATATGATCAGGAAATTCAGATTAGAAAAGATCAGGCTGAACAGGTGATTCGCTTGGCAGTGCAAAGAGTCAGTGATGTAGAAGTATATCATAATACCCGTCGTCCAAGAGGAAGTATCACTATGCAGAATGCTTTAGCGGGACGCTACAGCGGTGAAATTCATTTGAATAAGATAGACATGGGAATGGATGCACGTGTCAATGTGATTGGATTCATTCATCCGGAATATGTGGAGTTATTGAATTACATCGATAATGATACAATCATTATATTTGAAAAATTATAAAAAGAATTTAGGAGGGTCTTATGGCAAAAATTGAAATCACTCACTTAGTGACTGAAAGTAGAAATCCCAAAACAATGAACTTAGATGATATGAGTATTCATCAATTCTTAGAAATCATGAATGAGGAAGATGCAAGTGTCCCTCTTAAAGTAAAAGAAGTCTTACCGCAAATTGAAAAAGCCGTTGAAAAGATCATATATGCTTTAAAAAATGGTGGCAAACTTTATTATGTCGGTTCCGGAACAAGCGGACGTTTAGGTGTATTGGATGCTGTGGAATGTCCGCCTACATTCGGAACTACAGATGAAGTTCAAGGAATCATTGCCGGAGGTGACAGTGCTTTCGTGAAAGCAAAAGAAGGCGCTGAAGATAATGAAGAAGGCGGTTATCAAGATATTTATAATGCGGATATTACCGCTGATGATATTGTCGTGGGTATTGCTGCAAGTGGAAGAACACCACACACGATCGGAGCATTAAAAGCTGCTAATGAGATCGGTGCTTTCACAATTTCTATTGCCTGTAATCCAAACAGTAAAATAGGGCAGGTAGCAAAACTGGCGATTGATATGACAATAGGTCCAGAAGTTATTACTGGATCCACCCGTTTGAAGGCTGGAACTGCTCAAAAGCTAGTATTGAATATGCTGTCTACCGCTTCTATGGTAGGAATTGGGAAAACCTATCAGAATTTGATGGTAGATATGAAGCCAACCAATGAAAAATTAGTGGAAAGAAGCAAACACATTATAATGGAAGCAACGGAATGCAGCTATGAACAGGCTTCTATAGTGTTTGAAAAAAGCCATCGTCAAACAAAAATAGCGATTGTGATGATCTTACTTGATTGTGACGAAAAAACGGCCCGTCTGCAATTAGAGAAACATCACGGCTTTGTTAAAAATGCAATTATAGATAAACAGGCTGATTAATCAGTCTGTTTATTTTTAGGAGGAATCATTATGTATGCAGTAGGATTGATGTCCGGTACCTCATTAGACGGTATCGATGCAGTTTTATGTGAAATCACTGGATCCCAGAAATCAACAAAAGTGAAAATGATAGCTTTTGATACATATGAGATACCAGATGATATAAAAGAAAAGATAAAAAAAGCCTGTGATCCCATGCAGTCAGGAACAGATTTAATTTGTTCACTAAATTTTGAATTGGGACAATTGTTTGCGGAAAGTGTAAAAGCAATCTGCAAACAGACTGATTTTGAGTTAAACCAATTAGATTTTATTGCCAGCCATGGACAGACGATCTATCATCAGCCAGTTGCGGATGACACACATGTTCGTTCTACTTTGCAGATTGGAGAAGCAGCAGTGATCGCTTATGAGTGCGGAGTAGATGTTATCTCTAATTTTAGGGTCATGGATATGGCAGCTAAAGGAGAGGGAGCCCCTCTTGTTCCTTATAGTGAGCAAGTTCTATATCAAAAAGAGAATGAGTGTATCGCTTTACAAAATATCGGTGGTATAGGCAATGTCAGTGTTCTTCCGCCAAAAGAAAGTTCATTGCCATTACTTGCTTTTGATACCGGACCGGGCAATATGATTATTGATGAAGCTATGCTTCAGCTATACGGTGTCCCTTTTGATGATGGCGGTCATGTAGCTTCTGCCGGTAAAATCAATGAAACAATGTTAAAGGAATTGATGGCACATCCTTATATCTTACAAGTTCCAAAGAAGACCACAGGACGAGAAATGTTTGGTCAGACATTTACTTTAGATTTATTAAAACGCTATCATGAATTGCCTAAAGAAGATATTATTGCGACAGTCACAATGTTCACAGCCCGTTCTATTGCGGTTAATTATAAGCAGTTTCTTTTACCCACTTATCCAATCAAAAAATTAATTGTTGGCGGCGGCGGTGCATACAATAAGACTTTAATGCAGTTTATTCAAAAGGAGCTGCCTGAACTAGAAGTACTCACTCAAGAATCGTTAGGATTTTCCAGTGCGGCAAAAGAAGCAATTGCTTTTGTGGTCATGGGTAATGAAACCTTACATCGTCAGCCTTCTAACGTCATCTCTGCAACAGGCGCCAAAGAACCTGTCATATTAGGTAATTTGACATATGGAAGGAAGAAAGCATGCTAGAAAAAGGAATGCCGATGCTTCAGTTCTATGTAGAAAAAGTGAATGATCTCAAACATTTAAAAGCATTAAAAAAAGCAATTGTTGATCTTCTTCCTGAATTTATTGCAGGCTGTTTGATCTTATGGATCAATCGCTATATAAAATGGGAGTCTATCGATCAAGCGGGACTCCTTCTTTGTCAGCTTTATCCACTTTTTTTGATTGCTGCTTATGGCTATCATTATGCACAAGATGCGCAATGCTCAGTCGTTGAAATTATAACTTATGATATTAGTTTCATGCTTTTATTTAGCTATTTAGGCAATGTCTCTCTGCTGGAAGGCTGTCTGTCCATTCTTTTCTTTACTTTTATATTAAATTCATTTCTTCATGTTAGTTCTAAAGTTCCTAGTATAAAAGGTGTCTTGCCACAGGGAGCCGGTGATTATCTTCATAAAATAGTGTTATTATGCTTAAATTTCATTATAATGGCAGTTATTATTTATTGTGGGGTAAGCATTTATCCAATGTTATTAATGCTTATTAATGGGATTTACTTTGCTATCAATTCTATTTATGGAATTTTAATTGTTGTGTTGATTACTGTATTTTTTTGGAGTACAGGAATGCATGGAGTAGCTTTTATCAGTACCTTGCTCCGTCCGTTTTGGCTGCAAATGCTGATGCTGAATATGTCTAATCTATTAGGAAATCAATCTCCCTTGTATATCGGTACAGAACCCTTTTATCAATGGCATGTTTGGATTGGCGGCAGCGGCACTACTTTAGGACTTGTTATTTTGATGCGCTGTTTTTCAAAAAGTAATCATTTACGTGCATTAGGAAAAGCAGCAATCAAATCTGGCTGGGTAAATATTAATGAACAGATAATTTTCGGCACTCCCATCGTGATGAATAAAGTAATGATGATACCGTTCTTTCTGACCCCCTGTCTTTGTGCGATTGTCAGCTATATTTGGATATTTCCTCATTCTTTATTGTATCCTTCATTTTTATCTCCATGGGTATTCCCTTTTCTTTTAGGCGGATTCATCAGCAGCGGAGGGACATTGAAGATTCTTATTTTACTTATTGTTTTATTTATTATTTCTATTATAGTTTATCTGCCGTTCTTTATTTATTATGATAAACAATTAAAAAAATCAGAAGAAACAGGAGGAGCAGCATGTATTATGCAGGAATAGATGGTGGTGGAACCAAGACAAAATTTGCTTTATATAATGAAAACGGAGTACTCCTTGCACAAACTGTATTGGGAACCTGTCATATCTTACAGGTATCAAAGGAGCAGATCATTTCTATTTTAAAAGAAGGAATTTATTATTTGCTTGAACAATATCCACAAGCTAGGTCTCGTTTAAAGATAGGGCTTGGACTTGCAGGCTACGGACAGAATCCCCAATTACGTAATAAGATCGAAGATATCTGTGATCAAGCGTTTACTAATATTCCTTATACATTAACCAACGATGTTGAAACAGCATTACATGGTGCACTTAACGGACAGGATGGAATAATGGTTATTGCCGGTACGGGATCGATTGCTTTAGCTAAACAGGGTAACCGAGAAATCCGATGCGGTGGCTGGGGATACAGTTTAGGAGATGAGGGCAGTGCCTATTGGATCGCCAAAAAACTGCTTGCAATATTCTGTAAGCAAAGTGATGGGCGTTTGCCTAAAACATATTTATACGATGCTCTTAAACAACATCTGCATATTCAAGCAGATCATGAATTAATTACCTATATGAATAATGTTATTAATAATGAACGGGATAAAATTGCAAAAATGGCTGTTATTGTATGGCAAGCCGCTATGCACCAGGATAGCTATGCCATCAAAATATATGAAGAAGCAGCTTTAGAAATTGCAATGATGCTCAATACATTATCAAAGAATTTTGATGGACCAGTGACCGTTTCTTATATTGGCGGTGTATTTAAAGCAGAACAGTATATTTTAGATCCATTAAAGTACTATTTAGATTCTAAGATTACTTTAATTCCACCACTGTATCCACCGGAATACGGAGCTTATCTGTTAGCTAAAGAAAGATTATAATAATGTTTGATATTATACAAAGACTTATTTAAGTGAATAAAGGAAAATGAAAGAGAACCTGCACTGACAGGTTCTTATTTAGTAGTTGACATATTTATTGATTCAGTACAGACATTACTTGCTGATATTTATTTTTATAGTAAGCCTTACTTTCCGGAGATAATTTATTAAAACTTCTTTCTAATTTTCCCTTTACAAATTCGATTCCTTTTTCAATATCCATATCTCTTTCTTTATAAGCAAGATATAAAAGGCTTGGCAAGCTATCAAAATGAGATATTGCATCTGCATCGGCAACACATAATTCTTCAACACTGTTCTTATCAGTCTTTTTGCTTCCTCTATGATTTTTAATACATTTTTGCACTAACTCTATTTTATCTTGTTCATAGGAAAGTTCAGTTAAAAGATCATAAGCAATATCTGCACCATGAATATGATGATCTTCATATAAAGCGTAATCTGTAATCGAAGCAATATCATGCAGCCAAGCGGCAATCATCACTATTTCTTTATCTGCTCCATATTTTTCTGCCAGCAACTCTCCATTTTTAACAACTGCTTCTATATGGTAATAGCAGCCCATTCCAAATCTGTTAGTTGGTTTTGTACATCTTGAATACACATCCTGTTGTAAATAGTCTAAAATATCTGTTCTCATATTAATCTCCTTATCGCTAAATTTAGTGTGTTTATATTGTATCATAGGTAAAAAAATATAGGTTAATCCAAGCAGCAGTAGCATTGAGTAATTTTATGTATTAAATGAGAGAAGAATTAGATTAAAGATTGATAGAAACGTACATCAAATATAAAATATTTTAAGTTCTCTTTCAGTTTCTGTAATTCTACATACGATTGATATAAAGTTGTTTATAATAAAAGCAGAGGTGAATAACATGGAAAAATTTTTATGGGGAAGTGCTACAGCATCTTATCAATGTGAAGGTGCATGGCAGGAAGATAATAAACTTGAAAGTATGTGGGATCATTATCTGCATGAGCTTCAGTTGGAGAACGGTGATGTTGCAAGTGATTTTTATCATCGTTTCGATGAAGATTTAAAGATGGCAAAAGAAGGCGGACAGAACTCGTTTCGGTTTTCTTTATCATGGCCAAGAATTATTAAGAATCCACAAGGGGAAGTGAATGAAGAAGGCATCGCTTTTTATCGTTCTGTATTAAAAGCGTGCCACCGCTATGGACTAATACCTAATGTAACAATCTATCATTGGGATCTTCCACAGTATTTAGAAGCACAGGGAGGATGGCAAAATGAAGAAACATGTCAAGCTTTTCTTCACTATGCCAAAGTATGCTTTAATCGTTTTCATGATTTAGTCGATATATGGGTAACGTTTAATGAACCACGTTGGTTTATTTTCAACGGATATTTTATTGGTAATTATCCGCCTGGCTGTCATGATGTAGATATGACAATCAAGGGGGCTTTTCATGTCATGTATGCTTCGGCTTTAGCGATCAAGGTATTTAGAGAAGGAAATTATCCCGGAAAGATTGGGATCGTGCATAGCTACACGCCGGTTAATGGCGTTGATAATACTGTGGAAACAAGAATTGCTATGCGCTATGCAGACAATTACTGCAATAACTGGGTATTAGACACCGCCGCTTTAGGGGAAATTCCTATTGATATGCTAGGGAAACTATCAAGTGAAGGACATGACCTGTCTTATATGACACCTGATAAATTGACGGTTATCAAACATAATACAGTTGATTTTATTGGACTCAATTATTATTCTCGTGCTTTGGTTCAACCTTATACAACAGGAGAGACCACATTAATTGTCAACAATAAAGGAAAAGCGGGTAAAGGGACAAGTAAAACAATTATTAAAGGATGGTTTGAACAAGTAGCAGATCCTAATACTAAAAAGACAGAATGGGATACGGAGATTTATCCGCAGGGACTTTATGAGGGAATTTTGGATGCTTGGCAGAAATATCATTTACCTATTTTTATAACCGAAAATGGCATAGGGGTCAGTGAAGATGTTACTGTGGAGCAAGTTGATGATCGTTATCGCATCGAATTTATGAAAGAACATATTGAAGCCATCTTAAAAGCAAAAGAAGAAGGCGCTGATGTAAGAGGGTATTATGCTTGGTCAACGTTTGATTTGTATTCATGGAAAAATGGGTGTGAAAAACGTTATGGTCTAGTGGCAATCGATTTTGAAGATCATTTGAAAAGAAAACCTAAAGCCTCTTATTACTGGTATAAAGATTTTATTTCTAAGCATTAGATATGTAAAGTATCTAATGCTTTTTTCACACATTGTTTTGATTTCCTATACACATTTTTTTCTTATAGTGATGAAGGAAAGGAATGATGTAAATGCTATGGAGAGCAATGCTCAGCTTAAAAAAGAGCAAAGGAAAAACAGCATTATTATTTGTCATCATGTTGGTAGTTGCTAATCTGGTTATTTCTGGGTTATCTATTCAGAGTGCTTCAGAAAAGTCGATGAAACAGATTCGTGAATCCTTAGGGAGTGATGTTACCCTAAGTGTAAATATGTCAACTATGATGCAAAACCGCCAAAAAGGGCAGGCTATGAATCAAGTGATGAGCCCTATTACCAAGGAGATGGCTGATCAATTAAAAGATTTAAATTATGTATCAAGTTACAACTATACAATATTGAGTAGTGTTAATAGTGAGGAAATGACTGCAATCAAAACACAGGCAGAAACACAGATACCCAATGGGATGAAAGAAGAATTTAAAGATGGGGGAACTCAAACTACTTTAGGAGATTTTTCATTGTCAGGGAATACAACAATGCAAAATCTTGAATCATTTGTTGATGGTTCTTATGAACTAACAGAGGGAAAATTATTAAGCGAAGCCGATGAAGGATTTCCCTATGTTGTAATTAGTGAAACTTTAGCAGAGGAAAATAATTTATCTATAGGCAGTCAGATCACGATTTCCTCAGTTGATGGCGGCAATACAGCTATGTTGGAAGTTGTGGGCATTTTTACAATTAATTCAAGTAATTCAATGGGGAATATGATGTTCAATCAGCAAAATCCAATGAATACACTTTACGTTAGTTTAGATACCGCTAAAACAATAACAGGAAGTGAAAACTTAACTTCAGCGGTTTATTATTTAGATGATCCAGAGCATATTGAAGCATTTAAGCAGGAGGCTGAAGAAAAAACAACCATCGATTGGGAAAGCTACAGCTTGGATGCGAATGATCAAATGTATGAACGCAATATTAGTACACTAGAAAATATGGAATCATTTGCCACGATCTTTGTCATTGTAGTGGTAATAGCTGGCGGAAGCATTCTTTGTTTGATCTTAATCTTAACGATCAAGAACAGAACCTATGAAATCGGTGTTTTGGTGTCATTAGGGGAAACGAAACTGAATATTATTGCTCAGCAATTTATTGAAATTGCAGTTATTGGTGTTATTGCTTTTACCCTCTCTTTGGGAAGTGGTAAATTAATATCGAATGTCATCAGCAATATGTTGGAGAGCAATACTTCCAACAGCTTTGTCACCATGCAGATGCCACAGATGGGAGCTGATAGTCAAGAAAGCTTTTCAGGAATGCCAAATGACCGAGGTGGACAAAAAGGCAATGCATTTGATAATGTGTTCACAGCACCGCAAAACAGTGAGTTAGACGTTTCCTTAACAACGCCGGATATATTAAAATTAGCAGGACTCACAACATTTATTTGTGCTGCTGATACATTGCTGCCAGCATTATATATATTAAGATTGTCACCAAGGGAAATCCTTGTTAGAAAGGAAGGCTAAGCAATGAACGAAATATTACGATTCGAAGATCTGGATTATTATTATCAAGATGGTAATCAGCAAGTGGAAATATTAAAAAAAGCCTCTCAAACATTTGAAGCGGGTAAGATTTATGCAATTGTAGGAGCATCAGGATCCGGAAAAACAACAAGCCTGGTACTAGCCGGAGGACTGGATCAGCCAAAAGCTGGAAAAATATATTTTAAAGGAAGAGATATTCAGGAAATGGGGCTGACAGTTTATCGTCAGAAAGAGATTTCAATTGTTTTTCAGTCATATAATCTTATTTATTACATGAATGCCTATCAAAATGTATTAAATGCTTTGAGTATTTCAAAAGTAAAGATACCTGATAAAAAGCAATATGCACTTCAGGTTCTTGGCTCATTAGGTCTAAATGAATCTTTGAGTACACGCGATATTCGTAAACTATCTGGCGGACAGCAGCAACGTGTCGCAATTGCCAGAGCAATTGCTCGTGATGTAGATTTAATCTTAGCTGATGAACCAACTGGGAATCTCGATTCTAAGACAGCTAAAGAAATTATTCGACTTTTTATTGATTTGGCTCATAAACAAAATAAATGCATTATTTTAGTGACACATTCACAAGAGATTGCTAAAAAGTGCGATGTTGTTATTCAAATTAAAGAAGGAAAATTGATTCCTGTTAACTAACCGGTCTTTAGATCGGTTTTTAACTTATAGTTAATAAATAAAGAGATTATTAAACAACTGCTCCATTGTAGGTAAAAGAGAACTTTGTTATGATGAGGGTACAAGGAATGGAGGTTCACTATGAAGATCAATAGTATCATCAAAAGACAACGTAAGCAATTATCGTTAACACAAGAGCAGGTAGCCCAGTATTTAGGCGTATCTATTGCGGCAGTCAGTAAGTGGGAAAGCGGACATACTTATCCAGATATAACCCTCTTGCCGCCGTTAGCACGCTTATTAAAAGTTGACCTTAATACACTATTATCTTTTAATGAAGAATTAACAGATCAGGAAATTGCAGTATTCGTAAATGAACTTTCACAAAAAGTCGGCAGTATTCCCTTTTCTGATATTATGGAAGAGGCAAGAGAAAAAATAAGAGAGTATCCAAACTGTGATCGATTGATCTGTAATGTTGCTATGACGATCGATGGTGTTTTAGCAATGGATCCAAAAGCAGATAACACAATTTATCAAAAAGAGATCGATCAATTGTATGAACGCTTATTAAAAAGTGAAGATCTTATTATTCGTCATCAGATATTAGCTCTTTTAATCAATAAATATATTGCCGCAGGAGAACTGGAAAAAGCTGAAGCATTACTAAATGAAATTCCGGATCGTATCGTAGATAAAACAAGAATTCAGGCTAATTTGCTGATTCAGAAAAAAGAATATCTAAAAGCAGTTGAATTACTTGAAAAAAAGATGCTCAGCTATGCAGAAAATCTGAGAGATACCCAGCTTTCTTTACTAACGGTTAAAAAAGAATTAAAAGAGTGGGAAAGTATGGAACGAATAAAAGAGGTTTCGAAGCAAACCATCGCTTTGTATGAACTATGGGAATATGGATCGAATTTAGTAGATATGCAGTATGGTATACTTAGGAAAGATGTTGTAAGTACGCTGAAAGGGCTAAAGGGATTGCTTAAATCAATAAAACACCCATGGTCAATTGAAAATTCATTGCTTTATCCTCATATCCCTACTAAAAAGTCAGAAGAAGCAGGACTGCCAGAATACTATCTCAAAAGCTTGACAGAGGAAATAAAACAAGAAGAAGCCTTGGAATTCCTGCATGGTAATAAAGAGTTTGAAAAACTTTTGGATCAAGATTAGTAAAACAGCTTTTTAGCTGTTCTTTTGTTTTAATGTCGAGGACTTTTTATGTCTATCAAAACATGTAAAGATCACGCATACTTTGACGAACGTTATTTAACATCATTTAAAAGGGGCAATGCTATAATAGTTTGGGAGGTAAAAATATGGCAGAAACAATAACAGTTGAAGTAAAAGATCCGGTAGGATTATATTTAACGCCGACAACGGTATTGGTCAATATTGCAAACAACTTTTATAGTGATGTAAAGATGATCTATGAGAAAAAGGAAGTTAACCTTAAAAGCATGATGGCAGTCATTTCACTAGGGGTGCCGACAAAAGCAATTTTGTCTATCCAAGCTAGCGGAGATGATGAATTAGCCGTCATTGCTGAAATGAAAAAGGCGATCACTTCTTCAGATATTGGTGTTATACTTCATTAAAAAAACCCTTGCTTTCAAGGGTAAGTACATATTATTTGTTTTTCATAATTGGAGAATAAGCCTCCGGACGGCGGTCACGGAAAACGCCCCAGCTTAAACGCATTTCCTTAATTGCATCTAAGTCAAATGTATGAATGAGAATTTCTTCTTGATCACGCTGACCACTCTTCACGATTTCACCGGTTTCATCGGCGATAAAAGAAGATCCATAAAAATTTAAGCTTGATTCTTGATAATTGTTTTCTTTGCTTGGAAACACTTTTTCTTCACCAATTCGATTGCTGGCAATTAAGGGCATAATATTACTGGCAGCATGTCCCTGCATACAGCGTCGCCAATGAGGCATACTATCACACTCCAATACGGGTTCACTGCCGATTGCGGTAGGATAGAATAATAATTCTGCCCCTAACAGTGCCATGCAGCGTGCAGATTCAGGAAACCATTGATCCCAGCAGATCCCAACACCAATATTTCCGTATTTTGTCTGCCATACTTTAAAGCCTGTATCTCCGGGCGTAAAATAGAATTTCTCTTGATAGAAATGATCATCGGGAATATGGGTTTTACGATAAATTCCCATTACTTCACCGTTGGTATCGATCAAAGCAACGGTATTGAATAGAGAATTGCCATCAATCTCATAAAAACTAATCGGTAAAACAATGTCTAATTCTTTTGCGATAGGCTTAAAGCGTAAAATAGCAGGATTATCTTCAAGTGTAGTAGCTAACTGATAGTAATCATAATTTTTTTCCTGACAGAAATAGGGAGTCTCAAATAGTTCCGGCAATAGAATTATTTGGGCTCCTTTTTTTGCGGCTTCACGAACAAGTTTTTCAGCTTTAGAAAGAGTCTCTTCTTTATTCCATGACATTGCCATCTGAATACTTCCAACGGTTACTTTTCTCATTTATAATCCTCCTTTAGGTATCTGTTGAGTAATGCAATGAATATTGCCGCCACCGATTAAGATGTTACGTGCATAAATCTGAATAACTTCACGATCCGGAAAAAGCTGCTGCAATAGTGCCTTAGCCTCCTTATCCATAGGATCATTGAATCCGGGCATAATGATCTGTTGATTCGCTATATAAAAATTAACATAAGATCCTGCCAATCGTTCTCCTTGTGTTCGGGTTGGCTCAAAATTCATATGATCGAGACCGTTACATTCCTCCTGAGTAATTAAAATAGGAGAAGGCATGGGTATTTTATGTACAATTATTTTTCTTCCCTGAGCATCGGTTTCATTGTTTAAGATGTCTAAACAGCTTTTAGATAAGGCATACTGCGGATCATTTTTATCTTCACACCAAGCTAAAACTACTTCTCCCGGTCTGATGTAGGCACAGATATTATCCACATGTTCATTCGTTTCATCATTATAAATTCCTGATTTAAGCCAAATTACTTTCTCAACGTTTAAATAATCTTTCAGCTTTTGAGTTATCTCTTCCTTTGATAAATCTGGGTTGCGCCCTTTGCTTAACAGGCAGGCCTCCGTAACAATTGCGGTACCTTCACCGTCTACATGAATAGCTCCCCCTTCTAAGACAAAATCTTGAGCATCATAGATATCTTTATCTAAAAGATCACACATTTTTTTTGCCATTTGATTATCCTTATCCCAAGGGAAATAGAGCCCATCTTCAAGTCCGCCCCAGGCATTAAAATACCAGTCAATCCCTCTGACTATCCCTTCTTTGTTTCTGACAAAAGTCGGACCGACATCTCTTGCCCATGCATCATCACTGCTCATTTCTACAACACGCACATAATCCGGCAGCATTTCTCTGGCATTATTATATTGTTTATGACTGGCACACATAATTAATTTTTCTGTTTTTCCAATGGTGCTTGCTACTTCCACAAAAGCCTGACGAGCTTTGATTGCTCCAAACTGCCAAGAATCGGCACGCTCGGGCCAAATCATAAAGCAGCCATCATGCGTCTCAAATTCTGCCGGCATATAAAAACCATCTTGTTTTGGTGTAGATCTTAATATTTTCATAGGCACCTCCATCTTTATTTTATTATAGAAAAACATGTATAGCTTGTAAACATAAATTAATATTGAAATAATAAAAGGGCTTTCAATTTAATGCGTGGAGGTATAAAATAAAATTTAAAGATCGGAGGAATTAAAATGAACATAAAAATAGAAGAAGCTGCTCAGCACCTAAGTGAAGTCATTCAAATTAAAAGCTTGTCCAGCCGCATTTACGAAGAAATTGATTTTGAACCTTTTTTGAAAATACATCAATGGTTAAAAGATACCTATCCTTTGATACATCAGCAGGCAAACATAGAAGTGATTAATACCGGGGCGCTGCTTTATACGTTTAAAGCCAAAGCGCCGAAGAAACTTCCTCTTTTATTTATGGCACATATGGATGTTGTTCCTGTAGATGAAAAAACAGCGGATCAATGGAAGTTTGAAGCATTTTCCGGAACAATTGATAATCGTATCATCTATGGGCGTGGTGCTAAGGATATGAAAAATCAAATGGTCGCTTTCTTTGAAGCTACGGAATTAGCTTTAAAAGAAGGAAAAGAATTTGATTATGATCTGTATTTTTGCTTAGGCTATGATGAAGAAAACGGCGGTCTTAACGGAATGGCAAAGATCGTGGAGCATCTAAAGCAGCAAGGGATTAAAATTGGTACAGTGATTGATGAAGGCGGAACCATTAATAACGGTGTAATGGGAATCCCCGGAGAGTTTGCATTAATCGGAGTCAGTGAGAAAGGCTTCGCAAATGTGAAAATAACGGCTAAAGGTATTGGAGGGCATTCTTCTATGCCACCTATTCATACCGCTTTAGGAAAGGTCTGTAAGGCCGCAGCTTTGCTGGAGGAACATCAAATGCCGATTGTTGTCAGTGATGTTTTTAAGGAAATGATGAATACACTAAAACCATTTTTACCCTCAGAAATCAGCAGCAGTTTAGATATTGAAGATTCAAGAAAAGTAGAAGCAATGGTTGCCAATATGTCTTCTGCCAACGCTCTTTTAAGAACCACAACGGCAGTGACTATGGCACAAGGGGCACCAGCACCTAATGTTTTGCCAAGTGTTGCCTCAGTGATGGTTAATTTCCGTATTATTCCCGGAGATTCAATTGACAGCTTAGTCAGTCATATTCGTGAGGTAATCGGAGATGAATTTGAATTAGAGTTTCAGCAGCGTTCAGAGCCTTCAAAAATCTCACTCATGGATGAAGAATATCAATTGCTCCAGCAAACCATCAAAGAAGTTTGCCCGGAATTAAAAGCAGCTGTCCCTTTTGTTATGGTTGGGGCAACTGATTCAAAATACTTTGATGATATCTGTGATCATATCTATAAGTTTGGGCCATTTAAATGCAGTGATGAGGAATTGAAAACAGTTCACGGAGTCAATGAGTTCTTACGCTTTGAGGACTTAGAGCTAGGTATCCGCTTCTTTTATCAGATGCTTCACAACTATGTTAAATAGAGCAAATTCTTGCTCTTTTTTTGTTGCCTATAACTAGATACTTTGCTGTGAAAATAATTTTATATTTAGGATTATTAATTTGTATGTAATGCATCTATCTTATTTAATAATAGTGAATAATAAAAACAGCTAAACAATAAGGTCAATAAATATAAGCGGCTATTGGTATATGTAAATAAAAGGAGCAGTAAGATAATAAACAAAATACCGAGAATGATCATCTCATTTTTTAGTAAAGTTTTTATATTATTATTGAACATCATTATTATAAGAAATGTAATGAGTGTGATGAATATATCGGCAAAGGATAGTTTTAATTCATTTATAGC
Organism: Beduini sp.; assembly: GCF_047239305.1. Taxonomy (NCBI): domain Bacteria; kingdom Bacillati; phylum Bacillota; class Erysipelotrichia; order Erysipelotrichales; family Erysipelotrichaceae; genus Beduini; species Beduini sp. The sequence goes on from NZ_JBKTEM010000002.1 coordinate 127,362, forward strand.
GGCATAACTTCCCAGTATGATCATAAGAATAATAAGGATCGCTTTTAAAGCATTGATATATTTATATTTAATGTAGATACCTATAAAGAATAAGATATTGAGGATATATAATATAAAGTTTATCTGAATATTCTATCTCATAACAAAATAATTAATTATAAAACATAAAGTAAAATATAAACATGTATTAAGACTGTTTTTTATTTGCTTATCTGTCAATTTCATGTAACACTTTCCTCTCTTTTAGATCACTAATAATCTCCATTATACAATTATAAAAAATACAACATAATATGTATTATGTAGTCATAAAATAGAAATATTTTATATTACATACCATTTAAGGGAACTATAGTAATTTCTATACAAGCAAATTTTTCCTCTATTAATCAATATAATTACTAAAAGTTACTTTTAGGTGCAGTATTGCCTATTATGTCTAAAAATGATATTATATAATTAATAAGTGGTTATTTTATGATAAATTAAAATAATATGGCGGTATTATTCGGATAATCCATTGACCTATACAACATAATACATATTACGTTGTCTCAATGTTAAAGTTATTTAGTCAAATTTTGGCTGAAAGAAAGGAGGAAAAATAAAGAAGCAGCAGGAATTTTGTATTGTATTAATAATGATTGAAATAAGTAGTAGATAGCCCCAATCATTATAAAAACTTATAGGATGCGATTATTAAAAATTTGAATAAGTGTATTTATTTAGCAGATGATTATAAAATAATTGACGAAGCCAATTAAAGAATCATTATCATATATAAAAATGCCTCTGAAAGAGGAGAATTGGGGAAAATATAATGAAATTGATAAAACTAGGATTATTAATTTTATCACTGTTGCTGTTATCGGGATAATACAAAAACAAAGTAATTGAGATAATGGTATTAATATGGTTATAAGACTTGGAAAGAAAAAACTTACAAGAATCGATTTTAAATAAAGTAAAAGAAAGGAATGCCTTGATTGACATTCCTTTTTTGGTTAAAATGATAAATCTTCACCATTAGTTTCAATAACTTTTTTATACCAGTCAAATGATCTTTTCTTAGTGCGTTTTAAAGAGCCATTTCCTTGATCGTCCATATCTACATAGATGAAACCATAACGTTTTTTCATCTCTCCGGTTCCAGCAGAAACGAGATCAATACATCCCCAAGGGGTATAACCGATAAGATCAATTCCATCTTTTTCAACGGCAATCTTCATTTCAGCAATATGTTTTGCCATATAATCGATACGATAGTCATCATTGATTGAACCGTCTTCTTCTACAACATCAATATTTCCCATTCCGTTTTCAACGATCCACAATGGTTTTTGATAACGGTCATAAAGTTCGTTCAACACATAGCGAAGACCTTTTGGATCGATAGGCCATCCCCAAGGCGTTTCAGGCAGATAAGGATTAGAAGAAGCCTGCTGTCCGCCGGTAGTGACTGTCACTTCTGCTGTATGATCAAAAGCAGTTGTACGATAGTAAGAGAAAGCCAAGAATTCACTCGGATATTGTTTTAAGATCGCTTCATCTCCCGGTTCCATTTTTAATTCAAAACCATATTCTTCATAGATACCTTTTGCGTAAGCAGGATAATATCCTCTCATCATGACATCCGCAAAAAGCAAGGCTCTCCTTCTAAAATCATAGGCACCGAATACATCTTCCGGCTGACATGTTTTTGGATAGATTCCGCTCAATGCTAACATACATCCAATTTTGAAATCAGGATTAATTTCATGACCAATCTTGTTTGAAAGACTGCTTGCTACCATTAAATGATGAATAGCTTGGTATTTGCTTGCCGCTTCTTCGGGTTTAAATGCATTTGGTGTCACACCGCCATCAATTTTAGTTGTATTAGCCGTTTTATTCGTTGTTCCTAATGTCCAGTAACCCCCTAATACATTAATTTCATTCACAGTAATCCAATATTTAACTTTATTTTGATAGCGTCTGTACAAGGTTTCACTGTAACGAACAAAAAGATCGATTAATTTACGATTTGCCCATCCGCCATACACATCAGCTAAGTGCTGAGGCATATCAAAGTGCAGGATCGTCACTAATGGTTCAATACCGTATTTTAAACATTCATCGAAAACCTCATCATAGAATTTTAATCCAGCCTCATTAGGTGTTTCATCATCACCGTTTGGAAAGATTCGAGTCCAGGAAATAGATAAACGATAACACTTAAATCCCATTTCAGCGAATAAAGCAATATCTTCTTTATAGTGATGGTAAAAATCTGTTGCCTGATGACTTGGGTAATAAACATCTTCTTTGATAATACCCACAGCTCCTTTTGGAAGAGAAGATCCTAGTGTCGTTGCTCCGATCTCTCCGCCTTTAGTACGATAATAAATTTTTCGTGGTTCTGTATGTGTTCCGGCAGAGATCATATCAGATATTGCTAATCCACGACCTCCTTCATTATATCCCCCTTCATATTGATTAGCTGCGGTAGCTCCGCCCCATAAAAATCCTTTAGGAAATGCCATTTTTATATCCTCCTTCATAGTACAGGTTTATCATATCAAAATATCTGTATAAGAACGATATTTTTCATAAAATGGAACCACGGTATGTATGTAAAGTGTTGATAATATTGGTAAGCTCTGCACATCAATTATAAATCATGATATGATAAAAAAAGGAAAAAGGGAAAAGTTTTCCTTTCCCCTAAATCACTACTTAATTTCTGATTGTGCATAGATACTTTTTATTTCGTCTTCAATTAAAGGATAAAATTCTTTGACTAATGTTTTATTCAAAGCTTCATTATCTTTTTTCTTTTTGTTTAAAGAGTAATAAAGATCATATATAAATGTTGATTTACCTAACATATATTGAACTTGAATAATATAGTCATCTAAATAATCTCGTGTATTTAATATTACAAATTCCGGTTTAATCAATTTAATATCTTCATGTCGATATTGGATCGAGATTAATTCATAACGATTGAATGTGACTGATTGTGAATGGTCCACAAGAGGCATGTCAGGCTGATCGTTAAGCCAGTAAGTGTAGCCTAAGAACATCCAAGCTAAGGTTGCGGAGAGTGAATAGACATAGAAAACACCAAAATCAAAGAAGCCGCCGATAAATTCACTTAAAAAGATCATGATAAACAATAAGATGATGAAATAGGCTCGCTTATTCTTATACTTATTTAAAATATCACGAGTAACAAACATAGTCTTAATAAAGAATAGGAAGAAGATCGCAAAACCAAATATTCCGGCAGTGACCAATGTCTCTAAGAATACGTTATGAGAATGTAGGATTTGCTGACCATAATTTGCGGAACCGGCATCTTGATCTACCAGCATTTTACGGAAATTGCCTGCACCGATTCCATGAAGCGGATCTTTCTGCCATACTTTGATAGAATCCTTAGCTAACGTGATACGCCCACTTGTGACCTGATCGGTTAATTCAATAATCTTAGGAATGTTGCTGATGCTGCCGCTCATCGTTAATTCGATGATTTCTTGTATGCTTTGGAACTGGAATCTTCCTTCTTCTTTCACGCTGGCTCCTTGTAATTGAGGAATGATATAAGCGACTTTATTGATAATGGCTGTGCCAAATAAGATGGATAGACATAGAACAATATTCAAAGTAATACGTTTAAGCTTAGAAAATTCCTTTGCCCGAAAGAAGTAATAATAAATAACCGCTGTCGAAACAACCGCAAGAATTAGTATAGCGGCTCGGCATTGCGTTAATATAATATAACCAAGCTGAATGCCGATATTGGCTATGTATAATATTCGGAAATGGTATTGATTACTAATGGCAATAAGGGAAAGCAGAACTGTAATGACAGCTAAAAATGATGCCGGATTACAGTTGAAATAAATTCCAAATAAACGAGTTCCGACTAATCCCAAATACCACCCGTTACGTGTGGATGAAATATTAAGAAAGTACATTCCCAGTGAAATAAAAGAAGCTGTTCCAACCAATACTGAGACAAACGGAATAATCAATTTCAATTCTTTTTTCAGCTTTTTAAGTGTCATTGACCTTGGCTGGGCAAAGATCAATAAAAAGATAAACATCTGCATGATGGCAATAATGTAAGAAGTTTTATCTGAATAGGCTTTGTTGTAATAGGTGGCAATACATAATAATGCTCCATATAAAAATATTAGGATCAAATGGTTTTTAGAGTAGATGACTTCCTTTTTAAACAAGTCATACAATAAAACAATAGCTCCATAAATAAAGACAACGATATATAGTGGATTTGTTTGAATGCCAAAATATCCCAATGCTAAAGTATTAATAAAGACATAAAAAATAAAGAGTAATTTAAAGTTAGTTCTATTTATCAGTTTCTCAAGCATAATTTTCCTCCCCAATGTCCTTATTATATAATAAATTTATGTAATTAAAATGTTTTCTATAATAAAATCCCACAGACACAAGGTCTGCGGGATCGATTCTATTATTTTGATAAGTCCTCTCCGTTAGAAGCGATGACTTTTTTATACCAATCAAATGATTTTTTCTTAGAGCGTTTTAATGTTCCTTTTCCTTCATCATCCATATCAACATAGATAAATCCGTAACGTTTTCTCATTTCACCAGTACCGGCTGAAACTAAATCGATACATCCCCAAGGTGTATAACCCATTAATTCGACACCATCAATTTCAACAGCTTTTTTCATTTCTGCAATATGGGCTGCTAAGTAATCGATACGATAATCATCATTGATTGAACCATCTTCTTCTACAGTATCAATAGCTCCCAGTCCATTTTCAACAACAAACAGCGGTAATTCATAACGATCATATAACTCGTTTAGAGCAATTCGTAAACCAACCGGATCAATCTGCCATCCCCAGTCATTTGCTTTTAAATGTGGGTTTTTAATATTGCGTTTTTGGTTACCATCAGTTGTTTCTGCATCTGTACGGATTGTTGAAATTCCTGAACTGTAATAACTAAAACCAATGAAATCGACAGTACCATCTAATAAAATATCATCATCAAATTCTTCTTTTTCTATTACTACACCGTTTCTTTCAAATTCTTTTAATTTGTAGTTTGGATAATATCCACGGCATTGCACATCACAGAAGAATTGTTTAACATGCATTTCTTCTATGTTTTTCATATAGTTATCCGGATTGCAGTCTTCTGGATAACTTGTACCATAGGCAATCATCATTCCGACTAAGTTATGCGGATCGATCACATGTCCTAATAATACAGTTTTAGCACTTGCTACAAAAACATGGTGCAAAGCTTGATAACGTGTCTGATCATCATATGCTTTTGTTCCTAAAGTATTCCATGCACGCATGAAGTTAATTTCATTAAATGTTTTCCATAATGTTACTAATCCTTTATAGCGAGTAAAGCATACTCTAGCAAAGTTTACGAAATAATCAACAACACGGCGATCTAGCCATCCATCCATTTCATCAGCTAAATACATTGGCATATCAAAGTGATTTAAAGTAACTAATGGTTCAATATCATATTTTCTTAATTCTTTAAATACATCTTCATAGAATTTAACACCTTCTTCGTTTGGTTCTTTTTCATCTCCTCTAGGGAATAATCTTGACCAAGCAATAGATAATCTGAATGTTTTAAATCCCATTTCTGCAAATAAAGCAATATCTTCTTTCCAATGATGATAGAAATCAGTCGCTACATGGCTTGGATAATATTGATTTGGATCCACATATCCGGTTGCCCCTTTTCCTAATTCCTGATCACGGGTAACATATTTAATTTCTCCGTCAGCTGTTTTAAAAGATATCTTTCTTGGTACAGTATGGCTTCCATCGGTAATCGCATCTAATGTTGAAAGTCCTTTACCACCATCTAAATATCCACCTTCGTATTGGTTAGCAGCGGTAGCTCCGCCCCATAAAAATCCTTCTGGAAATCCCATAATATAATTCCTCCTCATTATTTTTATAATAGCAGTTTTTAAAACGGTTTCATGATTTTTTCATTTTATGGAATAAAATTATTTACAGTGAATTAATAGAGACTGCATATTAATGTTGATAAATTAAATATTTGCTTTTTATGATAATGTCCCTTATTTTTAGGATCAGTTTCATTCCTATTTCCATAAATATCAAGAAAGAGTAGATATAATAAAACCCCTCTGGCTGTCAATTCAACTTTTGGGGTAGCATCATAAAATATTTTGTTTAATACGGCATGCAAACAATCTCATGTATTTGTGTTTTTAGTATATTTGAAGCATATTCAGGGGTAATGATACAGACGGTATCTGCACCGCTTCTGCTTCCGCCTATACATACAACCGGTTTGCCATACTTAATTTTTCCGGCATCATTTGCCATAACTGAAATTTCTACACAAACCTTGACTCCGCGTGAAATCATGCGTAATGTATCTGCCATAATCTCAATCGGGTAGATACCCTGATGTACTTTGCTTAGTCCGCGTTCGGCTCCGCTTAACACATGGGCAGCAGTGACTACTTCAACATTCATCTCTTTTAATTCTTGTCGGGTAATCTCCTGCATTGCATTTTTTCCGACAGCACGTGATCCATAGGCGTGTGTAACAGTAATAATTTTACCTTTAAATTCAGTTTGACGAGCAGTTAATGCTGTTTTCATTGCAGTATCTCCGGAAGTTGTCGCAACAACAATGTCTGTATTGAGTTCAATGGCTTTCGCAATCGCTAAATCTAACGCTTCTTTTGTATTAATGGGTCCTTCTTTTTCAAATACTCTCATATTATTTTCCTCCTTAACACGGTTTCTGATTTTATTGTACTAGAGTGTTAAAGAAGAGTACAGCTTTTATATTTAAAATGGAAGCAGATTTAGATGTTCCAGCAATATTTTTAATCCCATTACGATTAAGATGATTCCACCTGCTAATTCAGCTTTAGCTTTAAATCTTTCACCAAAGATATTGCCTATTTTAACTCCAATCATCGATAACACAAAAGTAGTAACACCGATGAAAGAAACCGCCGGAACGATATTAACACTTAAAAAGGCAAAGGTTACCCCAACTGCTAATGCATCTATGCTTGTTGCAATCGCAAGCAACAGCATGGTTTTCATATCCAGAGAATCATTGCATGATCCTTCTTCATCATCGCCCAAGGCTTCGCGAATCATATTGATTCCAATTGCCGCAAGTAAAACAAAAGCAATCCAATGGTCAACACTTGTGATATAGTCTTTGAATTGCACTCCTAATGCGTAACCCAAAATAGGCATTCCGGCTTGGAAGATCCCAAAATAAAGTCCAATGATCAGATATTTTTTAACGGTTACTTTCTGCATCGATAATCCCTTACAGATTGACACTGCAAAAGCATCCATCGATAATCCAACTGCTAGTATGAATAATTCAATTAAGTTCATAAATTTCTCCTTTGATATGGGAATAAAAAAGACTTCCCTGTATAGAAAAACTATACAGAAAAGTCTCGTTATTTAAAGCAAAACCAGATCAGACGATCATTATGTTGATTTTGCTACACGGTGTGCTAACTACTCCCTTAATTCTGAACATGTCTAATTATAATATAAAAAACATTTGAATTCAACCGCTTTTTATGCTCTGTTCTTTTTGAAAAGATGGACTTCATCATTTAAACTGTCTTTTTCTTTCCATCTTGTTTTGATTGTTAGATAGACTAAAAAGATAGAACCATATTCTGCCAGTACCAGCAATCCAAACTTGCTTTGATAAAATAAAAATATCTTTCCAATGTAGGGAATATGAAATACGTATTCCCCAATAATATCACTGCGCAAAGTATGATAGTTATCATATGTATCTGCTATTTCTGCTTGTGTACGATAATAGGTTTCACCTTCATCAACCTGCGTGGTTTTGAAGTAATGGGTCAATATGATATTTTCTCCAAAGCGATCGGCATGAAAGGTGATGATAGTGCCCGGTTCAATCGGTGCATCCTCATCCAATATATGCGTTAAAACAATGGAATAAGTTGGGATAGTAGGCTCCATACTGTCAGTTAGAACTGTGTAGAATTGATAGCCAAGCAAACTAGGTACTTCTTTTGGTATCAAAATTAAAGCTGTAAACAATACCACAAAATATACGATAACATAAGGAAAAAAGAAGGATGTTATTTTTTTGATCTTTTTCATCAAACACCCTCCTTTAAATATTATTGATTATTTACTTTGATGATTTATGAAGCTGGTGTAGTTTTAACTAATTGACCATTTATACTAACAGTGACACTTGTATTAGCTAAAGTCGGGTCTTTAATTTTTAAATTGACAGTATAAGTATTAACCCCATCAACAACAGTATCCGTATAGGCACCGTCATTTAGAGTAAGGGCAGTGTCTCCTTTTTTAATCTCGATTTCATATTTGCTTGGATCTAAGGCTGTTGTTCCATCATTTCCTTTTACAGTAGGTGTCAGATTCAGAGTATTTACTGTACCATTAACCGTGGCAGCTTTAAATGTGTAAGTACCAGTATATGTGATTTCATTATTCGTCGTTTCTAAATCTCCACCGGTAAATGCAGTAGCATTTGCCTCTAATGTAACTCTTTCTCTAATAGCAATAGTTTGGTCTGCAGTATCACTTGTCTGATCCCAAGCAGCATAAGTAGCAGCTGAAGTTGTGATTAAAGCGGCAGCTGTTAAAACACCTAAAATTGTACTTTTTTTCATATTAAATTCTCCTTTTTGATTTTTTCCTCAACTCAATTGTATATCGAAAAAAGAATTTTGGGTAATGCTTGTTTGCTGCGTCTTTGTTATAAATAAAAAGTATAACAAGCGTTATACTCAGGGATAATACTGCTTAAATATTTCTAAAAAGATACTTGCAGAGTCAGAAAGGGTATTCTGCTTCCTTTTTATCACAATTAAATTCATTTCTAAATCACAGTTTTCAATTAATAAACTTTTAATATGGGTTTTTGCCAGCTCTTTAATTTGCCATTTATGTCCGCATAAGAAAGCGTTCGTGTTTTTTATGAAGTGTATGATCGCATGATAATTACTCATTGTTAAGGTATGTGTAAAGGTAGATAGCTGAACATTATCGACACTGATAGAAAGATTAATGTTTGAAAACAAATCATACGGCAGGTGAATATATGTATTTTCTAATAAGTCATTGGCGTTGATTTTATCCTTACTAGCAAGAGGATTGTTCTCATTTAGATGTACATACAGGGGACCGCTGTCCAATATTTCATATTCCAGCTCTTTTAGTTCACACATCTTTTTGAAAACAGAAAGCTGGTGGTTATTCAAAACAGTAATACCTAGCTCTGATTTTAGACTGCTGATATTTTCAATGACTTCTTCACAGGTGGTCTCAAACATATGAATTTCTGTATCGGCAGATCTGATGTGATCGTAAAACAATAAAATCAGATCATCTCTTAAGAAAATAGAATCAACGGATATAGTTAATTTATTAAACAAGTCATGCGGATTCATATATTTCAGTTTTTCCAGCATTTGAAATTGAGTTAGAATAGATTTTGCGTAAAAATAAAGGGACTGACCAGCCGGTGTTAGCTGAATCCCCTTATTTGTTCGGATGAGCAGAACTTGTCCCATTTCTTCTTCCAGTGAATGAATCGAACGACTGACATTAGGCTGAGTCATATATAGTTTTTTTGCGGCTTTATTAATACTGCCGCTGTCGATGACCTCGACAAAGTTTTGCAGTTGCTGAGTTTTCATAAAAGACTCCGTTTCTTTATTATGCTAGTCTATATTAATAGAAAGAGATCGTATATATCTTTCAAATGACGCGAGATCAGCCGAAGTTTTAATAATGACAATAATACGTTCGGGGTGTTCAAGAGATTCAATAATGCTGATCGTTTTATTTTCCTGTAACGCAGTGTGAAGGGATTGAAGCAAAGTCTGAATTTTTTTCTGTGACTCTTTTTGCTGATAAACCGATTGAATAAATAATTCGGAAATTTCATTATAAGAAAGTGTAATATCCGTCATTCTTGGTTCGCCAAACACACGGCCCATCGCTTCATAAGTTGTCAGCCAAACATCTCCGCTTTTACGCACCTCATCAGGTAAAAACTTGTTTCGTTCGACAGCTTTTCTTAATGTATTCCCATTCGCAAAGCCCCATTTATCGGCGGCTTCACTAAAAGTCAGGACTTGGCTAAGATCAATCATTATTTAAAACCCCCATTTTTACTTTATTATATAGGTTTTTATTAAGATTGTATAGAGGACGATGAAGCAGAAAGTGTATCTTCTATGAATGTTTTAATTAGATCAATAAATATTTCTTTTTGATCTTCAAAGACAGCGTGACCACAGGATTCTAAAAGATGATACTGTATCAACTTATTAGATGTCATGCTGATTTGTTGGTCAATATTTTGATATAGGCAGATTGGGTCTTCTTTACCTTGCAATATTAAAGTCGGGATGGAAGCCTCGTCAAAAAGATATGGAAAAACATGATTAAAGAACCAAGAAGACATTGCCGCAATATGTTGTATGGAAGAGATTGTATTTTGCGGACTGAAAATAAAATCACGCACTTTTGATAAGGAAAAGAAGGCTTCCGGTGTCGGATCATCTAATGGCTGCAGTTCATTTTGCATAGACGGATCCATACGTTTTTGATAGGGGGCACTCATCCTTTTATAGAAATCTAATGCCTGTTCACGACTGAATGTGATTGCCGGACTGCTTAATATGACACCATTAAATTCGCTAGGGAATCTCTCCATGCATAATGAGGCTAAACAGCCGCCAAAAGATCCTCCCCATAAGAATAGAGAAGTGAAGTTATAGCGTTCTTTACTATCTTTGACTACCGCCAGCACATCATCGGTTATCAATTCAATAGGCAATCCTTCTTTTAAATCATAATTAGATTTACCGCTTCCTCTTTGATCGAAGTGCAGACATAAATAATCCTTTTCAAAGGCTTGAAAAGCAGGGAGTTCAATTACTGGCATTGCTCCGCTGCCGGGACCGCCATGCAGAAATAAAACGGCTGTTCTTGCTTGAATATTTCCTAATGCATAAACTTGCAGATGGATATTATGACTTTTTATTGAATAAGTATTCATGATTAATTTCCTTTCTGTCGCTATATCGTGACAAAATAATCGTAACATTAATACTAAAGAACTGCAAGTGCTTTCATATAAGAAAAAAGATAAACCGAGATTGATTTATCTTATAAATTTATTGAACTTTTTAAATGACGTACTTTCATCTGTTTACGGGGGATCATTTCATCTAAATAAAATTGATCCTCCTGACGAATAAATTTCCAATACTCCTGAAATTCATTATTAATTATACGATTGATCTTGCGTGATGGTTTAAGAGAACCGATTGGCTGAGTTTCTTCTTCCTGTGTTACAATAAAAGGCTGGTGGTCATGATACCCTTGGATATAAACCCAAAAATAATCCTGTTTATTTAGATCGGCATGAATAGCGACAATCCAGCAGCAGCTTATCTTTGTATGTCGAGGCGGAAGATACCCATTTTGGTAAATCGCCCAATTAAGCGGAGTGGACCAAGCATCGTAGGCAGCAGGTGTCATATATTCTTTTGCGATATCCAAGCGCTGTTCAACTGCGGCAGTCTGTAAAGTTTCAAAGGTATCATAAATAATTGTGTATAAGTGATCTTCATTAAAGAAATCTGTTTCTTTCTCTAAACGATGAACATATTTTTTTGCTTCTATCCTTTTAAAGATAATTCGGCTTTGGAATAAAAGATAAAAGGTAAGCAGGATAAAAGCAAGAAAGAGCGTTTCTAATAAAGATTGTATTTGTTGTAAAGACGGGTTCATAAGCATTCTCCTTCATTTCTATTGTAAGAGATTGAAATGACTTATTCAACACGTTTTCATTAGATATCCTTATAGAAATCATGGTATGATGTAAGAGGTGATAAAGATGACAATACAACATCAAGTCGTATTATTTAAAGAAAATATACCTGCTCAAATTTTCCTGCAAAAGCCGTCCGGTAAAAATGCTTTAGCGTTGCCGCATTGGCATCATAGTCTGGAATTTAATTATGTCAAAGAGGGTAACATGAAAATTATGATTGACTCTAAGACAGAAATTGTGGGTGCGGGACATTTTGTTTTTGTGAATTCATCTTTGATTCATGCGACAGATTCCTTGGATCGAAATGTGAATCTTGAAGTCGTGACAGTATTGATCTCCTATGAATGGGTAAAGAAGTATGTCAGTGATATCGATCAGTATTTCTTTAATTTCGTTGACAATGATCCGGAGATTATTCAGATTATGCTGGAAATTGATCATTATTATGATCAAAAAGAGCTATATTACAATATTAAAGTAGCAGCCTTGATTCATGAACTGCTTTATGCACTATTAGAAAAGTCGCAGATGTTAAAAAAAACAGGGGCTTATTTACAGGCACAGCGTAATATTGAATATGCCAAAGAAGCTATTGAATATATTGAAACACATTTTCAGGAACCTTTAACGTTAAGTGAGGTAGCGGTTAAAGTAGGGTTGTCATCCGAATATTTTTCACGTTATTTTAAAAAGGTCACAGGAGATACGTTCCTGCATTTTCTTAATCTTACACGTGTTATTTATGCTAAACAAAAGATTGAGGAGGGGGCTTCTATTACACAGGCAGTGATAGATGCCGGATTGCCTAATGAGAAAACATTCCGCCGTGTATTTAAAGACAGCTATGGTGTAAATCCTAAAGAATATTTTAAACAGATGTCAAAAATTGACCGTTGATCAGTCAATTAGATATCTGTTTTTTTATCTGTAAGCGTTTTATACTTATAAAAAAGGAGGCAAGAAAATGAAACAAACGTGGTGGAAAGAAAGTGTCATTTATCAGGTCTATCCTCGCAGTTTTAAGGATAGCAATTATGATGGAATTGGTGATATAAATGGAATTCGTGAAAAATTAGATTACTTAGCTGATTTAGGGGTGGATGTTGTATGGCTTTCACCAATTTATGCTTCACCTAATGAAGATAATGGCTATGATATTAGTGATTATCAAGCTATTATGAAAGAATTTGGGACAATGGAGGATTTTGAAGCCTTATTAAATGAAGCACATCAAAAAGGTTTAAAGATTGTGATGGATCTTGTAGTCAATCATACTTCAGATGAACATCAATGGTTCATTGAAAGCCGTAAATCAAAAGATAATCCCTATCGTGATTACTACATTTGGAAAGAAGGAAATCAAGACCATTATCCTAATAACTGGGGTTCTGTTTTCTCTGGACCCGCTTGGCAATATGATGAAGCAACAAACATGTATTATCTGCATTTATTCGCTAAAAAACAGCCTGACTTAAACTGGGAAAACAAAGCTATGAGACAATCTGTCTATGATATGATGACGTGGTGGCTGGATAAAGGAATCGATGGATTTAGAATGGACGTTATTAATATGATCTCAAAGGATCAGAACTTTCCAGATGGTGAAAAAAATGGTGGGTTGTATGGAAATTCTTCTCCTTATACGGTAAATGGTCCAAGAGTACATGAATATTTAAAAGAAATGAATAAAGAAGTTTTGTCTAAATATGATATTCTAACCGTTGGTGAAACTCCGGGTGTCAGTGTCAAAGATGCGATGGGATATACGGGAGAAGATGAACATGAATTAAATATGGTTTTTCAGTTTGAACTGATGGATATTGATTTAGGACAATATGGGAAATGGACCCCTGTGCCATTTGACTTATGTAAGCTGAAAGCAGTTATGAAAAAATGGCAGACAGGGTTAGAGAATAAGGGATGGAACAGTTTATACTGGAACAACCATGATCAGCCTCGTGTTGTGAGCAGATTCGGAAATGATCATGAATATCATATTAAATCAGCGAAAATGCTGGCAATGTGTCTGCATATGCATCAAGGCACGCCTTATATTTATCAGGGGGAAGAATTGGGTATGAGTAATGTCCGTTTTGATTCTATCCATAATTATAAGGATATAGAGATCTTAAATGCTTACAAAGAGTTAGTAGAAGACAAGAAAGTATTGAGTGAACAAGAATTCATGAAGGGCGTTTATTCTCATTCACGCGATAATGCCAGAACACCGATGCAGTGGGATGATAGTGCTTATGCCGGATTCTCTGAGGTTCAGCCATGGATCGCTGTTAATCCAAATTATACAAGCATTAATGCCAAATCACAGGTGAACGATCCGGATTCTGTCTATTCGTTCTATAAACGACTGCTGACTTTGCGTAAAAAGTATAAAATTATGATATATGGTCATTATGAAATCTTAGATGAAGAGAATCCGAATACTTATATGTATACCCGTACATTAGAACAACAGCAATTGCTTGTGATGTGCAACTTTACAGATCAGAAGCAAACAGTAGAAATTCCTAATGACTTATTAAAAGAAGCAAAGGTACTTATCACAAATGATGTAGAGAAGCCATTAGAAAAAATCATGACACTAAATCCATACGAATCGGTTACTTATATCTTATAAGCTGTGCTTAGGCACAGTTTTTTCGACTTTATTCCTATTCTTTTATACGGTATTATATAAGTATAGGATGAAAGGTGGTGCGAATATGCCTTTAAAATATGAAAAAATAGATTTAGATCAAGATATGCCAATTAAATTGATTGATATTTATTTAGAAAAAGATCACCCCATTTTAGCCAAGCATTGGCATCATAGTATTGAAATACTTGTACCTTTGTTAGGTGATCTGGATGTTTGGATCAATAATCAAAAGATTTTGGTAAAAGCGGGAGAGGTCTATATTATCAATTCTAAAGATATTCATAATGTTAGAGGAGCGGAACCGACGAAGCCTTATAAGGGATATGTACTGCAAATAAATTATGAGTATATGCAATCATGTTATCCGCAGATTGATGAGATTTATTTTAAAGAGATTAATAATGAAGAAACTCTCATAAAAGTTAAACGCCTTATTTTTGAAATAATAAAAGTGTATGATGAAGAAGATTATCATCGATCTTTAAAAGCCAAGAGTTATCTGCTGATGCTGATCTATTTGCTTTTAAGTGAACAGAAAGAAAAGAGACCACAGGCAACGATTATTAAAAGTGATCGCTATCGTGAAAGAATAGCGGATATTGTAAATTACATTGAAGTGCATTATAAAGAAGAGCTTTCGATCGATTTTCTATCGGCAAAGTTTGAATTATCAAATGGTTATTTATCTAAATTATTTAAAGATCATTTAGAGACAACAGTTAAAGATTTCATTACTTCAGTGCGACTAAAAAGAGCTTATAAAGATCTAGTGAATACAGATTATCCAATAATAGAAATAGCATTAAATAATGGTTTCCCAAATATAAAATCCTTTAATACAGTTTTTAAAAAAGAATATCACGATACTCCTATGCATTATCGTGTAATGATGAGAAAATGCCTATAATTATGTGAGAAAACGGTAAGAATGTAAGCGCTTATAATTCTATAATATAATTAAATGAATAATCATCTAAGGAGGGAAGAAGATGTTGAAGAAAGTGTTAAGCTGCTTTGTCTGCGCTTTAATGGTTATCAGTTCGGTTAAGCCGATCCATGCGGCAAACACAACAGCGACCGGAAACTATAAAATTATAGTGGACGGCTATGATTGGGGACCGGCTGTCTCTAAAGCAGTGTTGTCATTGGATAAACCAATTGATAGTGTCGCTGTTGACGATTTAAAAGTGACAGAAACAAAGAATTGGTATCCAAAAGAAGATGGAACTAAGATTCAGGATTTTGCCAGAGACGTGACAGACATTTATTTATCTGATGAAAACGGAAACAAGGTATCATCTGGCAGTTCAAAATTTGTCACAGTAGAAATGAAAGTCGGACCGGATGGTACCGGATCACCATTTATTTATGCAGGATTAAATGACTGGACAGATCCTTATTATTTAACTTTTGAATTTCAAACAGGAAAAAGCTGGCAGTCAGGGACAGAGACAATTGATACTTTGGCTATTAGTCAAAAGTATACGGATAAAAATATTGGACTAGCAGAAAAATTTGAAAATAAAACTTACAATGCTGCGGCAGATGGAAAAAGTTATGCCTATGCAAGCTATGAACCTGCCGGATCTAACTTACCATTAATTATATGGCTTCATGGTGGTGGTGAAGGTGGAAACGATGCCTCTATTGTAACATTAGGAAATCGTGTGACCGGATTATTAGAATCAGGAACACAAACTGCAATGGGTGGCAGTGCCTATGTATTAGCACCACAGTCACCAACGATGTGGATGGATGGCTATTCAACCACTGATGGCGGAGATTCGATTTATACAGAAGGATTAATGGAATTAATCACTTGGTATGTGAACTCTCATCCAAATATTGATACACAGAAAATTTATATCGGTGGATGTTCTAACGGAGGATATATGACCTTACAGATGGTGACAACATATCCTGGTTATTTTGCGGCAGCATTCCCAATTTGTTCAGGGTATGCCTCAGCAACA
This sequence comes from Beduini sp., assembly GCF_047239305.1. Classification (NCBI taxonomy): domain Bacteria; kingdom Bacillati; phylum Bacillota; class Erysipelotrichia; order Erysipelotrichales; family Erysipelotrichaceae; genus Beduini; species Beduini sp. Next base: position 143,877 of record NZ_JBKTEM010000002.1, read on the forward strand.
ATGAGTGATGAAAAACTAGCTTTATTAAAAGATTTCCCGTTATGGTTTACTTATGCACAAAATGATACGGTATTAAAACCGGATATTTTCTCTAAACCTATGATCGAACGTTTAAAAGCAATCGGAGCAACAAATTTACATGTGTTTAGTCCGGCAGACGTTCATGATACAAGCGGAACATACAAAAATCCAGATAATCCTGGACAGCCTTATCAATATAACGGACACTGGTCTTGGATATACGTTTTCAATAACGAGGCAACTGAAGGAGCAACAGAATTATTCCAATGGCTAGGACAGCAAAAGAATACAACTCAGACAATTGCGGCTTCCGGAACACAATCGATCGTTGTTGAAGGATTTGACTGGGGACCAGCCGTTACAAAAACAATCGTTTCTTTAGATACACCAATTAACAGTATTCAAGCTTCTCAGCTAAAAGTAGTAGAGAGCAAGCATGCAATGGATTGGTCAACAATGAAAGATGGTGTGTATAGTTTTGATCGTACAGTAACCAATGCCTATTTAAGTGATATAAACGGAAACCCTGTAAACACAGCTTCTGCATATATAACTATTGAAATGGCGGTAAGTCCAAATGATGGAAGTCCATTCTATTATGATTTAGCTTCAGGATTAAACAGCTGGACACAGCCTTATGATTTAAACATTACATTAAGAGATGGTGTGCGTTTAATCAGCGGGGATAAATTTATTGATGAGTTAAAAGTAACACCAACACCATCATCAAAAGATTTAACGACAGCAGAATTATTTACTGAAAATAGTTTTACTTCAGGAAACCAGACTTTAAAATATGCTTCATTCGCACCAAGTGCAGATGATGGTCAAAATCCACTGATTATCTGGCTTCATGGTGCCGGTGAAGGTGGAACGGATACAACGATCGATACTTTAGGAAATAAAGTAACGGCTCTAGTTGGTGATGAAATCCAAGGAATTATGAATGGAGCTTATGTATTGGCACCGCAGTCTCCGACTTTCTGGATGGATGATGGCAGCGGACAATATACAAAAGACGGAACAAGCCAATATACAGAAGTATTGATGGCATTGATTGAAAACTTTGTTGATTCACATCCGGATATCGATCCTAATCGTGTATATATCGGTGGATGTTCTAACGGTGGATTCATGACGATGAATATGATTTTGAAATATCCAACTTATTTTGCGGCAGCTTTCCCAATTTGTGAGGCTTATGATGATTCATGGATTACAAATGAGATGCTTGAAGGCATTAAGGATCTTCCGATTTGGTTTACTCAGGCAGCAAATGATACAGTTGTTGATCCACAAAAAACAATGCTGCCAACATATGATCGTTTAGCAGCTATGAATGCAGGTAATCTACATCGTTCTTACTTCGATGACGTGCATGATACGAGTGGATTATACTTTATGCCTGATGGAGTTTCTCCATATCAGTACAATGGACATTGGTCTTGGATTTATACATTGAATAATGAATGTGTAGAAAATGATGTGACTATCTTTGAATGGCTGGCAAGTCAATCTAAACCAGTAATCAAAGAAGGAACGAGTGTACCGGATACCTCAGATAAGAGCAATCTAGTAGCTTTAGGCGGATTAGCAGTCTTATCTGTTGCAGCAGGATATATAGCATTAAGAAAAAAGAAAGAAGAAAAATAAAAGGAGCGTATGGCTGAAAAGTCATACGCTTTTTTGATGTTTTAATAACTGCAACCGATAGTTGATATACAAAAAAGAAAAATTGAGTATAATCATGAGTAGTAAGCGGGGTGTAGAGGATGACATTAGGAGAAAAACTTTATTATTATCGAAAACGAACACAATTATCACAGGATGCTGTAGCAGAATACTTAACTGTCAGTCGTCAGGCTGTATCTAAATGGGAGAATGATCAAAGCCGTCCGGATACCGACAATCTGATTAAGTTAGCCAGTTTGTATAATATTACTTTAGATGAATTAATTACAAAGAAACAGCCGATTCCTTCTATAAAGAAAGAAAAATGCTGTTATTGTCATAAGAATGCAGTGTTTTATTATGATCATCAACCTTTTTGCAGTCCATCTTGTCAAAATGATTATGAAGTAGAAATGCGTTCGATTCAAAAGAATTTAAAATGGTTTTATATAGGCATAGCAGCAGGTGTGATAGTGATGTTTATTGGAGCGTTTTATCCCGATTCACTATGGCAGTCACGCTTAGTTGGCGGCAGTATGTTTGAACTGGGAACCATCATCGTTTTATTTCCTTATTGTACGCCACAGTCTTATGAAATGTTTGGATTTAAGAAAACAAAGGTAATCGGAAGAATTATTGGGATGATAACAGAGTTAATTGGTCTGGCTATTTATTTTTTTGGATAAAAAAAGAACCATTCATAAATATATACGAATGGCTGTTCTTACTATTGAAAAAGAGAATCATAGTCATAATACGTATAATATTCTTCAATGGTTTGTAAGTAATTTTGATAGTTATCTTTTGTTAAACGATATTCCTCCTGACTCATTTTACGAAGTATGTAACTATTTATATTTCCGTTATAATGGGATATATCCTTATAATCACCTAGATTGGTAATAATGTCAAAATTATTATTAAAAGAAAATAAAACAGTATTCGTTGGATAGTAACCCTATAATAAATATGGTCTTTTTCCAATTAGAGTACTTTGTGTGATTTATCATCTATATTAGATAATAGTTCCCAAGTATACTGAAAAATATGATAGGAAAATAACGGATGTTAAAATAGGCATAAAAAATAAGAGACATCACAATTAAGAAATATTCTCCTAAGAAATATTTTTTTAATTTGTTTAATATAGTAGCCTATAATGGCTACTGGCAAAAATAGAAAGATAAAAATATAGGAATTAAATAACATTAAAAACTTCCTTTCCCATTTTGAAGTATATTTATTTAATCAATATAAAATAGATCTCGTGTATAAATCTTATTTGTGACATCGTTTAATTCATCATTCATTCGATTCACTACGATAAGATCACTAATTTCTTTAAAGTAATCTAAATTTTTAATAACTTTGCTATTAAAAAAGGTAGAATCCTTTAACGTAGGCTCATAAATAACCAGTTCAATTCCTTTTGCTTTTATTCGTTTCATAATGCCTTGAATAGCACTAGCTCTGAAATTATCCGATCCACTCTTCATTGTTAAACGATAAATGCCTACGATTTTAGGCTGACAATCAATAATTTGTTGAGCAATATGATCTTTTCTTGTGCTGTTGCTTTGAACAATTGCGCTGATTAAATTTTCCGGTACATCTTGATAATTGGCTTTTAGTTGTTTTGTATCTTTTGGAAGGCAATAACCTCCATATCCAAAAGATGGATTGTTATAATGATTTCCAATTCTTGGATCTAAGCATACGCCTTCAATAATATCTTTTGAGCATAATCCTTTCATTTCTGAATAAGTATCCAGTTCATTGAAATAAGACACTCTTAAAGCAAGGTAGGTATTGGCAAATAGTTTAATTGCTTCAGCTTCTGTATTATTTGTAAATAAGACAGGAATATCTTGTTTGAACGCTCCTTCTTTTAATAAATTGACAAATGTCTGTGCTCTATCGCTTTTTTCACCTATGACAATTCGAGATGGATAAAGATTATCATATAACGCTTTCCCTTCTCTTAGAAATTCAGGTGAGAAGATAAGATTGTTAATTTTATATTTTTCTTTCATCTGCTTAATAAATCCGACAGGGACTGTAGATTTAACGATCATCACAGCAGTTCGATTTATTTCAAGGACAGATTCAATAATGTCTTCAACTGTTGAAGTGTCAAAATAATTTTTGTTTTCGTCATAATTTGTTGGTGTACTGATAATAATAAAATCAGCATTTTTAAAAGCAACTTCTTTATCAAGAGTTGCTTTTAAATTTAGTTCTTTATGTTTTAGGAAATCCTCTATTTCACTGTCTTGTATGGGCGAAATACGATTGTTAATCATATCAACCTTTTCTTTTAAAATATCTAAAGCAATGACTTCATGATGTTGTGATAGTAATGTGGCAATGCTTAACCCTACATAACCTGTTCCTGCTACTGCTATTTTCATATAAACCTCCTATTTTTAATTGTGGTAAAGTCTTTTTTTGTAGATAATAAAATATATAGATGAACAAACTAGATAAAAGGAACCTCCCGCCATTATTTGTATAAGAAGATTGCTTATGGTAGGAAGAGAAGATTGAAAATATGTACGTATTAGAATAAACATAATAAGTCCAAAAAGAATGAACGGAATACCGGATAATAAGCTATTAATAATGTGTACTTCATTTTTTATATAGTACAATTGAATGCAGACAACAGTAAATTCAGATAGAACCGTACCTATAGCAGCTCCGAGAATTCCAATTTTTGGAATTAATAATAAATTAATAATGACATTAATGACTGCCCCGATAATAATGCTGCGTGAATACTCCTTATCTTTTTTTAGTGGGATTAGGATCTGAGTTCTAAAGATGCTTCCAATAGAAATAATAATAACAATTATAGATAACATTTCTACAATGGTTATGGCATCATTAAAATCATTGCCAAGAAAGAGTGGAATAAGTGTTGGAGCTATAGCAGCAATGCCAAAAGATATGGCAGATGTAATAAATAGAATCGCAAACATAGATAATCGCAGATATTTTTTTGTTGTAACAGTATCGTGATTTGAATATAAATTTGTAATTCTTGGCATCATTGCGGTTGAAAAGGCGGTGACAATTCCCATTGGCAGTTTGACAATCGTTTCAGCGTAGGTATAGATGCCAACACTTTCGATGGTAGACATGGCGCCTAACATAAGCTTATCGATGGATAAATAAATATTTTTGGAAAGCACAGGCAGAAATAACATTAAATTTGGTTGGATATGTTTTTTTATATTAACCCATGCAGGCATTCGAATATCAATTGTATTTTTAGTGATTTTCCATAACCATAGTTCACCTAGCAAAACAGATAAGATATTAATTAGGGCATAAATCATAATATCTTGCTTAGTTTTAACGAATAGGAAGAGACAAAGTATAGATATTATTTTTAAGATTAGATTTCGAATGACAGTGATCTTAAAATTTTCCATTCCCCAAAAGAACCAGTTAATACTTATGCCTTGTCCAAACAACATAAGGGTATAAAGTAGATATAGCTGCTTGTTTGAAGCAAAAAAGGCAATATAAATAAAATAAATGATGATAGTGGCAATAACCATAAAAAATTGAGAAAAGACGATCTCATTGAAGGTGTTATTTAATTCTTTATGATTTTTGCATTGTGCAATTTCTCTGCTTCCATAGTTTTCTAACCCCAATAGTGCAAAGAGAACAAAGTAAGAAACAATTGTCTGTGCGTAAGAAATAGTACCGACGCCTGCCGCACCTAATACTCTTGAAATATACGGAGTAGTGATAAGGGGAAGAATGATCTGAATAATCTGATAAAAAGTACTATAAAATATATTACGTTTTAGCTTATTCATTTCAGTTCCTCTATTATCTTAAAAATTTTTATTTTTGATAGATCCCAAGAAGTTGTTAATTGGCAGGAATTTTCATAATAAAAAGATTGATTTGGTTCCTTTTCTAAAACTTTTAAATATTGGCGATATTCAGCACTTCCTCCAGCATAAGTGCCTTCTTGAACTATTTTGGCATATTTGGTGTTATCGGTAGGTAAGAATTTATAATGCAATAAAGCAGAAAATAAGGGGTAATGATAAAGTTTATTCTTTGAAATAAACCAGTGATATCCATAAAATGAATTTCTTTGCATTTTAATAAGAGGATATTTTGTAAGCAATGGTTTAAATTCTTTGTTTTTAGAGAATATTCTTTCGCGTGGACCGCCGCTGATATTAGTGAAACTGCCATCTTTTTTAATCACATAGCTATCTGTATCAAAAAAGGAATATTGCTTTACAATATCTTCAGGAGTATCAGTAGTCTGAGTTAAATCGAAGATAGTATTTTTTGTATACATATCGAGCATCATTGATAATAAAGCATTTTCTTTTCTGCTTTCTAATATATCTATCAGTTTTAAAATTCCTACTTTTTCGAGATGTGGATAAATGAATAACTCATCTGAGTCAACAATAAGATACCAGCGATCATAGCCATAATAATCCATTACTTGACGAATCCATGCATCTTTGATACTGGCATTAAAATTCTCTGATGTAGTAAATAGATTGACGTCAGGTTGTTTGTTTAAATATTCAAAGGTTCCATCTGTAGACCCATTGTCAATATATACAATATGATGAATATTTATTTTGCGATAATGTTCAAGCTGTAATTGAATGCGTATCAAATCGTTTTTAACAGCACAAATAAATATGGGTTCTTTTAAATTAACAGACTTCCAGTTTTCGTTTAATAATTTTACACTGGGATTCAGATATGCCTTTGCAAAACTGTTGAAGCCGGGACTGATATAAACATATTTTAGTAATTGAATAAGAGATATTGGTTTTAATTTGGTTCTTAAAGCTAAAAAAAGTGACCGATTATCTTTATGATAAAAATAAGATACAGTGTGCATTCCTCTTGTAATTTTGAGTATTATTTCTATTGGGATAATTTTTTTTATAAATTTTTTTACCATTTCTTTTACCTTGCAGGATTAGATAAAACATCTTTAACAGCATTTTCTAATATACTGAGTCCGTTTAATAAAATATCATCTTCAATGGTAAGCGGAGGTAGGATTTTTACTACACTGTCCTCTCTTCCGGCTCTTTCAATAATTAATCCGTTTTCAACACATTTTTGCATAACTGCTTTGGAAAGCTGAGCATCAATCTTTATAAAATCTATTCCCCAAATTAATCCAATGCCTCTAATATTGAGACGAACATCTATCGGCATAATCTTTCTTTCTAAAAAATCTTGAACTATTTTTTCTTTTCTTTTTACTTCTTTGTCTAATTGATGATCATGATAGTATTCTATTCCAGCTAGAGATCCTACAAATCCAAGTTGATTTCCTCTAAATGTGCCATTATGTTCAGCAGGTGAAAAAATATCATATTCGGGCTTTACCAATAGTATAGCCATAGGTAATCCAAAACCACTTATTGATTTAGATAAAACGACCATATCCGGAATTATATTTGCTCGTTCCCATGAAAAGAAATCTCCGGTTCTGCATATACCCACCTGTATATCATCTATAATCATGAGAATACCGTATTTATCACAAATTTTACGAATACCTTGGAGCCATTCTTTAGGTGCTACATTAACACCACCCTCTGCCTGTACGGTTTCCAATACAATTGCTGCAGGCAGATCAATTCCTGAATGATCATCCGATAAAATCATTTCAAGATAATCTAAAGACTGTGTATAGTCTTTAAATGCATTATAGTAGGGAACAAAGGTTACATTATTTAATGGTAACCCTGCTCCTAAACGGCTGTGTCTATCGCTAGTCATGGCAAGAGAGCCTAAGGTCATGCCGTGAAAAGCACCAGTAAAAGCAAACACATTTGTTCTTTTCGTATTTTTTCTTGCTAGTTTAAGAGCGGCTTCAACTGCATTTGTGCCAGTAGCTCCACAACACATGATTTTATAGTCAAGGTTTTTGGGAATGAAAATTTTTTCAGTAAATCCATTCAGCCATTTTTCTTTAGCTTCTGTATACATATCTAAAGCATGAATAATTTTATCTTGAGATAAATAATCTATTATTTGTTTTTTTATGTATTCATTGTTGTGTCCGAAGTTCATAGCCCCGGCGCCAGCAAAAAAATCAATATATTCTTGACCATCAATGCTCGTTAAAACAGCTCCTTTTGCTTTATTGAACTCAATTGGAAAGTTTCTGCAATAAGATCGCACCTGTGATTCTCTTTTTTCAAAAATATCAAACATTTTAATTCCTCGCTTTTCGTTTATATTTCCTATTTTTATAGGTTTTATCAATGGGTAATTGAATCCATTCTCCTAACTGATGATTCCATTGATCGGGTTTTATCGTCTCTAAACCAGCAGTTTCGTAAAACGTTAATTCACCTAGTTTGAGATGCTGGTTTGCATAGTTCCAGTCCACTCTTAAAAAATAAGTATCTTTGGCTAGCAAGCTCGATAATCTAAGCATTTCTTCTAGGAAGACTGGTTTTTCCATAATAGTGGTTGAATTTGGATAGCCCCCAAACTCAATGTCTACTTTTTTCCATTCTGTGCTATAAAAGTCTTCGGTAGGCGTATTAGTTCTTCCTTTAACCAAACCAATTAGTTTAGGAACACCATTAAAACAGAAAACTTTATAATCTTTTAATTCAAACCCTGATTCATCAATGAGATACTGTTCTGCAATGATTCTTGGTTTAACGTGCTTATATGGCCACTCTCTAGTGCCATAAAAATAATTTATCTTAAGACTTTGATTAAAAAAATTTCTAACTTTAGGAATATCTATAGCATTTTTATCTTTACATATAAAAACACTTCCACTGTCATGGGTAGCTTTCAATACAAACTGATTAGGCAATTGGTCAAAGTCAATTTCATCTGCTTGATCATAAACATTAATTAGTGGAACGACATATTCTTCCCCTAGTTTTTGAGAGATTACTTTTTTGAATTGATACTTATCCACAAGTTCAGTATATTGCTTTTTTTTGTCATTAAGCTTTAACCATTGCAATTTTTCGTTAAAGGTTTTGGGATGTTTAAAATTAATAAATTTTTTAAAATATTTATAGTATTGTAGCTGTAAATAAATTTTATCCGGTAGTAACTTAAATAGTTCTCTTTTAATTGACATGACTGAATACCTCTTGAATGTACCACCCAACAAACTTAGCTATACCTTCTTTTATTTCGATCTTAGGCTGATAATTCAGAATTTTTTTAGCGTGTGAAAAATCACTATATGTCGTATTCACATCTCCCGGCTGCATAGGAAGCTGTTGAATGATAGGTTCTTTTTTGATTGTCTGGGCTATTATGTTTATAAGTTCTCTTAATATAATAGGGTGACTCCCCCCTAAATTGAAAATATCATAAATTAGTTTGTCTTTTTGTATGACATAATTTAATGCTTGAATGGTACCTGTTACAATGTCACTTATATATGTATAATCTCTTGAAGTACCCCCATCTCCATACATGGGGATGGGCTGCCCCTCTAAAATAAGGCGAGTAAATTTATTGATTGCTAAATCAGGTCTTTGTCTGGGACCATATACTGTGAAATATCGCAAACAAGCAATATTCATTGTGAATAGTGAATGATAAGTATAGCACAATAATTCCCCCGCTTTTTTAGTTGCAGCATAAGGAGATATAGGATTATCTACTGCGTCCTTTTCACTGAATGGCACTTTCTTGTTGTTTCCATATACTGAGGATGAAGAAATAAATACAAAGCTTTTGACATCGTGAAAACGACATGCTTCTAATAAATTTGTTAATCCCATTAAGTTAACATCAACATAGAATGATGGATTTTCAATAGAGGGTCTAACACCGGCATTGGCGGCCAAAGAAACGACACCATCTATTTTGTTTTCAGCAAATATTTTCTCTATTAATTCTTTATCACGGATATCCCCTCTATAAAGTTTATAAAATGTATTAACTTCTTTTGCGGTTTGCTTGACTAACTCATAGTTTTTTTCTTTTAAATTTTGGTCGTAATAATCATTAAAATTATCTATGCTGATAACTTGTGTTCCCTGTTTAAGTAATTCTTGTGTAAGGTGAGAACCAATGAATCCTGCTCCGCCTGTAATGAATATTGTAGTCATGAATGACCTCCTTGTTTAGTATATATTTTCATGAAATAATATTTTCCATTTTTCAATAATTGTTGAGACAGAGTAATTATCTGCTATTTTTTTAGCGTTTTCAGCAATGCTCATTCTCAACTTTTTATCCCTTGCTAATAAGGACATTTGTTTGACTAGTTCCTGCTTATCTTGAACGGGAAACAATAGTCCATTTACGCCGTTTTCTATCAGTGCTCTTGGCCCTCCGGATGGACAATCTGTAGAAATGCAAGGTAAACCCATTGCCATCGCTTCCATTAAGGCATTCGGCATGCCTTCATAATCAGAACTCATAACAAAAAAATCCATGGTTTTGATTTCCTCATGGACATTATTACTAAAGCCTTTGAGAATAACCTCAGATTCAAGGTTTAATTGATGAATCATCGAGTGCAGGAGGTTTTCTTGTGGACCTTTTCCAAATATAAAAAGACGATAATTTGGAAAATGGATTAAAAACTCGGAGAAGCTTTCTAACAGCAACGGATAGTTTTTTTGGGCATTTAATCTTCCAACGGCGCAAATCATTTTATTGTTATTAGGCTGTGCTGTTGGTAAATCAGGCTTTAATGGATTCGCTATAACATAACTTCTTTTTTGGATTCCTATTGAATAACAGTTTTTAGCCTCTTCGGTTTGAAAGATATAACCCTTTGCTTTACTGTAAAGTAATTTTCTTAGTAATATGATGAACATATTATTTTTTTCCGTTTTAGGGGCATTTCGTTCAGAAATAAAGAGATTTTTTCTAGCAAATAAATTTGCTGTTAAGCTCATCACATTTTCTATTGTGCAAAAGGATATATATAGATCACAATTTAATTCTTTCATTAAATGAGATAGATTCTTTGTGATACCAATAAATTTTGTTAGTTTGTTTTTAAATTTAGGCAGCTGAATAATATGGACTCTTTTATCCAATGAATAATCAATTTTTTCTTTATTAAGCAGTAGGAGAATGGTAATGTCATATTCTTCACAAAATTCATTTGCTAGAGTAGAGATCACTCTTTCTGCTCCGCCTCCTAATAAGGTATTGATAATAAAACATATCTTTTTTTTCATAAAAACCCCCAGTTTAAATAGACTGATAGAATAAGTAATTAGGATCGATAAGGACCAAAACGAACTTTAGTATGTAGTAGAAAAGCATAAATAGTAAAAATGTGTATATCATAATTTTCTTAGATTTGTTTTCACATTTCTTAGCGCTTTTATAAATATCAGGGATCATAAGTATTTCTATAAAGCGAAAATAAATAGTAAACCGCGCTGCCAGTATTTCAACTGAATGAAACATAGAAAAGATAAAAATACCCAGTAAATATATATTTGCATAAAGTTTATTCTGGTTATCATTGTCTGTAAAAAAGGTGTAAAAAATATAGATAAGTAAGCGAATGATAAAAGTCACACTAATAATGGAAATACTAACAGTGTCATAGATCTTTAGTTTATGAAAAATATATGAACTGTGCAGAAAAGAAGTGTTAACCCAATTAATGATAGATAATATATTGACACTGGAAATTAATAAACTGATAAATACTAAAAATAGAATTAACTTTTTATTTTTTAGGTTAATATTCTTTAAAAAATAAACAGGAAGAAAGATAATGGCACTGTAGTGAAAGGTAATTGCTATAAAAACAGCTCCAAAAAAGGCATAAGGCTTTTCTTCGACAATAAAAATAATGGCGTAGAAACATATAGCAATCGCTAAGCCTTGCCGGATTTGTATGACATCTTGGGTTATGTAATACAGCAGGAAATACAACAACAAAGATAAGTAGGGAAGGGAACTGAGCTTTTTAATTGCTTTCTTTTTTAAATTAATGGAACAAAAAGCAATAAATAATAAAAAAGTATTAAACCCTAATCCTATCTTTTTAAATGTAAATATTAAAAAAGCGAATCCAGGTTCTAAAATAGTATTAATAACGTCTTTTATAGAATTGATTTCTCCAAATAGACCCCTATAAGATTGATAATCATCACTAAAATTTAACTGTAATCCAGCAAATAAAATAAGTAAGATAATAATTAATTGTTCTACTTTCTCCGTTTTATAATGATGTGTTTTTAAATACATTAATAAGATGAAAATTAAAAATATATTTAGTAAGTAAAGCATAAATCCACTTTTAATTGTTTTAGGTTATTTAATTTATGAATTGAGAATAAGAAGAGAAAAAGGACATTATTAAAACTAAGTGCTATTTTTTTCATATTGGGATTCTCCTTGGCGCTAAATTGCTTCGTTTCTTAAAATTTTAAGTATGCTTTGTGGAATTAATCCAACTATTAGTGGCTTGATCACATAAAATAATCCATTTGGCAGTAATCCTAGTCGTTTAAATCCATGATATCTTACTTGTGCTTCATCAAATCTATATTTATAGGCGCGTCTTTTATAAGCATTTTTATCTTCTCTAATCTTATATACAACCATTTGCAAATTGTATCCTCGTTTTCCTGAGGCATATAACCGCATCCATAAATCATAATCCTCTGCTCTCAGGGTTTCTTTACATACTCGATAACCGCCTAAATCAAGTAAATCCTTTTTGCGGATGAGCATGGCCGCATGAATAAAAGGAGGACCAAACAGCATATCTTTGTTTTGCGGATATTCCACATTTGTTCGAATGCCATATATGCCATATTCATCAAATAATTCTGCATAGCCACTTACCAAGGAAAATTCAGGATGCTGATCTAAAAAATTAATTTCCTCCTCTAATCTTGTTAATACGGAAACGTCATCAGCGTCCATTCTAGCGATATATTCACCATTACTAACTTTTAAACAATTATTCAGAGTTTGAGCTAAACCAACATTCTTATCGTTTTTAAGGAGTATACACCGCAGATCATTATTAATGAGTTTTTTAACCGTTTGATATGTTTCATCAGTCGATCCATCATCACATATAATAAATTCAAAATCTTTGAAAGATTGATTTAAAATGGAATCCACCGCTTCTTTTACTATTTCTTTATTGGGAGTATTATATATTCCCATAATAATACTAATTCTTGGCATAAGATTCCTCCTTATATATATCTGTCATTATTTTTTTAATATGATTTTTACTTATTAGTTTAAGGATATCCTCATTTTTCTCATGCTGAATTTCATCAGGTTGATTAACTAAATCTAAGATTATCCTAGCTAAATCATCTTTTTTTAAATCAAATAACCTAGAGTCATAATTACCTGACAACAAGTCACGATTTCCTCGAATGTTAGAAGCAATACATGGTAATTGGCAAGCTATGGCTTCCATCAATGCGACGGGTAATCCCTCCCGTTTAGACGGAAAAACGAAAATATCGCAAGATTTCATCGTCTCAATGATATTGTTTTTATAGCCTAATAGATGCAGACGATCATCTACACCTAGCTGCTCGGCTAAATCGAAGTGTGAATCTTTTAATAGTCCAATCCCACATATTAAATAGTGAATATTACTAGGTAGTCTTGGCAAAGCTTCAATGACAATTCTATGATTCTTATTTTCGTTTAACTCTCCCACTGAAAGCAATAATATGGAGTCTTTAGGGATATCAAGTTCATTAATAAGCTTTTCTCTATTCCCTTGAATAGAATTAATTTTATCCAAATCAATTCCGACCCCGGGGACATACTCCACTGTTCCCTGTTTTTTTAATTTGAATTTTTTAGCCGCTTCATAATCTTCTTTGTTAATAGCAATAAGTGTATCTGTATATTTTGCTCCATACCTTTCAATATTTCTAAATAAAAAATTCTTTAAAGGGTTATTACCTTTAAAGAAATGAAATCCATGAGCAGTATAAATCATCTTGGTATAACAATAGTTATTTGAATTCTTATTGGCTACTCTGCAGACTATACCCCCAATCGGTGAATGACAGTGGATTAAATCATAGTGCTGGGTATTCAATAATTGCTTAGTTAGACAATAGGCTTTCCAAAGTGACTTAATGTTCGTTATATTGCGGGAAAGCGGAATGTGAAAATAGTTAATGTGCATAGAATTTAAAATGTTTTTTAGTTCATCAACTTTGTCAGATGATATTGTACTGCCGCTCTCAAAATTGCAGGCAACATCCACTTGATAGCCCAATTTTTGTAGTAATTTTATGTTTTCCATGTTGAACTGAGCAATCATTGAGGCAACTGAGGCATACATCAATGCTTTTTTCATGAATTGACCTCTGTAATTTCTATTGATTTTGTGAAAGAAAACTTACAGTATGAAGTTTTATATTCGGATAAGTTCTTATCAATCATCAAGTTGCCAAAGATTTTATTGATACAGCTTTTCTTTTTGAATAATTTAATAAAGGGATTAAATAAGCCAATGAAGATAATCTTATGCTGATGAGTATCTGCTATTTGTTTTACAAGATCTTTGCTTGAAGTGTAATGTTCATTTTGCGGAAGAAAAATACCATGTTCGTTATTATCAATCATAAGTTTAATAAATTCCATTAAATTTCCTATAAACAGCATGCTTCTCTTATTATCTAAAGTTGGAAAGATTGGTGTTTTCCTAGCGAATTTAGATAGTAATAGATAATTTCCTTTAGATCCGGGGCCGTATATCATAGGCGGTCTTATAATAACGATCTTAAAATTGCTATCTTCTAAAGGACTAATCTTAATTTCAGCCTGTTTTTTACTATCTCCGTAAAAATTATCTGGAGTAAGCGGAGTATTTTTGGTGATAATTCGGTCTTTGCCAATTCTACCGCTTCCATAAACAATGATTGAGCTCATAAAAATAAACTGTTTAACACCGCTTGCTTTTGCTTTTTTTGCGACTTCATAAGTTAAATCAGTATTTACCCTATAATAAAGATTCTTTTGACTTTCATCAGGAGTGGAATGAGCTAGTCCGGCAACATGAAACACCACATCAAATTGAGTGAAATCATATTTTTTCCAACCTTCATCTTTAACATCCAATTCTATCGCCTCATAGTCCTCGGGATACTCTTCTAAATAATTTTTAAAGTGACTTCCTATATAACTATCTTTTCCGGTAATCAATATACGCTTCATAAAGTATCTTCTCCTTTATGCATTTCACCAGTGCCTCCCTCGATAACTCCGTCATGTTTCAATACAGTGGTAATCGTTTTAAAGAAACATTTGCAGTCAAATAAAAAAGACATATGCTTTGCATAGTCTCCGTCCAGCTTAGCTTTTATTTCAATTTCCAGTTCATCTCGCCCATTAATTTGTGCCCAACCGGTAAGCCCGGGTTTGATATCATTAGCGTGATACTTTTCTCTTTCATTTATAAGGTCATCTTGATTCCACAAAGCTGGTCTAGGTCCGATAATAGCCATTTCTCCTTTTAGGATATTAATGATCTGCGGCAGTTCATCTAATGAGGTTTTTCTTAAAAACTGCCCGGCTTTTGTTATGTATTGATCAGGGTTAGATAATAGATGTGTTGGTGTATCTTTTGGCGTATTAATATACATGGTGCGAAATTTTAGTATATAGAAGCATTGTTTGTCTTTACCAACTCTTTTTTGTTTAAATAAAATCGGGCCTTTGCTGTCTGTTTTAATCCAAATGCAAAGGACTAGAATGATAGGGCTAACCAGAATCAACCCTAAAAGGGATAAGATAAAATCCAATCCCCTTTTTATATAATGTTTATACATAAATACCTCCTTAAAAATAAAAAAGAATACAGTTCCCCCTACCCCAAGTAAGTGATACTATATTCCAATTCTTTATATAGGCGGTAAACCTGCTCTATATATTAA
This sequence comes from Beduini sp., assembly GCF_047239305.1. NCBI lineage: Bacteria > Bacillati > Bacillota > Erysipelotrichia > Erysipelotrichales > Erysipelotrichaceae > Beduini > Beduini sp. Next base: position 159,473 of record NZ_JBKTEM010000002.1, read on the forward strand.
ATTTTGCTTGTAATATTCAAACCGGCTTGGATATGGCGATCCATGAATCTTAGATTTAAATAAGCCAGTTGATTATGTTTATCGATCTTGATAATTTCATTCTCAAAATCTTGTAACGGTCCCCCGATGATTTTAGCTTTATGATGTATTAAATAGGCTTGGGACATTTTCAATACGCCGAAAGAATCTAATAAGCTTTCAAACATGTTAATTTCTTCCTGACTTAAAGCTGCGACATCTTTATATTTTAATTGTTTAATAAGTCCGTCTTTATCTTCTTTCATACTGGCCAGTAAGATATCAAATTGAGTTTGATTTAATTTAGTTTTTATAAATATATAACTAGGAAATAAGGGTTTTAATGCATAACCTTTAATATCTCGCCGATAATATTCTATGAGTGGGATAAAGGCGTAAAGTTCTTTTTTATTATTTAGTATTTTTAATAGCTTTTGAAGTTTAGCAGACAAAGCAAACAATATATACCAATTCATGTTTTGCTTACAACTTCTAAAGGAACTTTCATATGTTTACCTAGCATGCCACAGTCAAGAAATGCAATTCTTTTGTGCCTGTCAATTTTCTTTATTTGACATTCCATTCCGACTAATGGACCACTGTCTACTTTAAGAATGGAGTCAGTAATATGACCAGTAGAATGCTTAATAATATCTTTGTTATCAAGCATTTTTTCTAAGAAGTGGGTTTCATTCGGATCTAAAGCGATGACATCTGTATACTCCAGTAAAGCGGCAAATCGATGAATAGATTTTAATATTTCCGCATATCGATCATTGAATTGCTTTTTAGTCATGGTTGTTTTTAAAAAAATATAATCAGGAAACATACAAGAAATTTGATATTCTCTTAATTTAGAGCTAGAAAACCATTTTTCTATCTTAGGTATAAAGGCATAAATATTATCTTGACGGTTAAAATAATCCACTATTTCTTGTGTTCTATCACTTTTAGTATGAATGACGCACCAATACATAAAGTCTCCTTTCTGTGAATAATAAAAATTTCGTAGAATACACTATTCTACGAAATTTTAGGCTGCCTTATTTTATTAATCTGATCCTGCTTAAATTTTAGTGATGAATGTACATAACGATTTAAAGTAATAGCTATATCAGAATGCCCTAACATTTCACTTAGTGACTTAATTTCGATTCCACTTTCTACGCAGTTGGTAGCATAAGTATGCCTGAGTGAATGAAAGTTAATAGAGAATCCATTCTCCGTACAAAGTTTTTTAAATCGATACTGAATTGTTCGGGGATCAATGATTCTTTCATTGTTGGAGAGAATATAATGGTTTTTATCTTTTACGCCAATTGAACTATAGTATTTATAAAGATGTCTCAGCATAAAGTCTGGTAAAGGAATTTGTCTTTTAGAAGTCTCAGTTTTAGGCTCAAATACCATCAATGAAGTTTTAGAGTGAGTTTGATCAGTATTTTCTAATCTTTGAACTGTTTTTGTGACATTGATAATTCCTAAAGATAAATCAATATCTTTCCACTGCAATGCACAAATTTCTCCAATACGCAGACCGGCATATAGACCTAAAGTAATTGCGATTGATGTTGATTCAACATGATGAAAACAATAATTATCTAAACATTGAATTTGAAAAGAAGTCAGTACTTTGGTTTCTTCTTTCTTAGTATTCAGTTTAATAAATTGAAAATCGATATGGGGAATACCATATTTATATTCTCCATAGTTTAAGATTGATTTTAAAGTAAATCGTATTGAAGCCATCATACTAAATGAATAGTGACCTTCCATTTTCTTCTGTAAAAACTGAACAACAATTTGTTCATTGAGATCTTGTATATGACATTCTTGAAAAAATGGAGTGAGCTGTAATTCAATGAGCCGCTTATATTTAATATAAGTAGAGTATTTGATATAGACTCGTCTTAATTCAAGCCATTCTTTAGAAATTGTTAGCATATCTTTATTGATGTTCGCTTGCATCTTGTTATTCCTCCTTATAAAATACCACTGTCAATCTATCATTTTTTAATGGAGAAACACCAGTTAGACTAAAAATAAAAAAATACGATCAATTTCTGCAAAATCTTTCTAAATACGTATTTTATATTTTATTTTAAACAGCTTTATGCTATAATTCGTTTCGTAGAATAGTGTATTCTATGTAAAAATATAAATTTAAAGACATATGACCTACAGAATAGCCTGTAGGTTTTTTATATTAAAAAAAGAGACCGTAGTCTCTTTAACAATAAGCAGGTAAATACATCTGTGGATTATCTTTATACTTTTCGGCTTCTTCTTGAGATAAGAAGACCGTTAAATGAAGCTGTTTCGAAGAAATTTCGTGGGGTCCTGCACATCCGGCATAGCCTTCAATACTAAAAGTATAGTCTTCTTCATTTCCTTTAATATTCATGACTTTTCCGCTCATGACATAACCATTCATTAAATAATAAACTTCATTTCCATCCCTTAACATTATTTTCCTTCTTTCTTAATTCATAGAGATTTACCTTATTTTATCCTGTTCAATATAAAAAAACAAATACTTAGATTTTTTTTAATAAAAAGCACACTTCATTCAAAGTGTACTTTCTCTATTATTATTTACTTAAATCTTCACCGTTTGATAAAATCACTTTTTTATACCAGTCGAATGATTTTTTCTTAGAACGTTTTAAGTTACCGTTTCCTTTATCATCCATATCTACATAGATCATACCATAACGTTTTGTCATTTCACCTGTACCGGCAGAAACTAGGTCGATGCATCCCCAAGGTGTATATCCCCAAAGTTCAACACCATCTAATTCGATTGATTTTTTCATTTCTGCAATATGGTCAGCTAAGTAATCGATACGGTAATCATCATTGATTGAACCATCAGCTTCTACAGTATCTTTAGCTCCTAATCCATTTTCAACAACCATTAAAGGTAATTGATAACGATCCCATAATTGGTTCATGGCAATTCTTAATCCCATTGGATCGATTGGCCATCCCCATTCAGATTCTTTTAAGTATTTAGACTTAACGACTCTTGCTACATTTCCGTCTGTTGTTTCAGCATCTTTTCTTGAAGTTGAAACACCTGAGTTGTAGTAAGAGAATCCGATATAATCAACTGTACCATTGAATAAGATTTCATCATCATAAGGTTCTTTTTTGATAACGATACCTTTTCTTTCAAATTCAGCTAATTTATATGATGGATAGTATCCACGGCATTGTACGTCGCAGAAGAAATGTTTTAAGTTTCTTGCCGCATCGATATCTTCTTGCTGATCGGCAGGGTTACAAGTTTCAGGATAAGATAAGATGTAAGCAACCATCATTCCGATTTCAAAATCAGGGTTAATAACGTGTCCTAATTGTACAGCTTGTGCGCTGGCAACAAACATATGATGCAATGCTTGGTAGCGTGTTTGATCATCTGTTTTACGGCATCCTAAAGTTGTATATCCGTTTAATAAGTTGATTTCATTGAATGTCATCCAATATTTAACTTTATTTTTATAACGTTTGAAGATTGCGTCACAGTAATTGACATAGTAATCTACTACACGGCGATCAGACCATCCGTCCATTTCATCAGCTAAGAATTTAGGCACATCGAAATGGCAGATTGTAACAATAGGTTCAATATTGTAGCTTAAGCAAGTATCAAAGACTTTATCATAGAAAGCCAATCCTTCTTCGTTTGGCTGTTCTTCATCTCCTCTTGGGAAGATTCTTGTCCAAGAGATTGACATTCTGAATGAATTGAATCCCATTTCAGCAAATAACTTAATATCTTCTTCATAATGATGATAAAAATCTGTTGCTACATGGCTTGGATAATACGTATCTGGATCTAAATATCCTACAGCCCCATCAGGTAATTCTTCAAAACGATTAATTGAAGTTAAAGTACCGTCTTTTAATTTGATTGTAATTCTTCTTGGGGTTGTCATATTACCATCAGTAATCACGTCAGAAGTCGCTAAACCTCTTCCGCCTTCATTATAGCCCCCTTCATATTGGTTAGCAGCAGTAGCGCCACCCCATAAAAATCCTTGTGGAAATCCCATAATTTTCTCCTCCTCATTGTTATCGTTTACATTATAGCATTTCTTTTTCTATAATATAATAAAAAAATGTAAATATCTAAACATATTTTTTTACTTATCATAAGTAACGTAAATATTATTGAAAATGAGTGAAAAAGACTGTGTATTATAAATTTCAATTGATTTTATCTATATATATTGAAAATACTAATAACTATTCAAATTTTGAAAATATTTGTCAAATAATAGTTTTAGTTGTATAATCGCAATAGATTATTCAATGTATATATCAAATAATATGGACTATAATAACCGTGTAGAGGAAGTTAATATAAAATTCACACTAAAGAAGTATGATTTTGTCGAATATAAAAATTGCTTTAGGCAAAATGAATAACCAAGAGTACAGACTGAATAATATAATAAGGAGAATACTTTTAGAAAGGAGTGTTGGAAATGGATAAGAAAATTAAATATACAACCAATCCCTCACTTCTTTTGATAGCGGATATATTGGAGCTGCTGACGAATGATGGCGGTACGATCTATGTAGGTATGGAAAAAGACGGCAGTGTTGTGGGACTGGAGAATGCTAATCTGGTCATGAGAGAAGTAAATATGATGATTATCAATGCTTATCCTGAATTAATTCTTTCTACGCATACCCGCATTGAAATTACCGGCGGAAAAGAAATTGTACGTATCGATGTATTATTAGATGGATATATAGAAGAGTATGTGTATTATGATCAGTTTTATCAGGAAACAAAGAATATGTTTGTTCCTATCGATCAATTTGAAAAAGCAAAATACAAGACGAGAGCCAATTAGGCTCTTTTTCTTTTTACCCAAATTTAACAAAAACGCAATAAATCACCTGTAATTTAAAGAAAGTATTAATAAGGTGAGTAAAATCAGCTAGGTTAATATAGAAGTGAAGAATTGTTAAAAAAGGGAGGAGAAATCAACATCTGAATTTAACATAAATTTAACTTAATTCAAACTTGTATTAAATAATGACTTGTTATAATGGTGGCGTGGTGAGAGGAAGTCACCTAAAAATTGAATATAAACATGTGTGTAAAAACAAGGAGAAAGAAAATGAAAAAATTACTTAAATCTTTAATGGTAGCAGCAGTTGCGTTTGCCATTACTGGATGTGGCGGTACAGGAGATAGTAAAGCAAATAAGCCAGTGACAATGTCAGGGTCAACTTCAATGGAAAAAATGATGACGGCAATGAACGAAGCTTATTACAATGAAACAAATAATGAAGCAACAGCAGAATATACAGGATCAGGTGCGGGAATCGAAGCGGTTTTAGCCGGATCAGTTAATATTGGGAATGCTTCAAGAGCTTTAAAAGATGAAGAAAAAGCAAAAGGTGCAGTTGAAAATATTGTGGCTATCGATGGAATTGCAATCGTAGTAGACAAAGCAAACGGTGTGGAAAACTTAACAAAAGAACAATTAGCTAAAATCTATACCGGAGAAATTACAAACTGGTCAGAAGTTGGCGGAGAAAATCAAAGCATCGTAGTTATCGGACGTGAAGCCGGATCGGGGACAAGAGGAGCTTTCGAAGAAATTTTAAAAGTAGAAAATAACTGTAAATATGCCCAGGAAATTGATTCTACAGGTGCGGTAATGGCAAAAGTAGCGTCTATTCCTGGGGCAATCGGATATGTTTCATTAGATGTTGTAGACGATACTGTAAAAGCATTAAAAATCGAAGGCGTTGTAGGAAATGAAGAAAATATCAAAGCCGGAACTTATGCATTGCAAAGACCATTCGTTATGGTAACTAAAGGAGAAATCAGTGAACAAGATCAGTCGGTTCAGGATTACTTTAAATTTGTACAATCAGATAAAGGACAGGAAATCATTAAATCAGTTGGACTTATCACAGTTGACTAATCATTAGGAGGAATAAATCATGAATAAGGTATTATCAATCATGATCAATAGTAAGACTAAATCTCGAGTAGAAAAAACAGCGGAATGGATCTTTAAGGTTTGTGCGTTGTTTGCTCTTATTGCTGTCGTAATGATGACTGGCTACATGATTTATTCTGGAACACCAGCTCTTTTGAAAGTGGGGATCAAGGAGATCCTCTTTTCAAATGTATGGAATCCGAGTGCAGCCGATCCTCAATATGGGATATTAAATATTATTTTTACTTCGATTGTTGGAAGTGCCGGTGCTATTCTTGTCGGAGTTCCCATTGGCGTACTGACAGCTGTTTATCTTTCAGAAGTAGCTAGTTCAAGAATGGCAAAGATCGTCAAGCCGGCAGTAGAATTATTAGCAGGGATTCCGTCTGTTGTTTATGGTTTAATTGGAATTTTATTAATTAATCCGGTGATGTATAAACTAGAATTATTCTTTTTCAAGAATGATCCTACCCATCAGTTTACCGGTGGATGTAATTTATTATCAGCCATTATCATTTTAGCTATTATGATTTTACCCACCGTTATCAATATCAGTGAATCAGCTATACGTGCAGTACCTAAACATTTAAAGTCAGGTTCTTTGGCATTGGGCGGAAGTCAGATGCAGACAATCTTTAAAGTGATTCTGCCGGCAGCCAAAACAGGAATTTTAAGTGCCATCGTATTAGGTGTAGGACGTGCGATCGGAGAAGCTATGGCAATCGTTTTGGTATCAGGAAACTCTGTTAATTTACCGCTGCCATTTAACTCAGTGCGCTTTTTAACCACAGCGATTGTTTCGGAGATGTCTTATGCTTCAGGAACACATCGTCAGGTGTTATTTACGATTGGACTGGTGTTATTTATCTTTATTATGATCATAAACATCATTCTTACTAAAATCATTAAGTCAGGAGATGATCAGCATGCATAACAGTATTTATGATAAACGTGTGAGAGTCAGTGACAATGTCATTCGTGTCCTCATTTATTTAAGTGCATTCGTATCTGTCGCTGTGTTAGTGGGGATCATCGGCTTAGTGATCGTAAAAGGAGCACCACATTTATCATGGCAGTTAATTTCAACTGTTACCAGTGGTATTAATAATACCTTTGGGATATTAGGGAATATCGTGAATACGCTTTATATCATTGTCATTACATTACTGATCGTCACCCCTTTAGGCGTAGGCGGAGCTGTCTATTTAAACGAATATGCAAAGGGTGGAAAATTGGTAAGAGCGATCGAGTTTACGATTGAGACACTGTCAGGAATCCCATCTATTATCTTTGGTTTATTCGGAATGGTTTTCTTTGGAACCGCATTAAAACTAGGCTTCTCCATTTTGACTGGAGCATTAACTTTAGCCTTAATGGTTCTGCCGATTATTACCAGCTCAACACAAGTGGCACTAAAAAGTGTACCGGAATCCTATCGTGCCGGAGCAACCGGAATGGGAGCAACGAAATGGTATATGATCCGTACAATTATTTTGCCTAGTGCAATGCCGGGGATTATTACCGGGATTATCTTAGGCATCGGAAGAATCATCGGTGAATCAGCCGCTTTATTGTTTACAGCTGGAAGCAGCTATTATTTAGTCAATGATTTCTTCGGACATATTTTTAAATCGGGAGGAACTTTAACCATCCAATTGTATTTAAGTATGACAAAAGCTAGATACGATCAGGCATTTGCAGTTGCTTTGGTTTTAATTATATTAGTTTTCGTTTTAAACCGTATTACACATATTATTGCTAATAGAATGAATAGAGAAAAAGGGTAGATCAGCATGGAAAACACAAAAATAAAAGTTGAAAATTTAAACTTGTACTATGGACAAAATCACGCTTTAAAAAACGTGAGTATGGATATTTATGAAAATAAGGTGACAGCCTTTATCGGACCTAGTGGATGCGGTAAATCTACTTTCTTAAAAACACTTAATCGTATGAACGATTTGATCGAAAATGTTAAGATCGATGGATTGGTCGAATTAGATGAAGAAAATATTTATGATAAAAAAGTGGATACTACTTTATTAAGAAAGAAAGTAGGAATGGTATTTCAACAGCCTAATCCCTTTCCGATGAGTATTTATGATAATGTTGCCTATGGTCCCAGACTGCATGGTATTAAGGATAAAAAGCGTTTAGATGAAATTGTTGCAAACAGTTTAAAGGGAGCCGCATTATATGATGAAGTAAAAGATGATCTAAAGAAGTCTGCCCTGAGCCTTTCAGGAGGACAGCAGCAGCGTCTTTGCATAGCCAGAGCATTAGCGGTTGAACCGGAAGTGATCCTGATGGATGAACCAACCAGTGCGTTAGATCCGATTTCGACATTAAAAATAGAAGACTTAATGGAAGATTTAAAGAAAAAGTATACTGTCATTATAGTGACGCACAATATGCAGCAGGCAACACGTATCGCAGATTATACAGCCTTCTTTTTAGTCGGAGAAATGGTAGAGTACGGTAAAACCCGTGACTTATTTGCAACACCGCAGGATAAACGTACAGAAGACTATATTACAGGTAGATTCGGTTAGGAGACAATTATGGTAACAAGAAAAAAATTTGATTATGAAATTAACCACTTAAAAAAAGATATTGGAGAGATGGCAGAAGCAGTCAACGAAACTGTGCATACGATGGAAGCATTGATCAAACATCCTGATGTTTCACAATCGAAAGAATTAGTTGAGCATGATAAATATATCAATGAGCTGCAAAAAAACATTGAAACCCGCTGTCTGTCATTATTATTGAAGCAGCAGCCGGTGGCACGTGATCTGCGTTTAGTGTCAACCGGGTTAAAAGTAGTGACAGACTTAGAACGTATCGGGGATCAATGTGCCGATATTGCAGAGATCACAGTGCTTACAAAAATGGATGATCTTTATACGAAGCTGCCGCATATTGCTTCTATGCTGGAGCATATTGTGGAGATGATGGAGCAATTGACTGCAGCAGTTAAAAATGAAGATGTAGAACTGGCAAGAGAAACTCGTCAGAAAGATCAGAAGATCAATGCTTTATTTGATAAGTGTAAAAAAGATGTAGTGATATTGATTAAACAAGACGAAGAAAATATCGATTATTATTTAGACTTCCTTATGATCTCAAAATATTTAGAAAAAATCGGAGATCATATTAAAAATGTTTGTGAATGGATCGAATTTAACGAGACCGGAATGATTGATAATTTTAAATTAGTATAATGCGATTAAAGAGCGTTCAGACGCTCTTTTTTCTTTGTGTGTAAAATCTTTTTTTGTTCGAATAATGATGATATAATGCTTCAATGGAGGACACAATATGCATAAACCAAAATTAGTAATCTTTGATATGGACGGTCTGATGTTTGATACAGAAAAAATGGGAAGCCGTTGTCATATTCAAGCTGCCAAAGAGTTTGGCTATACTATCTCAGAAGAGTTAAGTAAGAGTTTAATTGGCGGAAACATGATCCGCAATACTAAAATATTAAAAGAAGCTTTGGGTGAGGACTGCCCATTAGATAAAATACGTGAACGTTCCGGAGAATATCGTGAAGTTCATTTTCAGGAGCATGGCTTAGGGATAAAGCCGGGATTAGTTGAACTGCTGGATTATTTAAAAATTGAAGGTATTAAAATGGCGATTGCTTCTTCTTCAGGCAGGTCAGTAATTGATCGTTATTTAAAGATGAGTAGCTTAGAAGGAAGATTTGATTATATTATCAGTGGGGATTTGATCCACAACAGTAAACCGCATCCGGAAATCTTTCTGCATGTCTGTGAACATTTTAGTGTAGATGTTCAAGATGCTTTAGTGCTGGAAGATTCTAAAAACGGCATTATGGCAGCACATGCTGGGAATATCCCGGTAATCTGTGTGCCTGATCTGATTTTCCATGAACGGGAAATTTTTGAAATGACAACTGCAACCGTATCTAGTTTATTTAAAGTCAAAGAACTGCTTCAGGGAATTAAACCCAAAGTTGCTATCTTTGATATGGACGGCTTGATGTTTAATACAGAATGGCTGTGCATTGAACCGTTAATCAAAGCTCACCATGACTATGGTTATCCGATGACAAAAGAAATCTGTCATAAGCTGATCGGTACATCAGGCAAGATCGCAAAAGAAATATTAGTGAGTGAGTTTGGCACAGATTATCCTTATGAAACTGTAGACCGCCATGCTTTTGCATTACTGCGTGAAGAAATTGATACTAATGGTCTGCCAATGAAAAAGGGGTTGATTAAATTATTGGAACGTTTAAAAGCATTGAATGTTGCTTGTGTAATCGGCTCTTCATCAAGTTCTAAAACGATTGAACATTACTTGGAAATATCAAATACACGTCAGTATTTTAAGGGGATTGTAGGGGGCGATATGGTGAAAGCCAGCAAACCGGAACCGGATGTTTTTATTAAGGCATGTGAATTATTTGAAGTGGAACTCAGTCAAGCGATTGTATTAGAAGATTCTAAAAATGGAATCATTGCATCGAATCGTGCCGGAATACCTGTCGTATGTGTTCCGGATTTGTTGATGCACGATCAAGGATTGCTGGAACAGTCTGAAATGTTTATTTCGGATCTTGGCAAGCTTGCCGATATCCTTGGCTAAGGAGATACAGATATGAAGAATATTATGATCGTCGCTACCGGCGGAACAATAGCCGGTGTAGGAGAAATCGGTAAAAGTGCCAGCTATCAGGCAGGAGAAATCAATATTGATGAGATCATTAAGTCCCTTCCTGCCATTAATCATATTGCCCATTTATCAGCAATCCAATATATGAATGTTGACAGTAATGAAATGTCACCCGACAGATGGGTGCAGTTAGCTAATTATTTAAATGCATTACTATTAAGAGAAGATGTGGATGGAATCGTTGTGACACATGGTACCGATACATTAGATGAGACAGCTTATTTTCTGAATTTGACTTTGCGTACCTATAAACCTGTCATTATTACCGGGGCAATGCGTCCGGCGACAGCAGCGAGTGCTGATGGTCCGATGAATCTTTATCAGGCTGTAGCTTTAGCGTGCCATGAAGAAGCGATGGGACATGGTGTCATGGCAGTCTTTAGCGATACGATTTATTCAGGACGTGATATCCAAAAGGTAAATAACTTTAAAACCGATGCGTTTGATAAAAAGGATTTTGGCTGTTTAGGATATATGCGGGATGACCAAGCGTATTTCTTTGCCAGAGCCTTTAAAAAACATACCTTGCAGTCACAGTTTAGTCAGCAGGTGCTAACGACTTTACCTAAGGTAGGAATTGCCTACTATTATGCAGGTGCGGGAATTGAAGTGCTGCAAGCATTAGAAAAAGACTGTAAGGGGATTGTCATTGCCGGAAGTGGTAGTGGAAACTACTCAAAAGAATGGATTGAAAAAGTTAAGGATTTGAGTCTAAAAGGCATCATCATTGTCCGTTCCAGCCGTGTCGGACATGGAATTGTCTTTGAAAGTCCGGTCTTTGATAAAGAAAATTATACGGTGCCAAGCAATACCTTATCACCGCAAAAAGCGAGGGTATTATTGATGTTGGCACTCAGTGTAACAAAAGAGGCAGAAAAAATCAGGCAAATCTTTAATGTTTATTAGAAATAATACTTTTTACAGGCTTTTAAGTTTGTTATAATGAAAGAGTATTATGTGGGATCTTAACAAAAACTTAACATAATATTAACTTTAAATAACTTTAATGTCGTAGTCTTTTTTGGTTTAATGAGGGCAAAGAGGGATGGACTATGGAAAAATTAATTTATATTATTGAAGATGATAACAATATTCGTGATCTAATTAAAATTGCTTTAAATAGCTATGATTTTATCGTTAAAGATTTTGATAATGCGGAAGATGCCTTGAAATCGATTCAGGATGATCTTCCGACAGTCGCTGTATTTGATGTCATGCTGCCGGGAATGGACGGCATCACCGCTTTAAAAAAGGTACGTACAATGTCAAAAGTCAAAGACCTACCGGTGCTTGTCTTGACGGCTAAAGACAGTGAAGTCGATAAAATTCAGGGGTTAGAAGGCGGAGCGGATGACTATATGACAAAACCATTTTCCGTACTGGAATTATGTGCCCGTGTGCGTGCGCTGATCAGACGCAGCAAAATGAAAACCGATCAGTCTAAAATGATTGAAATGAGCAGCATCATGATTAATCAGGAAACACGTGATGTTTACCGTAATAAACAGCTGATCGAATTAACGTATAAAGAATATGAACTGCTTTTATTGCTGATGCAGAATCATAACCAGGTTTTAGAAAGAGAAGAGCTGTTAAATAAGATCTGGGGATATGGCGGAAGCGCGGATACTCGTACAATCGATGTGCATATTCGTCATTTACGTGAAAAATTAGGAGATCAAGGAGAATGCATAAAAACGATTCGCGGTGTAGGCTATCGTTTTATGGATACGTCAAACAATGAAAAAGACGATATTTAGAAATATCAATGTATTGATTGTGACTGCATTATTAATTTGCAGTGTGATATCCACTTACATTTTTTCACGTCTCACTTTCAACAACAATGTCAACAATATGCTTTATAGTTTGCAGCTGGTCGATTATTCTATTGACTACGAGCAGGATTTACGTGTGCAAATTGATTTAGTCAATGAAAAAACATTGGAATCTGACAGTCGAATGACCGTTATTTCATTGGATGGTCAGGTGATTGCGGATTCTTCTGTTGATGATTTGCAGGAAAATCACTTGGATCGTAAAGAAGTACGTGAGGCTATTCATGAGGGTGTGGGAAAAGAAGTTCGCTATTCAAGTACAATTCATAAAAATATGCTTTATGTGGCTTATCTTAGTGAGCATAACGTGATTATTCGTTTATCTGTGCCTTATTCCGGACTGACTGACTATCTTAAAATGGCTATTCCGGGAATTGGTATCAGTATCATTATTTCGTTGGGATTATCGGTTCTTTTTTCCCGTTATATCGCTAAAAAGGTATCAGAGCCTTTAGAAGAAATATCTTTGCAGCTGCTGTCTATTGAAGAAAATGATCCGGTATTCAAAAAACATACCTATGAATATACCGAGTTAAACAATATTGCCAGTGTAACCGATCGTTTGGCAAATAAAATCAATCAGACAATCGCTTCTTTAAAAAGAGAAAAGAATAAAGTACATTATATCCTGGATAACATGCAGGAAGGAATGATTGTTGTGGATGAGGATAACTCCGTTATCTTGATCAATCATGCCGCTAATCTGATGTTTAACTGCGAAGGGGTAGATAAAGGCTTGCCCATTGAAAGCTATATTCAGGAACGTAAAATATTAAAACGCATCAAAAGTCAAAATGTCTATGAGACATTTCATTTAGGAGATAAATATTTTTCAATTCATAAAGCTAAAATCGACAGCGGTGTATTCAAAAACAGTACAATCGTATTGTTTTTAGATGTAACGCCGGAAGAAATGGCGATGAAAATGAAACAGATGTTCTTTTCGAATGCTTCACATGAATTGAAGACACCGTTAACCTCTATCCAAGGGTATGCGGAATTATTGAATCAGCATTTGATTAATGATGAAGTGCAAAAAGATGAATTTGTCCATCGTATTCTTAAAGAAACAAGGAATATGACACGTTTGATCAATGATATTCTAGTTATTTCTAAGCTTGAAAATCATCAAACGATACCGGATATACAATTACTGCATTTAAACTTAATTATTGAAGATATATTCCATACTTTATCACCGATGGCAAATGATCGTGGCATTCACCTGATCTGTCATAGTGAAAATGTTGATTTCTACGGTGATTTGGAACAAATGAATCAACTTTTTACCAACCTATTATCCAATTCGATTAAATATGGTCGTGATGGCGGATGGGTATCCGTAAAATTCAATCTGGAAACAGATAGTCTTAAAATTATTGTAGAGGATAATGGGATTGGTATTCCTAAGGAAGATATTCCCCATTTAACAGAACGATTCTATCGTGTAGATAAAGGACGTACAAAAGCAATCGAGGGTACCGGATTAGGGTTGGCGATTGTAAAGCATATTGTACAGCTTTATGAAGGAGACTTAAAAATAGAGAGTGTCTTAGGAATTGGGACAAAAACAACCATCTATTTAAAAAATATGAAAAAGGACGTGTTGTAAGGTGACAATAACAAATTTATTTACTATGCTGGGAGGATTGGGCTTATTCCTGTATGGAATGCACATGATGTCCAATGGACTGGAAAACGTAGCTGGAAACAGCTTAAAAAAGATTTTGGAGAAAATTACATCTAATCGTATTGTCGGTGTACTGATCGGAGCCGGAATTACAGCGGTGATTCAGAGTTCATCTGCTACGACGGTTATGGTTGTCGGATTCGTCAACAGCGGGTTAATGAAATTATCCCAAGCGGTTTGGATTATTATGGGAGCTAATGTCGGAACGACGATTACCGGGCAGCTAATTGCCTTGAATGTCAAAGACTTTGCACCAATCCTAATCTTTGCCGGTGTTTTTCTGATCCAGTTTATCCGCAATAAAAAGGTTGGCTATGTCGGTGAAATCGTTGCCGGGCTGGGAATTTTATTTGTGGGAATGCAATTCATGTCAGATGCCATGGTGCCATTACGTGACTACAAGCCATTTGTTGATCTGATGACAACTTTTGAAAATCCATTCTTAGGAATTGCTGCCGGAGCTGTATTTACAGCGGTCATTCAAAGCTCAAGTGCCTCTATTGGGATCTTGCAGGCTTTGGCAATGAGTGGAGCAATTCAATTACATAGTGCTATCTTTGTTTTATTTGGACAAAATATCGGAACATGTATCACGTCTATTATTGCGTCAATCGGAACTAACCGAAATGCAAAGCGAACGACCATGATCCATCTTTTATTCAATGTTATTGGAACATTAGTCTTTGTGACCGTATGTCTCTTTATTCCATTTACCGATTATATTGTAGCGTTAACACCGGGTTCTGTGCAAAATCAGATTGCCAATGTGCATACTGTCTTTAATATTGCCACAACGATGCTGCTGCTTCCTTTTGGTAATCAGCTGGTTCAATTAGTCGAGAAGATCTTGCCGTTAAAAGAAGATGAGGAACAGGATTTGCAGACACTTTATATTTCAGCAACCGAACCGGCAGCTTCATTTATGGCAACAACACAGCTAAGTAAAGAAATTGCCCGTATGTTTGATTTTGCGAAAGAAAACATTGTCCTAACAATGAAAGGTCTAACGAAAGTGACCGATAAATATAATGAAAAAATAAGCAATAATGAAAAATATATTGATTATTTAAATACAGAAATCACCCGTTTTAGTGCACAGGTAACTTTAGTAGATACGAATGAAAATGATTCTTTGCTGACCAATGCATTATTCAAAATTACCGGTAATATTGAGCGTATTGGTGATCATGCCATTAATTTGGCACAATATATTGATGAAACAAAAGCGAACGGACTTAAATACAGTGCCCAAGCGGAAACAGAATTAACCATTCTTCAGCAGACCCTAGACAGCAGTATCAGTTGTTTTGAAGAATCCAAAACACAGTTAACACCATTAAATATGGATAAGATTATTGAAAATGAAGAATTGGTAGATGAATTGATTGCCAGCTATCGTGAAAATCAGATCAAGCGTCTTAAAAAAGGGGAAATTTCAGCGGAAGCCTGCGTTGTTTACAGTGAAATTTTAACCGATATTGAGAGAATAGCGGATCATCTATATTCGATTGCTAAGCTATGTCGTCAGTTTAATATCACACTGTATGAAACAATCAGTGAGTAAAGGGTGTAATATAAACACCCTTTTTATTATTTATGGTAGAATAGAGGCGATAGGAGGAGGACTATGAAAAAGAATCTGATTTTGCTTTTATCTGTTATTGTGTTGAATGCCTTAGCAGCAATAGAAGCCTTTGCCACTCTTTATGCCCGCTATATTTCTCCGTTGTTTGTGCAAACCATTGGGAGATTAGCCGGCTTATTCCCTATTTCCTTATTTGAATGGGTTGTTTTATTCTTGATTATAGGCTTACTGTTTATCATTATTAAATATCGTTCATGGATGCTGGTTTTTCGCTATCTTCTTGTGATCTGTTTAGTATTTACCTTGACTACAGGAATCAATTATCATCGTCAGCCAATCGAGAAAGATATGCAATTTACAAAGGTGGATTACACAACTAAAGAACTAAAGCAGCTGTGTCAGTATGTGACCAATCAGTTGTATATCTTAGATACAACTGCGATGGATCAAGCAACAATGGCAAAGCAAAGCCGTATCGCTATGAATCGGATTATTTCTAGTTACTATCCCAATCCAAAACCGATGCTGTTTTCAAAACTGATGACTGCCTGTGGACTAAGCGGTATTTTCTCACCGTTTACCATTGAAGCCAATTATAATAAAGATATGACGGCTTTTAATACCCCTTTTACGATGTGTCATGAGTTATCCCACCTGCAAGGTTATATGTCTGAGGATGAAGCAAACTTTTTAGCCTATCTTGCCTGTTCACAATCCGATCAGGAGTATTTTCGCTACAGTGCTTATCTTACAGCTTTTATTTATATAACAAATGAGCTTTACGATTTGGGTGTAGATATTAATCCTTATTATGTGCAGCTTTCAGAACCGATTATAAAGGACTTGAAGGAGGATCACGCCTTTTGGAATCAATATGGTGATACGATGAGTACGATTACCAATACCGTTAATGACACCTATTTAAAAATGAATTCAGTAGAAGAGGGAGTCGTCAGCTATCAGCGCTTTGTCGGTTTGATTTTTTCCTATTATAAGCAAAATAATGCCAATATTTTTTCATAGAGTTTATTCGTTAAAGACATGATTAAGAAGAGATGATCTTATTATCATGTCTTTTTTATACGGCTTTATAAAACATTTAACCTGTAAACATAAGAAAATCTTAATGTTCTCTTATAAGAATATTTATAAATTCTCAAGAACATTATGATAATATAATATTCTCGAAAGAAGGGACTGGGAAATATGACAAACAGAATACTGATTGTAGATGATGAGCAGGAAATTGCCGATCTTGTGGCTCTCTACCTAGAGAATGAAGACTTTCAGATTTTTAAGTTTTACAATGCCTTAGATGCCTTACAGTGCATCGAAAATGAATCCTTAGATATTGCGATAATAGACGTCATGATGCCGCATCTCAATGGCTTTCAGCTATGTAAAAAGATACGAGAACAGCACCATTATCCGGTGATCATGCTGACAGCAAAAGGTGAGGAAATTGATAAAATCACCGGGCTGACATTAGGCGCAGATGATTACATCACTAAGCCTTTTTTACCGCTGGAACTGGTAGCACGGGTAAAAGCACAGCTGCGAAGATATAAGAGATATAATGGCAGCAGTGAGACAGATGAAAATGTCATTATTCATTCGGGACTGGTCTTGAATATTAAAACGCATGAATGCATTTTAAACGAAAAGCCGCTTTCGTTAACACCTACGGAATTTTCCATTTTGAGCATCCTGTGTCAGCAAAAGGGAAATGTGGTAAGTTCGGAAGAACTGTTTCATCGGATTTGGGGCGATGAATACTTTAGTAAAAATAATAATACGATTACCGTACATATCCGGCATTTGAGAGAAAAAATGGGAGATTCCTTTGAAAATCCTAAGTATATTAAAACAGTTTGGGGGTGTGGTTATAAAATTGAAAAGTAAATATTTACAGCTGTTCCGAATGCTTCGTATTATCTTTATTGCAATAATAATCTTTTATGGTCTTTATTATCTGATTGATCAGGTCTTTAATGGGGCTTTTGTGAATTGGTTTACAGACCATTTTATCAGTTTACAATATGAACCCTATGAAAGCGTTGACGGTGTGGTTCAGACTTCAATATACACTACATTGAATTGGTATGAACTTAAAATGTTTATATTCGGTCTATCTATTACAGGGATCATTATTGTAACTGTTGTGATCTTTGTCATCTCTCATTTTTATGCTAATAGAAAGATAAAAGAAGCATTGTCGAATGCCAGGCAGATGATGCGCGATTATATGGGCGGAGAAAAAGAGGCTAAAGAAGTATTTCCCAAGGAATATGCCGAAATCTCTTCGCAAATGCTGGAAATTAAGTCTGCCATGCAGCATCATGAACAGATTTTAAGAGATGAGGCGAACCGAAAAAATGATTTAATCGTATATCTGACACACGATTTAAAAACACCGTTAACTTCCGTGATTGGCTATTTAAGCTTACTGGATGAAGCAACGGATATGCCAAGTGAACAAAAAAACAAATATATTGGAATCGCCTTGGATAAATCACATCGCTTAGAAAAGCTGATTAACGAACTGTTCGAAATAACTCGCTATAATCTTCAGCAAATCGAATTGGAAAAAGAATCCATCGATCTTTCCTATATGCTGGTACAGATGACCGATGAGTTTTATCCGCTGCTGCAAACTCATGGTAATACGATCAATCTTGACGTAAAAGAAGATACGTTTCTATATGGGGATCCGATCAAGCTGGCAAGAGTTTTCAACAACATTTTAAAGAATGCGATTGCCTACAGTTATCAAGATACGGAAATTAAAATCTGGACTGAAAAAACAGATACAGAACTTGCTCTCTATTTCCGTAATAAAGGACGAACGATTCCACCACGTAAATTAAATGCTATTTTTGAAAAGTTCTTCCGATTAGATGAAGCCAGAACAACCAATACCGGGGGTGCCGGCTTAGGTCTTGCAATCGCTAAAGAAATTATAACCCTGCATCAAGGAACGATCACAGCCAAAAGTGAGAATGAATGGACAACATTTTGTATTACGCTTCCCTTAAACTAACTATTATTTACCTTCTTAATATATTCTTAGGAATTAAACAATTAAATATTAAACTATGAATAGCTTTTGTTGGGTAGAATAATGACTGTACAAAAGCTATTTTTTTGTTTAAGAAAGGCAGGGCTGTTTATGAATAAAAAAACATCACGTACTAAGTTGGAAAATAAAAAAAGAAAGGTTCTTTTATATATTTTTATTTTGACTACTCTCACCGCTTTAATATTGATTTCGAAAGAATTACGTACAGTAATCGATCATCAAAAAAATTCTTTTTTCTCTATCTTTGAAAAAACAAATACAAAAGAATATATACCGCCGCAATCATCCGATTCTATCGATCTGACACATTTATATAGTCCCTACTCAGCCTTAGTGGAATTGAGTACTAATCAAACACTGGCACAAAACAAAAGCCAAAGTAAGATTTATCCGGCTTCATTAACTAAGATTATGACAGCAATCATTGCGATTGAAAACATAGAGAATTTGACTGAGGAGATGCTTCTGACTAATAAGCATTTTGAAACTTTATATGAAAGAGATGCTTCCATGGCAGGCTTCCTACCGGGAGAAAAAGTTACAATGAAAGATCTGCTGTATGGAACACTGCTGCCCTCAGGAGCAGAGTGCTGTTTGGCGTTGGCAGATCAAATCGCTATGTCAGAAAGTAAGTTTGTGAATTTGATGAACAGCAAGGCAAAAGAACTGGGTATGAATAATACACTTTTCTGCAACTCGACCGGTTTGCATAACGCTAATCATTATTCAACAGTTGAAGATATGGCAAAATTATTACAGTATGCCCTAAAAAATAAAGAGTTCAGAACGATTTTTACCAGCAGACAGTACAGCATCTTCGCAACTAATCTGCATCCTGAAGGATTAACATTTAACAGCACCATGTTCAGTTCCATGAATGATACAAAGGTTGTGGGTGGGAATATCATCGGCGGAAAGACAGGCTATACTGACGAAGCCGGATTATGTTTAGCCAGTCTTGCACAAATCAATGGAAAAGAATATATCTTTGTAAGTGCCAAAGCAAAGGGCGATCATCAAACCCAGCCTTATCATATTTTAGATGCAAACAATGTATATAATCAGGTAGGAAGTTTAAATGTTCTAAATGATTCTAATTTAAAATAAAGTGGGGCTATGCTATAATGAAAAAATGAAAAGGAGATATCTATATGGGACATATTTTATTTATGAAACCGGTTTTTAAGGAAATGATCTGGGGCGGGCATCGCTTAAAAGATGTATATAATTATCCCATTCCGAGTGATTCTACAGGGGAATGCTGGGCTATTTCTGCACATAAAAACGGTGACTGTACCATTTTAAATGGTGAATATAGAGGAATGAAGCTTTCAATGCTTTATCAGCAGCATCGTGAGCTGTTTGGTAATATTAAAGATCCTGCATTTCCCTTGCTGATTAAAATTATCGATGCTTCTAAAGATCTTAGTGTGCAGGTTCATCCTGACGATCACTATGCCTCAAAGCATGAACATTCTTTAGGAAAGACGGAGTGCTGGTATGTACTTGATGCAGACCCGCACACCCAAATGGTAATGGGACATCATGCTCAAACAAAAGAGGAATTAATAAAATGTATCGAAAATGACGAGTATGACCGTTTGCTTAATAAGTTTGAAATAAAGCCGGGAGAATTTTACTATATCCCTTCCGGAACGATTCATGCGATCTGCAGTGGCTCATTAATCTATGAAGCACAGCAGTCTTCGGATATTACCTATCGTGTCTATGATTATCATCGTAAAGATAAAGAGGGTAACGAACGTCAGCTTCATGTTCAGCAGTCCATCGATGTAACAACAGTTCCTTATCATCAGACTTTACAAAAGGAATTATCAAAAGAGATCACGGACACATTTATCAGAACATGCTTGATTGAAGCTCCTTATTTTTCTGTATCAAAGATTGAGGTTTTAAAAAAGACCGGTCTTGTGCATAGTCAGCCGTTTAGTCTGTTTAGTGTCATTGAAGGAGAAGGATATGTCAATGATTGTCCAATAAAAAAAGGACAGCACTTTATTGTCTGTCATGATGTTCAAAAGATAGAGTTTGATGGTCAGCTTACTTTGATGATGACAACCTTATAATATAGATCGGCGTAAGTCGGTCTTTTTTCTTGGGAAACTTTATAAACCTATATTTTATATTCTTTACCAAAAAGAATAAAATGATGAAATCTAATTTCAATAACTTGAAAAAGGCTAGAGGTTTTAAAAAGGGATGTATATAATAAACACATAACTACAAGGAGGATCTAAAATGGGATTTAATAAAGATTTTTATTGGGGCGGATCAGTGTCCTCTTTTCAAACTGAAGGAGCTTGGGATGAAGGCGGAAAAGGATTATCAATCTATGATGTCAGACCGACAAATCCAAATTTTTCAGATTGGAAAGTAGCTATTGATGCCTATCATCGTTATCCTGAAGATATTGCATTAATGAAAGAGATGGGATTTAATTTTTACCGTTTTTCGATTTGCTGGTCAAGAATCATTCCTAACGGTGATGATGAAATCAATGAAGAAGGTGTGGCTTTCTATAATCAATTAATCGATCAGCTTTTAGAAGCAGGAATTGAACCTATGATCACACTGGTGCATTTTGATATGCCTTATCATTTAGTCAAAGAATATAATGGATTTGCTTCAAGAAAAGTAGTGGATCTGTTTGAACGTTATGCCCGTGTGTGTATGGAACGTTTCGGGGATCGTGTTAAACATTGGATGAGTTTCAATGAACAAAATCTGTTTTCACAGTCATTAAGATATTCAAATGCAGAAGAGATTCCTGAGGGAGAAGATCCAATTAAATTCTTGTATCAGGTCAATCATCATGTATTTATTGCTCACTGCAAAGCAGTTAAAGCATTACGTGAATTAGTGCCGGATGCACAATTTTGCGGAATGGTCGCTTATGGACTTACTTATCCAGACAGTGCCGAACCAAAAGCAAACATGATTGCACAATTAACAAATGATTACTTTAATAATTTTTATGTGGATGTCTTTACGAAAGGAAAATATCCAAATTATATGATCAACTATTTATCTGTTCATGGCTGGATGCCGGAATTTGATAAAGAGGATGATGTATTGTTGAGCTATACCGTGGATTATATGGCATTTAGCTATTATACCAGTGCCGTTGTTACAACTGCAGAATACGAAGGACGTTTCTTAGGGGATGTCATTGCAGAGGCACATCGTAAAAATGAATTTTTAGATGGGACAGAATGGGGATGGCAGATCGATCCGATCGGAATTCGACGTATCGCCAGAGATATTTATTATCGCAGTGGCAAGCCGGTGTTTGTATTAGAAAATGGAATTGCCCATCGTGAATCTTTAAACGAAAATAACACGGTAGAAGATGATTATCGTATTGACTACCATCGTGAGCATATCAAACAATTAAAAGCCGCAGTAGAAGTTGATGGTGTAGAATGTTTAGGGTATGTCACATGGGGACCTATTGATATTCCAAGCAGTCAATGTGAAATTGCCAAAAGATATGGATTTGTTTTTGTCAATCGTGATGAGAAAGATCTAAAAGATTTATCACGTCATAAAAAGAAAAGTTTCTACTGGGTGAAAAAAGCATTTGAATCAAATGGAGAAGATTTGGATTAATGTTTTACTGCCTAATTATTTGGGCAGTTTTTTTATTTCGAGGGAATGCATCATTTTTATCTTAAATTGAAGATTAACCGCTTAAATAGATAGTATTTTATATTTAAATTTGATATTATTATAAAGTCAGGTATAAAAATGAGGGATTTTGTCGATGTTTTTTATAATAAATATTAAATTAAAGAGGTCGAACATATAACCCTAATAAGAGTGCAAGTCACATATAAATTTATATTTCAGTTATTGCAGTATGGATGTTCTTACGATGGGATAAGTCTGCCGGTTTGACCGATTTATGGGAAAGTGGGGATTTAATTAAAAATGTTGGAAACGCAAGTTGGAGCGGTCATTAGGCTCAATCGGATTCATCAAAATATCTCTGTACGTGGATTAGCTGAAATTGTAGGGATCGAATACAGTCAGCTTAGTAAAATTGAAAGAGGAATGGAATCTTCCAATCCGGTAACGATGGAATCCATTTTTGAAGCATTAGATTTAAACTATCATCAAACAATAGAATATTTACCTGTTTGTATTAAAAAGGTGCATAGGCTTTATCATGATATGTTATATCGTAAATCAAGAGAGGAATTGGTCAGGCAGTTAGAAGAATTAAATCATGACAGTCTTAAAATGGGATTAACAACATCTCTTTTGCTGGCTAATTTGGTTTTTGATCTTCTTTGGCAGCAGCCATGTGAATATGACACCTTGTTCACTGCTTTAAGTAAAGTAGAGGATACAATGAGTTTACTGCAAAAGCAGATTTTTAAACAGTATCAAGGATTTTATCAGTTTATTAAGGGTAATTTCAACGATGCCATTGAAATGCTGGAAGAAGCTGAAACTTTTTATATGGATATTGGAAATCTAGCGATGATCTCGTATCAAAAAGGTGTTATTTATGCTAAACATGGTGATTTTCTGGAAGCCTTTGAAAGCTTAGGTGAAGCAAAGCGTCTCTTTGAACAGCATCATAACTATGTCCGCAGCGCTTTCTGTAGTGTATGTGTCGCTAATATTCATCTGATGACCGGGAAATACCGTAAATCACGTATTTTATATGAAGAAATGTTGGAAGTTTATCATAATTTCGGCTTAGGTCCGGAAGATAAATTGATTGTCTGCAATAATCTTTTATATTTGTGCATACTGATGGAGGAATATGATAATTTTCTGCCTACCTTTGAAAGCTTTGATGAGGATGTCAGACAATTGATGGAAAAATACCCTCAGTATTTTTATTACCAAATGATGGTAGCTTATCATAAAGATGACATGGAATTATGTAAAAAAGCAATTGATCAGTTTGAAGCATTGAATCAAGATCCGATTGATAAATATATGGCTAAATATTACCGCTTGAAGATAGAAGGAGCAGGGAGTGAAGAACTGATTAAAGTATTGGATCACAACCTTAAAGCGATAGAGAAAACGTCGTTTCCAGCCTCAAATCGTATTGTATTAAAACTGATGCTGAAAGAACATCAGCATTCTAAAGATTATAAAACCTTATATAAATATGCTTTAAAATTATGTGAAATAAAAATGTAAAATAAAATGCAGCTATCGTTAGCTGCACTTTTTAATTGCATCATAAATCATTTGAGCATTATCATAATTACCGTTAAAACAAATTCCCTGCATACCGATTGACTTAGCACTGTTGATATTATCTTGACTGTCATCAATGAAAAAGCATTCAGTAGGATTTAATTGCTTCCTTTTACAAAAATCTTTAAAAATAGCAGGATCCGGCTTCATTAATAAATGCCTAGCGGATATGTAGAAATCTTTAAAATAAGCAAAGGCTTCGACATTTTCATAATATTCATAAAAACTAAGCGATGTGTTTGATAGCAAGTAGAGTGTATATCCTTCTTCTTTTAGTTTTTTAGAAAGCTCTATAATGTCTTTAAACGGCGTCAGATGCAAATACCACTCATCCATAACTTTCTTAACCAACGGCTGTAATTGCAGCTCCACACGTGTCTTCATAATGGAGCAGGCACCTTCTTTAGACAATGTCCCTTCATCTAAAGCAAGCCACTCCGGACTTTTGAAAATGGCTTCAACTAATAATCTTTGCTGATCCTTGTCCTTAGTAAAATGTTGGATAATGTAGTTTGGATCATAAGATAAAACGACATTGCCCATGTCAAAAACAATATTTGTGATCATTCTATTTCCTCCCGTATTATAGCTTCATTATATAATGAGGTTATCTCTTTGTCTAATTATGTAATAAAAAACGGAGCCTTGCTCCGTCTTAATAATCACTGGTTTCAATTAATTTTGCGTTCACAACAAAGCGATACTGATCATCTAAAGAATCGACACATGTCGATAGAGTAATTACCTGATCTTCAGGCGTTACTTCAACTTCGGTTGAATAAAGGGCTGTTGAAAACCACTCATCAATCATTTCTTGCTTTAATCCGCTTTGTCCGTAGACATTATAGTAAGTCTTTGTGGAAGCAACATCAACATCTCGTGCTGAGAAGACTTGATAACGCAGCTTCTGTCCTTCAATATACAAATCAATATAAGGATGTTCATTATAATAGTTGACATCTTTATATTTTTTTAGTTTACCAAACATACTTCCGTTTTTCATATTGTGTCCATAGATAATGGTATTAAAATCACTGAAATCGGAACTATTTTGATAATCGGCAAATAATGTTCCGGCAAATGAATCTTCTTTCTGCAAATTACGATGAAGATAATAATCATTGTCACCGGCTTGAACAACGGCATAAGAGATATCCGTATCTTCAATATTCAGCCAGGCTACAGCATCGCTGTTTATTTCTTTTAATTTAGCGAAATCTATTGTAAAAGGAACATCCTCTTTTTTTTCCGGAATTACAGTATTGCGAATCTGAGCATTATTGTCATCAACGGTTTTATATTGCATAAAGATAGTAAATAACTGATAAGCAGAAAAACAGAATACGATGACACAGACAACAAGGAGAATGCGTCTAATGTATTTTTTCACTAGACATTGAATTTAAACAACATGATGTCACCATCTTGACCAACATATTGTTTACCTTCCTGACGTACCTTGCCGGCATCTTTTAAAGCCTGTTCACTTCCGTATTGGATAAAGTCATCATAACTATAAGTTTCTGCTTTAATAAATCCTCTTTGGAAATCAGTATGGATCACTCCTGCCATTTCCGGAGCCAGCATCCCTTTTTTAAAGGTCCATGCACGCACTTCCTGCACACCTACTGTAAAGAAGGTACATAATCCTAAAAGAGCATAAGCTTCTTTAATTAAACGATCCAAACCACTTTCCTTTATTCCTAGTTCCTCTAAGAACAGTTTTTTTTCTTCTGGTTCTAATCCTGCTAATTCAGCTTCGATCTTTGCACAGATCGGAACTACCTTGCTGCCTTCTTTACCGGCATATTCTACAAGTGTATTGTAATAAGGGTTAGCAGTAGGGTCTTCTAAATCCTCTTCACCTAAGTTAGCCACATAGATGAGCGGCTTCATCGTCAGCAATGACCATTGTTTTACAAATAGAATTTCTTCTTTTGTAAAGTCAATAGAACGGGCTGGTTTTTCCGCTTCTAAAGCGGCTTTTAACTTATCTAGAATAATAACTTCTTCTTTCGCTTCTTTATCTCCTGACTGAGCCTTCTTGCCAATTCTGGCAATACGATTTTCAACAGTCGCTAAATCTGCAAAGATTAGTTCTAAGTTGATTGTTTCAATGTCACGGATAGGATCCACGTCTCCGTCTACATGGGTAACATCGGGATCTCTAAAGCAGCGGACAACTTCACAAATCGCATCTGTTTCACGAATATTGGCTAAGAACTTATTTCCTAATCCTTCGCCTTTTGACGCCCCTCTTACAAGACCGGCAATATCCGTAAATTCAAATGTAGTAGGAACAGTTTTTTTAGGCTGAACTAATCTTGTCAGTTCATCTAAACGATGATCCGGTACTTCTACAACTCCGACATTAGGGTCAATCGTGGCAAATGGATAATTGGCAGCTTCCACTTGCGCGTTAGTAATTGCATTAAATAAAGTGGACTTTCCAACGTTTGGCAATCCCACAATTCCTGCTGTTAATGGCATGATAACACCTCTTTCTACTCCTATTAGTTTAGCGAATTAGTGTCTAAAATGCAACTAAAACTATGCTGATTTATTGAATGCATAACATCGTTTTCTCCAATAGCTTCTTATTTTTTAGTTTATTTTAAATAAAGTCTGCCTGTTCGATTACCGATTTCAATAAATGAGCATGATTTTGATAAATCACCAAAGCAGAACCTAAAGAAAAGATTACCGTAATCGTAATAAGACAGGTCGTTATTATTTTGTAGGTAAATTTCACTTTGGCACCTCCAGCATATAGCCGATCCGAAATACAGTTTTAATATGATCCGACCAGTTTAATTTTTTTCTGAGGCGCTGAATATGTAAATCGAGTGTACGTGTGTTTCCTTCCAGTTCGTCATGCCACACTTTTTCATATAAGGTATCACGATACAATGCAATATTTTTGTTTTGTACAAGATATAAGAGTAAATCGTATTCTTTTCTTGTCAGCGGTATGGTCTGATTATTCTGTGTGACAGTGCGCAGATGGGTATGGATCACAATATCCAGAATGGGCATATCTTCCATTCCTTTATGGTAGCGGCGCAGCACACTCTCTACTCTTGCCAGCAGTTCATCAATCGCAAAGGGTTTGACCAAATAATCATCTGCGCCCATATGCAGACCTTTTACACGATCTTTTATACTTCCTTTTGCCGTAATAAAAATCACCGGAATATGCATCGGTTCAATGTATTCCATAAATTCATAGCCATTGACTTTAGGCAGCATGATATCAAGCAAAACCAAATCATAGGATTCTTGTTCCAGCATATTGGCGGCTTTGTCCCCGTCACTGGCATAATCACACTGATAGCCTACCCGCATTAGATTCATCATAATCAAATCTGCAATCGCTTTTTCATCTTCAACAATTAATAATTTCATAGTATCACCTGTATTATCGTAATGTTATTTTGTATCTGAATTGTATCATGACTAAAGCAGCTTGATTTTAAAATCATCATTATCTTTATAATAGTAAAATTCACTGAACTCATGCTCAAACATTCCCAGCATCATTTCAAAGTCTTCTGCTAACGGATAGTTTTTGAGTTCCTCTTTTTTTACCCAAAAGACTTCTCCTTCATTTGAAGAGGTCAGTTCTCCTGTGAAACAATTCGTTTTATACAAAATGACGACATAACGTTCACCTTTATCGGTAGGCCATTGTTTTAACCCACATAATTCTAAATCTGAAATATCGAGACCTGTCTCTTCTTTTACTTCTCGAATCGTCGATTCAATAAAAGATTCCTGATCTTCGATATGTCCGCCCGGAAAAGTAACTCCGGGCCAATGTCTGCTTGTTCGATTCTGAACTAAAACTTGTCCTTGATCATCATAGATCATACAAAGATTTGTGAAAATAGCTTTTTCCATGGTTAACCTCCAATATTTTTTATTTTAACATATTCCATAATCTTTCTATACTCTTATCTTAAAAGTGATAAAATATAGGAAAAGGAGGAATGTTTATGTTAGAAGAAATCAGAGTAAGACAAAGTATTCGCCGATATACGAACCAGCCAATCGAGGAAGAAAAAATAAAGGCTTTGCTGAAGGCGGCTATGCGTGCACCGACTGCACAAAATCGTCAGGAATGGCGTTTCTTGGTGGTACAGGATCGAGAATCTTTAGATAATATTGCACTTTTTTCTCCCTATACAGGGATGATGAAGCAGGCACAGGCAGCGATCATTGTTTTAGGAGATCGTGAGGTAACACCAATTGATGCTTATATTTATGTGGACTGTGCTGCCGCAATACAGAATATTTTATTAGAAGGAGTACATCTCGGATTAGGAACCTGCTGGTGTGCAATCGGACCAAATAAAGAACGAATCGAAGCGTTTAGAAATTATTTCAATTTTTTGAATACTTATCTGCCGGTAGCGGTCATTGCCATTGGTTATCCGGATGAAACAAAGCCCCTCATCGATCGCTATGATGAAAATAAAATTATTTATTGGAAAAAATAAAAACCGTCTCATTGAATCTTTAGTATAAAAAGGGTATGTTGTTTATAGGAGGTGAGCATTATGGCAAATGAAGATAAGAAAGATTTCAATGCGATGCTTCAAAAAGATAACGGCATGCCTAAAATACAAATTGTAAGTGATGAAGCAACGAACAAAAAATATGGCGGTGAAAAGATGTATTTTGCCCCGCCTAAGGATTATGATCATATCATGAAACAGATTCCAATGGGAAAAGTAATTACTGTTAAGGCAATACGTGAATATTTTGCGAAAAAGAATAACGCCGATTTTACCGATCCGATTACAGCAGGAATTTTTGTTTCGATTGCGGCATGGGCAAGTTATCAAAGAAAAGAAGACCTTACGCCATACTGGCGCACACTAAAAGTAAATGGAGAACTTAATCCTAAATATCCCGGTGGTATTGAAGCTCAGAAAAAGAAGCTGGAAGAAGAGGGACATACTATCATTAAAAAGGGGAGAACGCATATCCGTTATTATGTAAAGGACTATGAATTCAGTTTGTTTCCACTATAAAAGAGCCGTTTGTCGGCTCTTTACCATTTTAATTGAGAGAGTTTCATTGCATATTGATAGAGTGTTTCGTAATCCTTTGATGCTTCATACTCTTTAATAATCAGCTTTAATACCAGTTTTACGAAATTATAATCATTTCTTTTATCCAGACTTTTAAGATTTAGTTTTAAAGTTCCGTAAAGGCGTTTCTGTGAAGCGGCATTGATCTTTAATTTATAATACTCGATTAAATGATTGCGCGGCAGATTCAGGTTAAATGATTCAAATCGTTCAATATAAAGCAAGCATTCTTTGTATTGTTTCGTTTGGTATAAAGCAATGATACGATAGAATATGTAATTAATATTATGATTTAAATAGTCGATGACTTCTTTATCAAATTTTTTTTCGACTTTAAAAAATTGATTGAAGTCGTTTACCATCAATGCTCCTAACAGCATGCTGGAACAAATCATCGACACGTCTTCGATATCCATTAATAATCCGTCATAAATGTTTAATAGCTCTTGGTACATTTGTGAAGCCTTATCAAATCTTTCAACCAATAAAAAAACATTAGCCAAAGATACACTGCAAATGATTGAACGAATATAGTTATGATGCTGTTCAAATATGTACTTGGCCTTATTGAGATGTTCATAGGCTTCAAAGGTTTCTCCACGGTAGCTATAAATAATACCTTTTTGATAAGCGATCATAGCAGAGCTGCTATCGTTGGTATAAAGAGTTTCAGCTATTTCCAGATAGTTTAATGCCTGTTCAATGTCTCGCTTTAGATAATGATAGAAGCCGCTGTACTGATAAAACAACTGTTTTTGAAATGAAGTCATGGAATCTTCCACTTTTTTTAATATGGATAACAGATTTTCATAGGGAAAATCCGTCTCTGTATACAAAACAGCGTGTATCAGATTAATCATCAGTATCGGTGTTGATATTCCAATTGTACGTGCCTCAAAATTAATTTCATCTAATTGATCGGTAATTGTCTTTTTTTGTTTCCGATAAAGCATATCATGATAAAGCCGTTCGACTTTATGAGCGCATATAGGAATATAATCGATTGTAACTTGGTAATCGATATCTAGAGCATCAAATATGGATTCAATAGTTAGTTTATTAGAAAACTCCAACCCTCTCTCGATTTTACTGAGCTGACTATACTCAATTCCAACGGCTTCGGCTAAGGCCCGAATGGACATATTCTGCTGAATCCGGTTGAGTCGAATAATAGCCCCTATTTGATTTTCAAACATTTATTTTCCTCCAAAATATATTTGCAAGCCACAATCCTAACATTAAAATTATAGCCTACTAAGCAATAAAATCAATGAAAACGCAAGAGTTTAAGCCCAAATGCAACTAATTCAATAAAAGGTATTGAATAAATGGAGGAATCAGTTCGTTCTAGGAATTCTGCCCTGTAATTAAGGAAAAAGAAAAGATGATGCGTTCATCATCTTGGTATGTGTTGATCGGGTATGTCTTCATTATTAAGATTAGCGGTAAAATGGTATACCTTTTCTAAAAAGGCTTTATCATACGATTGAATCCCTTTGGCAAGTTTAAGATGTGTTTTGAAATACTCCGGCTCAATTAACACTTCCAAGTAACTGCCGGTATCAATCGCTGCCCCTAACTGAATGTAAGTCCAATTCTCTTTTGTGACAACGCTGTTGTAATGGACATGTCCGCAGATAAAGAGATTGTTTTTTTTATGAAGAGAAAGAATATCATTGACAGCCTGACTGTTTTCAATACTTGCCATTGGTTGATCACTGTTAAAGGTTGTATAAGTGATAGGATGGTGAGCCAATACAATCAGATTTTTGTCAGACAGACGAGTTACTTCTTTTTTTAGCCAAGTTAATTGCTCCTCATCAATGATTCCACCCCAATTATCTAAGACAAATTCTTTTGTGGAATCTAAGGCGATGATCGCAAAATCTTCAAATTCCTTAATAAAATATCTTTCTTCATTAAAGCAATTTTGAATATCCTTCTTTGAGACATAGGTGGTGTCATGATTGCCTAAAACATTAATAAAGTTTTTATGCTGGTTTATGATGGGTTCAATTGTCCGGTAATGGTTAATATTTCCCTCTGTTGCCAGATCACCCAAAGAAAAGATATAATCTGCTGAATCATTGGCAGCACTGTTTAAAAAAGTAAAGTAGTAATCCTGAGCTTGCTTTAACACGTTTGCTTCTGCAAATTCACAATAATGAAAATCACTGAATATATTTAATTTCATAATAACCTCCAATGTATAGATACATTATACATAACCAAGACTAAATTCTCGTTCAAATTATGTTAAATGTGGGTGAATTCTTTCTTTTTGTCTATATAGTTTTGGTGGAAATCAATAAGTAACTGTGCTAAGATATACATGTTTAAAAACTCAAATGATAGGAGGTTGGTGGCGTGAGCAGAAGAAGACAAAACCAGACCAATAAGAAAAAAACATTACATATTTTTGATATTGCCTTAATCAGTA
The DNA here is from genome assembly GCF_047239305.1 of Beduini sp. Taxonomy (NCBI): domain Bacteria; kingdom Bacillati; phylum Bacillota; class Erysipelotrichia; order Erysipelotrichales; family Erysipelotrichaceae; genus Beduini; species Beduini sp. Next base: position 191,142 of record NZ_JBKTEM010000002.1, read on the forward strand.
TACAATTCGTATTATCTATATTCTTAGCATATTTAGCTAAAAAAGTACTGCCAATGAAATATTGGCTGATTGTTGTAGCCATCTTTTTAGTTTTATGGCTTCTCGTATTCTTTGTTTTAAGAAATAAGAAAAATTCAGCGAAACAGATGTGGCTGCGTTTGGTCAGTTTAGTATTATCGATTTTAATCGGTGTGGGAAGTGTCTTTGCTTATAAAGGTGTTTCCGTATTAAACAACATTACCGGTGGAAAATATCAGACACAGGTTATTTCTGTTGTGGTGTTAAAAGACAGCAGTTATCAGAAAATTAAAGACTTGGAAAATAAAAGCTTAGGTTATGTATCGGCAATTGATACAGATAACATTAATAAAGCAATAGACAATATTGGAACAAAGGATAAGACAACTTTGACCAAAACCAATTATTCAGACCTTAGTCAGCTTCAGAAGGCTTTAGTAAATAAAGAATGTGATGCTATTATTTTTAATGAAGCATATCGTGGAATTATTGAGGAATTCAACGGTGATTTTTCTAATCAGACCAAAGTGATTTACCAATATGAAATTAAAGAAACATTAAATAAAAATACATCAACCGTTAATGTTACAAAAGATGCATTTAATGTGTATATTTCCGGTATTGATACTTATGGACCGGTTTCAACCGTATCAAGATCCGATGTAAATATGATCATGACTGTCAATCCCAAAACAAAGCAAATCTTACTGACAAGTATTCCTCGTGATTACCATGTGACATTGGCTTCATTCAATGCCCGTGATAAATTGACTCATTCAGGAATTTACGGAATCGAAGAAACAATGTCTACAGTGGAAAACTTACTGGATATTGATTTGAACTATTACATGCGTGTTAACTTCACCTCACTGATTACTATGGTAGATGCAGTGGGCGGAATTAATGTCAATGTGGATCAGGCTGTTACTGTAGGCGGTCGTACATTGAGTGTTGGAAGCAACTACATGGATGGAGAAACAGCTTTGGCATTCTCAAGAGAACGTTATTCTTATGCCGATGGTGATCGTCATAGAGTAAGAAATCAGCAGGCAGTATTAACCGGTTTATTAAATAAGCTGATGTCAGCTTCTATGATTACGAACTATAACTCTATCTTGAATTCTGTTTCAGGGGCATTCGAGACCAACATGGAATCTAGCGACCTGCAAAAATTAATTCAAATGCAGATCGATGATATGTCAAGCTGGAATATTGAACAAATCTCGTTGGACGGAAGCGGATCAACAAGTACAAATTGCTATTCTATGCCTGGATATGAACTTTATGTCATGGATCCGGATCAAAGCACGGTGACAGCGGCAAAACAGAAAATCGACGCTGTTGAAGGGAAATAATGCAAACACCTCACTACAAATTGTGAGGTGTTTTTATTTGGTTAGGGCAACTCAACTTGAATAATAGTGTCGAATCTTGTATAATCAGTGTGATGTAATAACAATGTAGTGTTTTGAGTGCAGGGGGAAGAAAATGAAATTAAGTTTAAAAAGGCTATTTTTAATAGTCTGGGATATCTTTTCGATTGGTTTTGCCGGAATGATTAGCTTGTGGGTGTTATATGACGGACAGTTCATGAACTATGTTCGGGCAATTCCCAGTTATGTATTTTTATTGTTATTAGGAACATCTTTGTTTGTGTTTTTAATACTGAATCTTTATAAGAGCGTTTGGCACTTTGCCAGTGTAATTGAGTTAAAAAACGTGGTTATCGCAACTTTTTCAGCGACGATTGTTGATTTAGTGATCTTTACCTTATTAGATGTACCAATCGCAAAATCATGGTATTTGATTAACTGGCTGGTTTTGATGACTATGATTGGTGCTAGTCGATTCTTCTATCGTATTACCCGAATTGTGGTTCAGGATCGTCATTTATTTGGGCGTACACGAGAAAATGAATCGCGTGTCATGATTATTGGTGCCGGTGAATCCGGAGATAAAATTGCCAGAGAAATTGTTCAGGTTGGGAAATTGAATAAACAGGTTATTTGCTTTATTGATGATATGCCCACAAAAAAGGGAATGCGTCTGCAAGGAAAACCAATCTATGGAGATCGTACGAAAATCAAGGAAGCAGCTGAAAAATTATCGATTGATGAAATTATTATTGCTTTACCGATGATTGATGCGGAAAATAAAAAAGAATTGATTGATTTATGCAAAGATACGGAATGTAAATTGAAGATTCTGCCAGGTATCTATCAATTAGTGAATGGTCAAGTAACGGTCAGCAGTTTAAGAAATGTTGAAATCGAAGATTTATTGGGGCGTGAACCTATTAAAGTAGATCTTAAAGAAATCATGAATTATGTAAATAATAAAGTGGTTATGGTAACCGGAGGCGGAGGATCAATCGGAAGTGAGTTATGCCGTCAGATCGCTGCTAATGGACCTAAACAGCTGATTATTGTAGATATCTATGAAAACAACGCCTATGACATACAGTTAGAGTTAAGAAGAAAATATCCTTCTTTGAATTTAGAAGTCATGATTGCTTCTGTCAGAGATGTGAAAAAAGTAAATGCCTTATTTGAAGAGTTTCAACCGGATATCATCTATCATGCTGCTGCACATAAACATGTGCCGTTGATGGAAGATTCTCCAAATGAAGCAGTTAAAAATAATGTTTTTGGAACCTTAAACGTAGTAAAAGCAGCTGACCAATATGGTGCCAGCCGATTCATTTTGATTTCAACCGATAAAGCTGTAAACCCTACAAATATTATGGGAGCAACAAAACGAATTTGTGAGATGATTGTTCAAACCTATAATAAACATTCTAATACGGATTTCGTAGCTGTTCGTTTCGGAAATGTATTAGGCTCTAACGGTTCTGTTATACCGCTGTTTAAAAAGCAGATTCAGGCAGGCGGACCGGTTACGGTTACTCATCCTGATATTACACGTTACTTTATGACAATTCCGGAAGCTGTTTCTTTGGTGCTTGAAGCCGGTGCCAGAGCTAAAGGGGGAGAAATCTTCGTTCTTGATATGGGAGAACCAGTTAAGATTGCAGACCTTGCTTATAACTTAATTAAGTTTTCAGGATATGAACCTAATGTCGATATTAAAATTGAATACACCGGTCTTCGTCCCGGAGAAAAACTTTATGAAGAATTGCTGATGGATGAAGAAGGACTGCAGACCACAGAAAATGCTTTGATTAAAATTGGGAAGCCAATCGATATTGATGAAAATGTTTTATTCAGTCATTTAGATGAACTTTATGAAGCTGCTCATGATGAAAGCGAAAATATTAAATACCTTGTTCATGATTTAGTGGACACATATAAAGTCGATGCCCGCAGAGATCCCAGCAAAATAAAAAAGAAAATTATTCGTGAGGCTGCAGAAGTTTCCTAATGGGAGGAATAAAAATGAAGGATCGATTTATTAATCAGGCTTCGTCAGATCAATTGATCGAAAAGTTAAACAAATATAATATTTCATTAAATAAATCGCTGTTAATTAAACAATATGCCAATAGCTTTAATCTTTATCAGCTGTTAGACAGTTTAAAAGTTCTTTACAGTAAAGAACTGCAGGCATTAGATAAACAGAATAAATCTGTTACCTCAGATTATCTCGAATATATTTTAGATAAGATAGTAAGAGAAAATTATGATGTTGAAGATTCCATTGATCCTTATTACTTGTTTCAGGAATTAAAAACAGAAGGCAAGTCAAAAGAAAAGATCAAACAGATTATTGAGCGCCTGTTAAGGCTGAATAATCTCTATCATCTCAATCATGTTGAAGGCTACTTTGGTGTGTTTGAAGAAGAATGTGAACAGGTCATTTATCGTTTGTTTGAAGATTATCAGGCACTTCCTTTAACCAAAGAAGAAACAAAAGAGTTTATTTCTTTAGTGGAACACTTTATGGATTGCTATGATCGAAATGAAGAGTTAAAGATGAATCTTTCACTATTAAAATTAGAACGAATCGCTTCTCTTGGAGATGAACAGGAGATTGATACCGCAATTCAACAGATAAAACAAACTTATAGATTATCAATCTTTGTGATCTATACTCGTGTTTTATTAGGGACATTGGATCTTTCAAACAATAAAATGTTTAAAAAATACTATCAAAAAGTTAAACAGTACATGGTATTAAGTGATGAAGATAAAGAAGAACGAGCATTTATTGATAATCTATATCAAGATGTTATGATGGATGAAGAGGAATAAAAGCAATGAAACGAATTCATTGCTTTTTGTTTATTTATAAAGTTCTTTAACGCCATCCATGTCTTTAGAAGTCATGGCATCTCTTTGCCCCATATTAGGATGTGTTCCATGTCCCGGTTTAATCGAAATTGTATCTTTTCCATTTTCAGAAAAGGCTTTTGCTGAATAGTGCATAATTGATTCATAATCATAATCTCCATAAGGAACAGAAGTGGAAATTAATTCAAAATTATCTTTATATTTTTCATCAAAGTTAGCATATTCAACAGTAATAAAAGTATCTCTGTCTTTTCGAGAATGTTCATGTTCGATACTGCAGACATGCAGCATTTCATGTAATACATTTCCAACTTCTGCCCAATTGGCAATTTCAACAGTTTGTTCTCCGCCAACTTTTCCAATATCTGCGGCACATCCTGAATCTAAATCAAATCTTACATAATCTTTATCAGTTGTTGTCTTAGGTCGATATTTAATATTTAAGTTAGCTGCATTAAATACTGCAATGGCTTGATTAATTTCAGCTGTTTTAGGATGCCCTGCATCAATACAGTAGGGAATTTCTTTGGTATCCCATAGATTTTTTTTAATTAGACAGGCATTTTTCTGCTGTGATCCTAATTTTTCATAGGCTGTCAAAAAGTCTGAGAATTGTAAGACATCTTCAATCTTTCCTAATTTAATATCTCCCTGTACAATGGCAATGCCATCATGGTCAATAAAACTTCCTTCGTAGATTTCTCCATTTAGTACATATTTTTTGTTTTCAATTAATTTTCCTTCACAAATTTCTTGTTCCATATATTTTCCTCTCTTTCATTGTTGTGCACATTTCCTGGAATTCCTAATTACACTATAAATTAGTTTTTATTTATTAAACAGAAAACCATTTAATAATACAAAAAGATGAGTTTGAATACTAAAAAAGAAATAGAATCACTATTTCTTGTGAAGATGAAAGGAAAGGCTAAATAATAATGTCATCTTTATATTTTCTGTTTACTATAATATTTTCACCGTTTTCTAAAGTCAGTTTACGATGACATTGCGGCAATGTTTTAATAGAGTAAATATGCTCGGTATTAATAATCGTATTGCGACTGACCTGTATAAAAGCGAAATTCTTTAAAAGCTGATAAATGGACTTAAACTTACCTTTATATTGATAACTGTTTGTACGGTCATAAACAAATACTTTTGCGTCGATAACCTCTACATAATAAATGTCATTTACCGCAATATGAATAATACTTTGACGCTGATTGAAAACCTTTATTTTAAGAACTCGCTGATTAAGCTGCTGAACAAGGTTTAAAACATAGGCATGATCCGCCTGATTACATGTCAGAATAATACACCCAGGTTCTATATCGGCAGATCTTTTAAGTTTTATTTTCACCGGTTTCCCTTTCCAAGTTTTGCTATCGGCCCCCCTATTATACCTTTTCTTTTTTCTATTGTGTAAATTGTTTTTCATAGTATCACTCCTTTACTGGTTAATTTCATTATTTAAGGAGAGCAACCATAATTGTACTTAATGTATATAAAATGCGAAAAAACGAAACTTATTTACAATTATTTGTTTCTATTTGTATTTAATATGATATATTATGTATTATAAAGTAGATTAATGTTTTCTTGGCTTCTTGCTTTTTATACTTATAGTAGAAGTAAGGAGGAATGATAGGTATGAAAATATATCGTCGGTAACATTATTTTAAAAGTATAAATAAAATAGAGAGGTGAGAAATGATGTCAATTAGTGGACAATTTACAGGATTAGATATGAAAAACTTAATTGGTGCTCCGCTCAATGCGGCGGCAGATGCCAATTTACAAATGGCGGAAACAACCGCACAGTTTATTCAAAAAGTTGGTTTTGATGAACATGGAAAAATCAGAACTGCAAGCTTTGGGTATACTCAAAAAGAAAATAACCCGGATGGCACCGTAACTGATAAAGAAATGAACATTGATATTCCTTTATTAGCGATTACGGAAGCACCAAACTTACAAGTAGACGAAGTTAACGTATTATTTGATATGGAAGTCAAGGAAACCGAAAAATCGGAATCTTCACTTGATGGGGGTGGAAGCTTCACCGGCAGTGTCAACTTTGGGCTATTTAAAGCGACAGTTAGCGGAAGTGTGTCAAGTCATAGTTCCAATGTACGTTCTAGCGATCATTCTGCAAAGTATCATGTCGATGTACGTGCATCAAACCATGGGACACCAGAGGGACTGTCAAGAGTATTGGATATTATTGCCGCAAACTTAGCTCCGATGACAACTTCAAGTACCGTTGTTGATGAAAATGGGAAAGCATTGCAGGGTGCCGCTAAAGAAAGATCAGAAAAGATAAAAGCCTTATCAGCAGAAGGAAGTCGTTTGGAATCGGCAGTCAGGGCTTCAGGAGAGAATTTAAGCAATAGTATTGACCGTATACGCAAAGCAACTGTTTCTTTAAAAAATAAATATGTCGTTACGATGACAAATTTAATTGATCAAGCAGAAGCTGAATCAGAAGAAAAACAAAAGCTAATTACTAATGCTTCAACAATTCAGGGATCATTCGATGATTTTGCAGCGTCGATTGCAGATAATATTATTTTAGCGACAACCGCAGAGGGACAAGGACAAACCATAGATGTTACATTCGATAGTATAGCCAATCTTAAAGGATGCAGTGATACCGGAGAAATTATCAGTTTAACCGGAAGTAAAAAAACCGGAGGCGGTGAAACTGATACAATCCTAGTTGCATTTAAAGATGGAGTCGCTAAACAAAAGGCACAGTACGATGCGATTGAAAAAAGAGATGCCAATAAGGAAGAATATAATAAGCTTCTATATGGCGGAACAACTCCATCAGGAGAATAATCAATGTTTAAAAAGAATGCTACAGAACGTCAGGTTCAAGTGGAAAGTGAATTTGCCGATCTAGCTTCGTTAGTTTGGGCACCGATCGATGCGGTTGCGCAGTCTAATCTAAACATTAATCGCAAGATTATTGAGGCCATCGAAGCCACGGGTACTAAAAAGCCTATTATCGGAGATAAGATTACCATCCTTGATTATATGGGATTGCAGTATAAACACGTAAAGAGTAGTGGGGACGAAGAAGCCATTGAAGATATGCTGCTGCAAGTGCCGCTGTTATCGATCATCCCTCTAACAAGCATGAAAGTAAAAACAGCGGTTATTGACTTTAACGCTGAAGTTCGTTCGTTTAAAAAAGATGATCAGACGATTGGTTTTGAAGCACGTATCTGTGCACCGGAAGTGAGAGAAAGTGACAATATCTCAAAAGTTCATTTTAAGATACGTTTAGAGAATGAACCCATCACTGAAGGGTTGGCTAGGGTTCAAGATATCATGGATCTTCAGCAGATTACCAGAAGCCTTGGAGCAAAGCCGATAGGAGATGATGGACAAGTCGTGACCGGACAAGAGGAAATCAATCTGCTTGAAAAAAGAAGACTAAAAAAATTCTATGATAAGACAGTTATACTGGGAAAAAGAATAGATGAACTGATTCATCATCAGATTTTATATTTTAATGCTTTGCTTTTAGAAGATGAACAATTAAAAATAAAAGATTATGAAGAGTTTAAAGCAATAAAAGAGTCAATAAGTAAGCATGAGCAAAATAACGAAGCTTGGTCGACATTATTAGAACTGGATCAAAAGATTAATCAAGAAACAGAATCAAGACGTTTGTGCAGTCAGAAGGAAACTCAATTGCTTGAACAGCTATTAGCTGTAGATAAGGCTTCTTTATTACAGGAGGAATGATATGGCAGGGATGTTAGATCGAAAACATAAGGATGAGCCAGTTCGTTATATTAAAATAGTCAATATTGGCAGTGTAAATCCTAATCATTTATTATCAGAGACATCTAAACAAAAACAGGTTGAATTGCTTAATCGCTGTCTCAATGATTTCCCTCATGGAAAGATTATCGGAAAAGATGTAACGGTCGGTGTTTACAAGCTGGGGGATCATCAATTCACTATGGAGATGAGCTCTTATCATATTGGGTTTCATCGTAAGCCGCAGTGGCTTGATGAAGGATACTGATGAAGTAAGATAAAAAGTAATCATAAAAATGACGTACGGGTAAAATCGTACGTCTTGTGCTTTTGACAAACTTAAATAAATAGAGTAATGTATAAGTGAGGTGAGGCTTATGAAAAAAATCATTTTAGATACGATTGGCATTATTATGATTTTAGGAACTCTCTATCTGGTATATCGATTATTTGGTATCTTTTGGGGCATCCTCATTCTTTTGTTTTTAGCAGTAAGCAGTTTCTTTAATGAAAAGCATAACCCGATAGTGTTATATTATAAGAATTATGGCCGTAAAAAAGACGAATAAAAAGAACCTGAAATATAAATTGCAGCATACTGGTGTAATTTATATTAGGGTTCTTTTCTTTATTTATCAGCTGTCGTAATTTTAAAGCCTTTCATATGATCAAAATGCTTTGTTTTAATTACCCAAAAAATGGCTAAACAGGCAATAATGGCACCGATACGATAGATGGTAAAACTACCGAATTCTTCATAGACAATCCCAAAGCCGTAGCTGTATACTGCTCTGCCTAAAGAAACACAGGCATTGAGTAAAGTAACAGCAGTTGCGAAAACAGCCGGTGAAAGCGAACTGCGGATAAACTGCAGGTTACCTACTGTCGCGCAGGCTGTAGAGACACAGTGCAGGATAGAAACAAACAAGAACGCATAGACATTTGGGACAAAAGCATAAACTAAGAAACGAATAAAAATACATGAGGCAGAAATGAGATACATCATTTTAAATCCAAACTTTTCATAATATTTGATTGCTACAGCTAAAAAGATTACTTCCGGCAAGGCGGTCGCAACGGTATACATACTTAACAGCTGATTGCTTCCATGCAATGTTGTAACGATATGATTTCCATTATAGGCGGCGCAGCTGTCGATTAGAATTGTTGTCATTAAAGAAAGTCCTAATATAAACAAGAAATTTGAATTCTTCAATACATCAAAGAAACCCACTTTTTCTTTAGGTGCATCAGGAACTTCAATAGCTTGTTTTTTAGGATCTGCCTTAGCTGTTGGAAAACCAAAAGCAATCGTAAAACTGATAATCAATAAACCTCCATAAGTACCAAATAAGGCTCCATCTAATCCAAAACGGTCAGCCAAGAATCCAATTAAAACGCTTCCGATCACCCAGCCAAGAGACCCCATCGAACGAATAGATCCATAGTTTTTATGGTTTTTATTACAGTAATTCATACTTAGCACATCTGCCATTGGCATTGCGCCTGAACGGCATAAGTCTAAGATGATGGCACAGACAATCAACCCGATATAAACGGTTTGCTGAGCATAGAAATACAAAGCAACTAATGTAGCACTTAAAGAAATTAACAGCAGCAACTTATATTTCTTGGTTTTGTCAGCTATGATTCCCCAAAGTGGTACAAAGAACACACTGATCATTAATCCGGCAGCGGTAATTTGTCCAAACTGTGAACCAACCAAGCCTTTGCTTTCCAAATAAACATTGATATAGGTAGTAAAACCGCTCAATGCTGCAAAGAACAGAAAGTAAAAGATGTAAAATAATAACCCTTCAAATTTTTTCATAAATCCAACCCCTTTGTATTAACTATATCACTTACAAAAGCGCTTTCATATTATTTTCTACGAAAGAAAAAATGAAAAATGGGGAATAACCGGATAATCATTTTTGCATGGTTCTGCCATTTAACGATAAGTAACAAATAAAGTAAAAATAAAAAACTATGATGCAAAACACCATAGTTTAGACACCTTCAATAAATTTCATTAAAGCATGGTTAAATGCACTTAATTCATCATAGAAGATACCGTGACCGCTCTTTTCAAACGGGTAAAGCAATGAACCGGGAATTTGCTGATTCATGATTGTTGCAAATCCATAAGGACAAATTTTATCTAATTTTCCATGCATAATTGCTGTAGGCACTTTGATTCTGCCAAGATCACTGAAGACATTTTCATCACGCAGAGATTCTGCACAATTGATTGTACCTAAGCCGCTTGCTTTATTGCACAGTCCTTGGAACCATGTTTTAAAAGCTGGGCTTGGATTTGAAGCAAAGACATTATTACCAAATTCTTGAATCGTATTTGGTCGATCGTTATATAGACCAATGATCAGCTTATTAACTTCATCTACACTGTGACCATACGGATTATCACTACTTACGCAATAAGACGGTGCAGCTGCTCCGGCTAAAATCAGCTTAGATACTTTATGGTTGTCATACATCCCCATATAGTGAACACAAACAGCTCCGCCCATAGAGAATCCCAGTAAAATAATATTGTTAATGCCTGTGCTTTCAATTATCATGTATAAATCTGTTGCTAATTGATCGTACTGATAGCCGCTTCCGGATATATCTGAATCCCCAAAGCCGCGAATATCAAACGTTATAATGCGGTATCCCCATTGAGTAAACATATTCTTTTGATACTCAAACATTTCCTTGCTCATTGGCCAGCCATGAACCATAACAATGACTTTTGAATAGGTGGGATTAATATCTTCAACACTTATTTTTGTTCCATCGTTGGATCTAATATAATACATTCATCTACCTCCTCTTTTTATCATATGCATCATGGGATCAAATTTTTACAGAGAATTTCAGAGTTTCAAAAGATTGTAAAGACATACTCCTTTTTCTTTTAGAATTATGATAGAATAAAAAAATAGAGGTGATAGTATGGCAAAATATTGTGAACGCTGCGGAAGCCAACTAAAAAGAGGAAAGTGTCCTATCTGTGATGAGGGAATCTACACAAGCTCGGATGAACGTCGTTTCAGCTTTAATAAACGAGATATTTTATGGTTTATTGTTTTAGCTCTTATTTTAGGAACTTCAATGATATGCAGTGAGAGTTCTCCTTTTCATGAAGATATTCAGATTTTCGTATGGTCAAATTTTAATTCAAAACAGAAAGTAATGACCAAAGTTGATCGTCGTACCTATAAAGAAGCTACTTATTCATTACAAAAAACCGGGGATTCTGTCGAACTGGTTTTACCGGCTGGAAATTATACAGTCGGCAAAGATATTCCGGAGGGGGTTTATAAAGTGACGAATCTATCCGGGTTTGGACCTCTTTCAATCAGGGATAACGTAAATATGATTACAATATTTACAAGTATGATTATGGAGGGGGAAACAAGTGATTATTTTTCATCCTATTTAGAAGATGTCCGTTTATATCAAGGTGCACAAGTTACTGTCAGTACAGATAAGATGAAATTTGAAAGTGAAAACGCTAGAAACGATCTAATGGGAAAACGCCATAAAAATACACTGACTCAGGAATATACGGTCTCTTCACCGGTAATGATCGGTGAGATGATTCCGGAAGGAACCTATGATATTATTGCGGTTGAAGGGGAAGGTCATGTATCATCAGAAAACTATGATTATGGAATTCAGGAGGGGTTATCTTTCAGTGATGATTATTATTCATTGCGGGAATTTAGAAATGTACAGCTGAAGAAATATACTAAGCTTACGGTTGATGAAGGACTCACTATTAAGTTAATTCCAAGTGAATATAGTATAGGGGAGGAAGAATAAATGTTAAAATTAAAAGGATATTTATACATTTTATTTGTCTTTCTCAGTTGGAAGATCACAGAACCGATCAGTGCCCTTTGGCAGTCTCCAAACTTTCGATTTGAAACAGGCTTGCATTTTGCTTTAACAATGCTTACAACCGCTGTTATCACTAAAGTGTTTACAATCGTTTTCCCTGCTAAAGAGGGAACTACAGACCGTTTTATCTTTATTCCATTGAAATTATGTGTATCTATTTCAATGGCATTAGGATTCCTATTTGTGATTATCTGGTTTTTTATGCACTAATAACGAGGTTGGAAATTTAGTTTCCAATCTCTTTTTTGTGAATGTTGTAAAGCTTACTGACACCATAGTAAACGCACTTTTCTTTTACTTTGTCATAGGTTGGGGATAATAGATATATTTTCATTGTATGAGAATGCTTTGCTTTTACTTGTAAAAGCCGATAGGATAATGATGATAAAACAAAGGAGCAGATTATGAGAAAAGTTATTTATATTCCTTTAGATGAGCGACCATGCAATCGCCTTTTTCCGATGATGATGGCAGAAAGTCAGCATACTATCGAAATAGTAAGTCCTCCTATAAGATTATTATCACAAAAAAAGAGGGCGGCTGATGTAGAAGGTCTTTGGGATTATGTGTTTCGTCAGATTGATACCAGTGAAGCTTTGATTATGCCCTTAGAAATGATGGGTTATGGTGGACTGCTGCCGTCACGTCTGCACCACCGTGACAATCAGCAGCGTAAAATTTTGATAGAACGCATTAAGCGATTAAAGATTATGGCACCTGATTTAAAAATTTATATGTCCGCTTTAATTATGCGTACGCCGCAATACAACAGTGCAGATGAAGAACCCGATTATTATGAAGAGTATGGGTACAGTTTATTTAGAAAGGCTTATCTATCAGATAAAAAGAAACGTGTCGGATTAAGCGTTAATGAAGATGAAGAACAAAACTCCATCGAGATCCCCGAAGTTTACCAAAGAGATTATGAAGAAAGACGTCAGTATAATCGTGAGACACTTTTGGATATATTAGAATTGGTAGAAAGTCAGGTTATTGATTTTATGGTTATTCCTCAAGATGATTCTTCTGAGTATGGCTATACGGCAATCGACCAGCAGCAGATCTGTGAAAAGATCAGAGAACTGCGCCTTCAGACAAAGGTCATGATGTATCCCGGTGCCGATGAATCAGGAGCGACTTTATTAGGTCGTTGTTTTAATGAGCTTATGGGACAATGTCCTAAAATATACCCTTATTTTTCCGGTATAAATGGACCTGCAATCATTCCTAAGTATGAAGATCGACCGATGTATGAAAGTTTACAGTCCCATATATATGCAGCCGGATGTCAAGAAGCAGAATCTGTCAGTGAAGCAGATTTCATCTTAGCGATCAACTGTCCGGGAAAAACAATGGAAGAAGCACCGATGCAGGGAGAAAAAGATATCAGTTATACCAGTCATCGTCATTTATTGAGCTTTGCCTATCACATCAGACAATGGTTGGATATGAATAAACCGGTCGCTTTGGCAGACTGTGCCTTTATTAATGGGGGAGAAGTAGAGTTAGTGACACTGTTTGACGATTTAGAAATTCTGGATCGTTTAATTTCCTATAAAGGCTGGAATACTTACTGCAATACCTTAGGTACTTCCATTGCACAAGGGATATTTGCTTATCACCAGTTAGATGTACATTCCATTACGCATCATCTGATTTATCATTTACTTGATGACTTATTTTATCAAGCGATCATACGTCCGCAGATTACAGCGACTTTAAAAGATAAGGGTCTCAGCTATTTTGATCTGAAAACTCAAGGAGCGCTCATTTCCAAGGAAATAGAAAGACAGATGCATCGTTATTATCAACATTTTATCAAGCATAGCTTTAAAAATGTAAAGATTACAGAATTAAAAGCCTATTCTCCTTGGAATCGCATGTTTGAAGTTGGACTGGAATTAAAAATAGAGGTAAAATAAAATGGAAATAAGAGAAGTACAGCAACAGGATAATCCACAGATAGAAGCCTTGATTAGAAGCTGTTTAAAAGAATATAATGCCGATAAACCGGGGTGTGCTTGGAGTGATCCGGATCTTGGACGTTTTTTTGAAATCTATCAGGGAGAAAATAAAAAATATTGGGTAGCGGTAGATAGTGGTAAGGTGGTTGCCGGTTGTGGGATTGGTCCACTGCCAATAGAAGGGATCTGTGAACTGCAGAAAATGTATGCTTATCCACAATATCGCGGTAAAGGAATTAGCCAGCAGCTCATGGATAAAGCATTGCTTTTTGCAAAAAAACATTATCAGAAATGCTATTTAGAAACGTTTTCTAATATGGTGCAGGCTATTCGTTTCTATCAGAAATATGGTTTTACTGCCTTAACCAAACCATTGTTTGAGAGTGAACACTATGCTTGTGACCGCTGGTTCATTTTAACTTTATAATGATAAATGCCATAAAAACAAATTGTTTCGATGGCATTTTTATTAGTTGAATATAAAGATTTTTGACAGCTATGTGATAAATAAAAATAATCATGGGAGAATATCCACATGATTATTTTTTGTACTGCAGCGAATATCTGCTTTTGAAAAAATATCCAGCTGTTTAAAATAGTTATTTTCTAATGGAATCCAGATCTCTTTAAACTTTTTAGCGAGATCAGGACCATTTCTTTTTAAAATATGTTCCATTTGTGTTTTGTCATCGATTGTTGTTATGATTTTTAAATCATAGTAATCGATAAGATCAGGATGTAAGCTGTAAGTTCCCTCGATAAAATTAATCGCATGAAAAGGAACAGTTTCTTTGTGGTCAGATAACTGCATTATGCTGCAGTCAAAAGGCTGATAGAGAATATTTTGCTGTTGACTTAAAGGTTTCAGCACTTCTTTAAGGAAACGTTCATGGTCAACATTTTCTCCCGGCATTTCCAGACGCTTAGAGGAACGCTGATGTGGCTGTAAGAAGAAATCATCCATGTGAAAGACATTTCCCTGATAGACTTCGTTTAATAAACCAGCCAAAGTTGTTTTTCCGGAACCGCATTTACCATCGATTGCGATCAAAAGTGTTTCTTTTTCAGCCTGTAACTGATTGATCTTTAAAAAAAGCGGGAAACAAAAAGCTAAGTCTGCTCGTATAACGCGGTAATGCGGATCATATTCTTCATGGTAGTGTTCAGAATGACTAATCGGATAAATCCCATTTTTTAAATACTGATCCATTTCCTGATGAATTGCTTCATCATTCAGCCACTTTTGACATTCTTCTAATTTGTGAATAAATGTATCGGTATTCCCTTGATATGTACGAGCAGTCCATGCAAATAACTGATGAAGTGTATAAGCTTCATCAGTGGTCAGATGCCCGAAATATAAACGGGCAAAACCGTTTCCGATGAGTTCCACTCTTATTGCCTGTTTTGACAGTGACTGACTTTCATCAATAATGCGCTGTAAGCTTTTTTGCTGATTGTGCAGCATATGTTCGCAGCCAAATTCATTTTGAAAGCAAAGCTTGATGATATCTTGTCCCTGCATTTGGGGATAGCGCTGCAGATGTTCTTTTAAAGTATCGATCATCGTTTAATTAAATGTGACTTTTCTAAAGTCAGGATAAGGATTGGAACGATAATGATTTGTAAGATAATTCCCGGAACTGCATTCGTAAAAGCACCTGCCATAAAAACAGCTAAGCCAAAGGCTTTTCCCGATGCACCGTATAAGACAGCTGATACTAATCCCCAAACAATACGACCACCCAGCATTGCCCCGATTAGTGAAATATAAGTGTTTAATGGTTTTTTTGAAAGAAGCTGATATAGCAGACCAGTTAATGCTCCATATGCAGCTAATTCAAATGCCATGGCAATAGCTGTAGGAAACATTGGCGGCATCCCAAAAATTGCACTTCTTAAAAGCGGCAAAATCACACCGACAATCAGTCCTAATGGCCAGCCACAGACAAATCCACAGATCAATACAGGTAAATGCATTGGCAAAAGCATACTTCCGATGCTGGGAATCTGTGCAGTAAAAAATGGTAATACAAAGCCTAAAGCTAAAAAGAATGCAGCTAAGACAATGTTTCGTGTAGTTAATGTTTTCAAAATAATACCTCCCATTCTCATGAAAAAATACCATAAAAATATCCCACATTTTATAAGCGGAATACCTTCATGGTATTGTATGTCACCTTCTGATGACGTTTCATTCATGTACTTAAAATTCTAGCGGAAAATATCAGTATTGTCAATCTTTAAAAAAATTATGATAATTTGAAAAAAGCTACGCCTTATTCTTGAATTAGGTATGATAGTATCAGGAGGCGATATGATGTTAACTATTGGATACGTAGGAAATGGAAAGAGCACAAATCGTTATCATCTTCCATTTGTAAAGAAAAGAGATACAATCAAAGTAAAAACGATCTATGACTTAGATGTTGAGCACGTTAAATGGGAGAAGATCGATGGTATTAAGTACACTGATCGAATCGAAGATCTGATGGAAGATCCTGACATTTTGTTGATCGTTGTCTGTACGACACAGCTTTATCATTATCAGTACGCTAAAATGGCACTGGATCATGGCAAGAATGTGCTGGTGGAAAAACCATTTATGATGACTTTAAAAGAAGCACAGGAGATATTTGCATATGCTAAAGAAAAGGGATTAGTGGTACAATGTTATCAAAACAGACGTTATGACTCAGATTTCTTAACAGTTCAAAAGGTTATTGAGAGTGGAAAACTCGGAGATTTATTAGAAGTAGAAATGCATTTTGATTATTATCGTCCGGAAATTCCCGAGGCAGTGCGTAACTATACTTTCTATAATAGCTATTTGTACGGACATGGATGTCATACATTGGATCAGGTGATCTCTTATTTCGGAAAGCCGGATACGATTCATTATGATGTCAGACAGTTATTAGGCAAAGGCAGAATGAATGATTACTTTGATTTAGATCTCTATTATGATCAGTTGAAAGTATCCGTAAAATCCAGCTACTTTAGAATTAAAAGCAGACCAAGCTTTGTCGTGTACGGAAAGAAAGGGATGTTTGTTAAAGAGACCAAAGATCGTATGGAAGAACATTTAAAGCTGTTTTATATGCCCGATCAGGAAGGCTTTGGTGTTGATCTTCCTGAGCATTACGGAACATTGACGTATTATGATGAAGAAGGTATTTACCATGAAGAAAAAGTAGTTAGTGAGATTGGGGATTATGGCAGAGTTTATGACGGACTTTATGAAGTGATTATTCATGGAAAAGAAAAGATCGTTAAAGATGAAGAAACATTATGGCAAATGGAAATTTTGGAGAAGGGAGCGAAGATGTGTGAATAAGATTAAAGTTGGAATTATCGGTTCAGGAATGATTGTTCATGACTTATTCCGATTTATAGAGGAGATTCCGGAATATGAGTTTTATGCAATTGCGGGTACTCCGCGCAGCATGGATCAGCTTAATGAGTTAAGCAATGAGCATCATATTCGCTATGTCTATATTGACTACAAGGAACTGCTTAAAAACGAAGAAGTAAACACCGTTTATATCGCAACGCCTAATCACTTGCATTATCAGATGTGCAAAGATGCTTTATTGATGGGAAAAAATGTTATCTGTGAAAAGCCGTTTACTTCAAATGGTAAAGAGTTAAAAGAATTAGTAGAGATCGCAAAGCAAAGGCAGCTGATTATGGTAGAAGCAATATCCAATCAGTATAATCGCAACTATCTTTCTATAAAGGAACATATGAATGAATTAGGTAAGATCAAGATTGTTCAATGTAATTATTCTCAATATTCATCTCGTTACAACGCTTTTAAACAAGGAACAATTTTGCCTGCTTTTGATTATCGGAAATCAGGCGGAGCGTTGATGGATCTGAATATCTATAATATCCATTTTGTAGTGGGACTCTTTGGTAAACCTGATAGAGTAGCGTATCTTGCTAACATTGAAAATAAAATTGATACATCCGGTATTTTAACGATGGATTATGGCTCTTTCAAATGTGTCTGCATTGGCGCAAAAGACTGTTCTTCCCCTGTAACAACTAATGTACAGGGAGATGAAGGCTGCATTCATTTAGATGTTCCATTGAATGTATGTTCCGCTTATACCCTTTATAAAAATGATAAAAGCAGACAGGAATTTAATTATACGAATGGGAAACATCGTATGTATGATGAGTTTGTGGCTTTTGCGAAAATTATTCAAGAAAATGATATTGAAACAAGTGATAAAATGTTAATGCATAGCCAGATCGTCATGGATGTCATCGATCAGGCAAAAGCATCTGCAAACCTTGTATTTGCAGCCGATGGCAGAGAGGAGAACAAATGATACGTTGGGGAATTATTGGATTTGGGCGAATTGCTCATAAATTCGCAGGCAGCATCGAAAATTTACCGGATGGTATGATTTATGCGGTGGCAACATGCAGTGGAGGACAAGATGATCCTTATTTAAAGGTACATCCAGAGGTTGTGGTGTACAAGGATTATGAAAGTTTATTAAATGATTCTAAGATCGATGCAGTTTATTTGGCATTGCCGCATAAATTCCATAAGGAATGGGCAATTAAAACTTTAGAAAAAAAGAAGGCAATTCTATGTGAAAAACCGGCAGTTCTGAATAGTGAGGATATGAAAGAAATCAAAGCTGTGGCATTAAAAGAAAAGACGTGTTTTTTAGAAGCCTTGAAAACAAAGCTTAATGATGGGATGGATCATTTAATTAAGGATCTTCCCTTGATTGGAAAAGTGGAAAATATTGAAGCCAACTTCTGTTCAAATGGACTGGCTTTAAAAGGTACAAACAGTTTTTTATTTGATAAGGAACAAGGCGGAGCATTGAATGATGTCGGACCTTATTTGTTAGGGTTTGTCTTGGACTTATTGAAAGATGAGGTTGTCGACCTGACTTCTACGTTAAAGATTGTGGATGATATTGATGAACATTTCCATGCTGCTTTGACATTTAAACAGGGAACAAAAGCTATTATTGAGGGGGCGATCGATGAAGCAAAAGAACGCTATGCCTTGATTATTGGAGATAAGGGTAAGATTATAGTACCGATGTTTAATCGTATTATTGATTATAAAATCGAGCTTAATGATGGAACAACATTAGAGCGTCGCTATCCTTTAGCCGGTGATGATATGACGAAGGAAATTGCTGAGCTTCAGCATTGTCTGACACATCATTTAAATGAAAGTCCACGTCATACAATGGATGATACGATCGAGATTATCGAACTGATGGAAAAGATCAGAAATAACAAATTAACAGTTGTGTAAGCGCTTTGTTAAAGGTATAATAGACTTAGATAAAAAATTAACATGGGAAAGGAAGTATTTATATATGGTAAAAATGGTTATTTGTTGTGCAAGTTCAATTACAACAAACGTCTTAGTTTCAAAGGTGATCAAAGCATGTGATGAGCAGAAATTCAATGCTCAGGTGTTGGCTTTGCCTGAAACAATGATTACAAAAGATATCGATGCGGACATTATTTTATTAGCTCCACAGATTCGCTATACTAAAGAGGAAGTAGAAAAAATCGTTAAAAATAAGATTCCTGTTGTAGTAATCAACAATATTGATTTTGCGACAATCAACGGTAATGCTGTTGTCGATTCAGTAAGAAAAATATTAAACAAATAATAAGGAGGATATGGTTCGCCATATCTTTTTTATTTGATAAGTTTCATTTTTAGGAACAGTTTCCTAATATTAAAAATTAGCTCTGATTTTAAAGAAACTTGCTATAATGTATGAGTTAATAAGGGGGATCATCATGTTAGAAGTATTCATAAAATCATCAGGCTTTGTTTTTATTATTGTTTTAGGGTTTATTTTAAAAAAAGTAGGATTCTTTAAAAAGGAAGATGGTCTGTTCTTTTCCAAGGTGGTTATGAATATTACGCTACCGGCTGCCTTGATTGCTAATTCAAGTGGAATGGAAATCAATTTGATTACGATCAGTATTATCTTGATAGGATTATGCTGTGGTTTTTTCAATATCTTTTTAGCGAAATATGTCAATCGCAAACAATCACCGATAACACGAGCATTAAGCATGATTAACTGTTCAGGATATAATATCGGTAATTTTGCTATTCCCTTTGCTTCCAGCTTCTTTGATGCAACCGGAATGATTTATATGTGTATGTTTGATATCGGCAATGCTTTTATGGGGTTAGGGGGAACTTATGCCCTGGCACGTAACGAAGTCGATGGACGGGGACGTTTGGATATTAAAAATCTCTGTTCAGTATTAGTAAGGTCGATTCCCTTTGATGTTTACTTGCTTTTATTTATCTTATCTTTATTTAATTTAACATTGCCGGCTCCTGTGACGACCATTGCTTCAATGATCGGTGGAGCAAACAGCTTTCTGGCGATGCTGATGATCGGAATTATTCTTGAAATAAAGATCACTCGTTCTCAGGCAAAAGCAGTTATCAAAATATTAGGAGTTCGCTATGTCGGTAATATCCTGTTAAGTGTTGCAGTATTCTTTATCCTGCCGCTTCCCTTGCTGGCAAAACAGATGGTCACTTTAATACTTTTCTGTCCGATCTCAACCGTGTCAGCGGTTTACAGTAAGATGATTGACAATGAAGATCCGGCACCGGCTTTAGCCAATTCCATCAGCATTTTAGTCAGTATTGCCACGATGACGGCCCTACTGTTAGTGTTTGTTAGTTAAATTTGTCGAAAAAACAGGTGCGAAATATGCATGAAAGCAATCCATCTATGATATAATTTACTAGTGTTAAACGAGGTGAAATAGATGAAAAAGTATATACTATGGGATTTTGATTGCACTCTTGCTTATCGTGATGGAAAATGGTCGAAAACGATGAATGATATTTTAGTGAGCCATCGTATCAATATTGCCTATGATTCATTAAGAGCGTTCATGGGCCGCGGACTTCCCTGGCATGAGTTTGAAAGACCGCATACTGAGTTATTAGGGAATAAAACATGGTGGGAACATGTTGAAAGCTATTTAGAAAGTGTATTTGTGATCTTAGGTGTAAGAGAAGTCCATGCTAAAGCGTATGCAAAAGAGTTTAAAGATCGTTATCTCGATTTAAGTCAATGGCATGTCTATGAAGATACTGTTGAAACATTAGAGAAACTTTCAGAGGAAGGATATACGCATATCATAGCCTCAAATCATGTGCCGGAATTAAAGCAGCTCTGCGAGCAATTAAATTTAGACCAGTATTTTGAAAAAATATACAGTTCTGCGTTGATGGAATATGATAAACCGAATGTGAAATTCTATCAAGAAATCTTGAACGATTTGAATAATCCTGAAGATATTGTTATGATTGGCGATAATTATAATGCAGATATTCGCGGAGCCAAACATGCGGGAATCACGGCTATCTTAGTTAGAAGTGAAAATACACTGCACTATGAACATTATTCCAAAGATTTAAAGGGAGTAGCAGATTTATTAGAAAAAATAAAAAATGCTAAGATCAGTGCTTAGCTTAAAATCGAACTTACTGCAACAGTAAGTTTTTTTATTTAAATAAAGGTGCAGCTAACGGAACAATGATTACGGTTAAGATACCAGTAACGACAATTGCTAAAGAACTCATAGCGGCTTGTATCTCTCCCAGTTCCAAGGCTTTGCTGGTGCCGATCGCATGTCCGGAAGCCCCCAGTGCCAATCCCTGAGCAATCGGATCATTAATATGAACCCATTTAAAAATAGACGGAGCAATGACCGAAGCAAAGATCCCCGTAATGATGACCGCTGCGACTGTAATGCCGCTGATACCGCCGACTTCTTCGGTTAATCCAATCGCGATCGCAGTAGTAATTGATTTTGGTAATAGAGAGATTCCTATTGTGCGATCTATTTGCCAAAGCAATGCCATACCGCCAACGACCGCAAAACACGTCATACAGCCTGCTACTAAGGCAATAAAAATAATAAAAAGATGATCCTTTAAAATTTTGAATTCACGATAAAGCGGTAAAGCTAAACAAACCGTTGCCGGTGTCAGCAAATAGGTTAGGTATTGCGCTCCTTGGTTAAATGTCGAGTAATCGATATCTAAAAGCATCAGTAATACAATAATTAAAGCTGTAGCTATTAAAAGAGGATTGCACAAAGCTATTTTCGTTTTATTTTTAAGCTTGGTGCCTAAATAATAAGCCAGTAAACTTAAAACAAGACCAAAATAAGCGGAGTTTATCATTACATCATTCATGGTGTTTCTCCTTATGTGTTATCATCATCTGGGCAGTCATTCCGGTTACGATCATAATAAGGAATGTCGAAACTAACACAATCACAATAAACGGAATCAGCGAGCTAGATAACAGGCTGAAATTTTCCATAACCCCGACACTAGGACCTACAAACATGATCGGCATAACCAGTAAAAGAAAATCAGCGGTTTCTTTGATATCCTCTTCTTTAATAATTCCGGTCAATAAACAAATAAAAAGAATGATCATTCCATACACGCTCGAAGGAATCGGAAGCGGTAAGAAATAATGCAGCAGTTCCCCTATCAAGGTGATGCCGCCAATGATCATAAACTGAAATAAATACCCCATATTATCCCACACTTTCCTTACTTTGGTATGATAGCATATTCTTTCTTGATTGTTAATATTGGAAAAGGAAATAGTTGCAGATTAAATCAATTTATGTATAATGGCTACAGGAGGAATCAAATGAATACAAAAGTGAAATCATTGATCTATTGTTCACTGGGAGCCTGTATGATCGCTGTTGGGGCACAGCTCACAGTCGTTTTACCAATGACGGCGGTCCCAATCACAATGCAGACGCTGTCAGTGTATGTTATCGCCTGTTTATATGAAAGAAAGCAGGCGGTGCTGGCTTGTTTGATCTATTTGTTGTTAGGGGCTGTAGGATTGCCTGTATTTGCCGGGTTTTCCGGAGGAATTTTCTCATTAATTGCCCCAACCGGCGGATATTTGATTGCTTTGCCAGTTATGGCATTTGTAATCGGAAAACTGCTTAAAAGAAAGATCATAGCACTGATCGTTGGAACGATTGTCTGTTATACATTAGGAACACTTTGGTTTATGTTCTGCATGAAGGTGGCATTGCTGCCGGCATTAACCTTATGTGTCTTTCCTTTTTTAATCGGTGATACATTAAAAATAGTATTAACCATTCTTATAACTAAACGCATCAGAAAACTTTAAAAGTTTCTGATCTGTTTAGTTCTTTTCATTATTTATAAAAATCTTTCCGGCATACTTTATAGTGAGGTGGGAAATAATGCCAAGCATCATTCATAATCAAGCAGAAGTCACTTATCATTACGAACAGTCTGTTGGCAATATTCGCTCTAACATTGTTGAAACTATTATTGAAGATATTCTGCCCATCAAAGCTCACATGACATCTCTGCAGTCTGCTTTTAATCTCAACGAGGTTATCACTTATCTGATACAAATAGAAAACATGGGAACAGAATCGCTTTCTGTCACGATGAAAGTGTCTCTCCCGATATGTTCAACCTATCAGTTGGGATCTTTAAAAGTATTTATTAACAGCGTTGAAATACCAATCGTACCGACCGTCGAAGCAAATATACTTTATATCACACTCCCAAAGAATATGTCACCTCAAGATAAGGGAATTATCCTTTACTGTATGAAAGTGGATTCAAATATTGATCCTTGCCTCTGCGCTATAACTTCTTCTCTTTATATCACAGCCCATAGCGAAGATGGCAGCACTTATAATGTAGAACCGCCGTCAAGTGTTACGTTGCATAAAGAAACAGCCAGTCAGCTTGTTTTATGCGGTCAATGGACACAAGATTATAGAACACTCACTTATACCATTCAACTCTTAAACTACGGAAATTTAGAAGCAACGCATATAACGTTAATGGATTGGCTGCCCTTCTCCTTTAACATTCATCAAATCATCGTAGAAACCAATGAAAACCAAGTCATATATTCACCGGATCAATATCAATACAATCGCTTAAATGGGATGATTCTTCTGCCTAATGCCAATACAGCATCTCTTAACGTTCCTGCCGCTACTCTTACTTCGCCTGGCAGAACCGTGATCAAGATCACTGGTACTATCGCAAAATAACAGTCTTCCTGCCTCATAAAAACCGAGCATCTTAGGATACTCGGTTTTGCTTTATTAACTGTATCAGTTCTTTATCATCACAGGGTCTGCCAAACAGAAAGCCTTGTATATAATCGGCAGAGAATTCTTTAATGATCTCATATTCTTGAGCAGATTCAACACCTTCTACACAGACCGCAATATTTACTTCATGACATAACTCGATGATCATGCGTACTAATGTGATATCAAAAGGGCTATGGGTAATCTTTTCCACAAAAGCCTGATCGATTTTAATAATATCTGCCGGGCATTGCTTGAGGACACTTAAAGAAGCATAGCCGGTACCAAAATCATCCATTGCAATCGTAATACCCAGATCACGTAAAGACTGATAGATATTGGATATATTGTCAGACGCTAAATAGCTTTCTGTAAACTCTACGATAATATTATGAGGATCAAGCTGCTGCTTATCCAAGGTTTCCTTGATAAAAGGAATGATGGGAGCCGGACTGACCTGTACATAAGATAAGTTAATGCTCACAATAAAATCAGGATCGGTCTTGATAAACTCTTTGGCTTTACGAACAGCTTCTTCAAAGACCCAGCGGCCAACTTTAATAATCATGCGAGTATCTTCAAGCAAAGGAACAAATTCTGATGGAGAAATGGTTCCATAAGCCGGACTGGTCCAACGAAGCAAGGCTTCAGCTCCACGTATTTTTTTAGAATCGGTATATACGATAGGCTGGAATTGCAAAGAAAAGCCTTCAAAGTTATTTTCTGCACTTTCTCGCAGTTCTTCGGTCAGCGTCAATTTACGAAGATGATCAAAAACAATCTGATCTGAAAAGAAGTTTAACTGATCTTTCCCATTCTTTTTACTTGTTTCTAAGGCATAGCTGGCATATTTAAAGAGATTGATATAAACATTGGCATTCTCCGGATAGATGGCACAGCCGGCAGATATGCTGCAGTAATAGCGTTCATTCATATACTGCTGATGATGTGAAAATGGTGCTTTGATTTGATTATATAGGACTTCGATCTGTTGGGAAGAATAATCTTTTAAAAGCACGGCAAATTCATCAGCATCAAGTTTATAGACTGTTGCTTCTTTTGGTACAGTTTCACAAATAGTCTGTGCTGCGTTCTTTAATACTTCATCGCCAAAAGCATGATCGCGCAATTGATTAATGGATTTGAAGTTGTCTAAATTTAAAAGGAGTAAGGCTAAGGGGGTTGAAGTAGCCTGAATATACTGTTTAAGATCTTCTTCTAAGGCAAATTTATTGAATAAACCGGTTAACGTGTCAATCTTTTCTTTTCGTCCGATATTTGAAATGATTCCAGCAAATAAGTCAGGTTCTCCCAAGGCATCAAAAATGACTTTTCCTTTGCAGCGGAGCCACACCCATTCATGATAACGATTAATGGCGCGGTACTCCACACAATGATCACTCACTCTGCCATCAATGATTTCCTGATTACTTTTTAAAAATAATTCTTTATCTAAAGGATGCACCTTGCTTCCCCAGATCGCCGCAGCATTCTTTAACACTTCTCCAGGCAAGTTAAACTCTTTGACCATCTTAGGAGAATAGCGGAATAAACCGGTTTTCATATTGCAGATATATACATAATCATCTGTACTTTCCACTAAAGCGTCATAAAGATGTTCTTTATCATATTCAAAATCTTCAATTTTGACAGTGTGAACATTATCTGTTTGCAGCAAAGCTTCATTTTGACGAAGATGAACTAAACGTTTTTGTTCATACATCTTTTCGTCGGCAATCGTAAGCAATGTTTCCAAATCCAGCTGATTATCAGGCTTAACAGTAATCATCCCATAGCAGAAGCCAAGCTCATAGGGAATATCTAAAATCTTTTTTAAATGACATAGTTTTTTGGCAGCACCTCGCATTATATCACGTACTTGAATAGGGGCAGTATTATAGAACGCTAAAACAAATTCATCTCCACTCAAGCGGAAAAACAGATCCTGCTGACTGATAAGAGATTGAATAGCTTCGGTGATATAACGAATCTTGTTATCTCCTACTTGGTGCCCATAATGGTCATTAGTTTGTTTTAAACCATTGATATCCATAAGGACCAAACAAAGTGACTTTTGATTTATCCTTACACGATTTAATAGAATTTGAAGCTCTATTTTACCGGCACGGCGATTGGTAAGCTTGGTTAATTCATCAATATTTGCCACTTTGGAGATTTTTTTAAAATCAGTGATATCTGTGGATTGCTGTAGATGAACAAGACGTCCATCCAGCCAACGGATTAAACTGTCTTTATTTTTATAATAGTGCTGATCGATTGTATTCTTTTCTTCCCAGGTAATACTTTTTTCCGGGTTTTGCTTTAAACGTTCAATCGGACAGAACTCACATCGCTTTGTTTTTCCCTTTTTCAGTATTTGCCAGCAAGTTTTACCAATCGGATTTTCTAATTGATAAACCTGCTTCATCGGGTCGTTCATAAACAGGATTTCATCGCTTTGGGGATCTGTTACATAAATATAATCAGAGATTCCATTAATAACGGTATAAAATAATTTCTCATAAGCCGATTTTTCTAAGCCATGGATTAATTCACCCGCATATAAGTCAATTAGCTTACAGCAGATATGATAATCGTTAACGTCAATAGGAGCGTTAAGGCGATGTCCGATCAAAGCAATCCCAATCGGAACCTGCTGGTAATTAATAATGTGGATGTGAGGATCAGTTTGCTTATTTATTTGCGGATAATGCTTATCGATATAGGCGGTTACAAAGGAGCGGGTAATCGAAGTATTCAATGGAATATGATGAAATAAATCGCTTAGCAAAGAAAGCAGCTGCTTTTGATTGCACGAATCTTTTCCCCATAAATAAGGCGGAGTTACTTTCTTTTGATTATAAAAGTAACGAATGCCTAAACAATCTATATCAAGGATATGATCGATAAAAGCAGTAAGTACTTTTCTTTTATCCTCTTCCCCATTAGGGAGGAAAATTTGCTGATCTGACGGTTCTTCCGTTTTATTTATGTTATCCTGTTTCATTTTCTCACCTCATTAAATCTATATAGTTTAATTATATACTAAAATGACGGGTGATGTTTAAATTTATTTTATGATCTGTTTCCAATATTGAAAAAACGGTTATTCTATTAAGAAAGAATGTTAAGTTATGCCACAATTTGTTGGCATATCCATATATAGCGAAGATACTTTGAATCAAGTAAAATAGAAGTAGAGGAAGGGGAGATTCCAATGAAATGTAAGAAATGCGGAACAGAGATGAAGGATGCGAAATTCTGTCCTGAATGCGGAGCGAAGGCCCCTAATCATTTTAATCAAATGGTGGAGGCAGAGAGTCATCAGAAGGAAAAACAAAAAGCAATTCGCCAGAAACAATTAGAGAAAGAAAAAAGAATCATACAGGAAAAAGGATTGAAAAATAATTATGTTCTCTATTCGTTTATCTTTGGATTGATCGGAGCAGCTTTAGTTTTATGGCCTGCCGGATTAGAAATTCAAACCCAATGGTGGTACAGTGTATTAGTCCTTGTCTTTGGATTCTGTGGTTATTTTACAGCGAGAAAGGCACGTATTTTGAATGTCCAATATTTCAATCGCTACCGTGTACATTTAAATCCAAGACTATCTAAATTAGGCTTAGGCTTATCAATCTTCTCATTGGGAGCAGGCGTATTCATGGGAACGTTCGTGATGATGCTTTATATGTAAGATTCCTATAATCGGGAATCTTTTTTTATGTCAAATGAAATACTAGAAGATGGTGCGTGCTATGACATCTAAGTGATCATCATATATTTAAACTATAGAAGGAAGCAGTATGTTTGATTTGAATGGGAAAATTGCTTTAGTCACCGGAGCAACGCGGGGAATAGGAAAGGGAATTGCGATTGCCCTTTCTAAAATGGGAGCAATCGTTTATTTTACTGGCAGAACAGAGGTTGAATTTCAAGGAGCTGTTGCTTTAAGCGGAGCGATTGCAGCAACAGAAGCTGAAATCAGAGAAAACAATGGAGTGGGGTATGGAATCGAGTGCGATTATCAAAACGGTGAAAAAACAAAAAAGTGGTGGAGCAGATCATTGAGGAAGAAGGGAAGCTTGATATTTTAGTGAATAATGTTTAGGGTGGCTATGGATTATGGCTTTAAAGATAGTAATGGGACACAGCCAATTCCATTAACTAAAGAAACTTGTTAAGATAAAGCAAAAAGACACATCAAGGCGATGTGTCTTTTGATGACTATCCAGATAGTCAAGGGGAGGTCTATAATTATTCAGCAGTTGTAAGTCCTTGTTCTTCTTTGTAAGCTTTATTATCAGCTACTTTGAAGAATGGGAACCACATTAAGCCAGCTGCCAAAATTGAGAAAGCTTCCCAAACTGAGATTTTCCAGCTACCTTGTAAGATACCATATAAGATAGGTGGAGTTGTCCAAGGAATTTGAGCACCACTTGGAATTGGGACGAGACCAATCTTCATTACAAAATAAGTTAATGTACCTAAGATTGGGGTAATGAGTAGTAATGGGATAAAGAACAGTGGGTTCAATACAACAGGGATACCGAAGATCAACGGTTCATTGATGAAGAAGAAGGTTGTCGGTAAAGCTAATTTTCCTAATGTTTTGAACTGTGAACTCTTTGACCATAAACACATTATAATAGCAAGTGAGAACATTGATCCTACACCACCAGAGATAAAGCAGCGACCTAATGATCCTGAAATGATGTGAGTAGGGGTTTGACCTGCTTGATATGCTGCAAAGTTTTCTAAGGCTAATGGTGTATAGATTGGGTTGGTGATAGAACCAACGATGTTACCACCATGTAATCCGAAGAACCAAAGAATATTAGTCATAAACTGGAAGAAGATAAATGAGAATAAGTTATCTCCCATAAAACGCATTAAGTTTGATTGAATGATTGTAAATACCGCAGTATGTAAATCATGGTAACTTGTTAATGTCATTAATCCGGCAATTGCCAAGAAAATAGAAACAACAATACCTGTCGGAATTAGTGCTGAGAATGAATTGGCAACATTTGGCGGTACGCTGTCGGGAAGTTTAATTACCCATCCGCGTTTTACTACAAAGATATAAATCCTTGAAGCTGCCAAAGCAACGAACATAGCACAGAATAATCCCTTAGCCCCTAAGAATGCAGTAGCATAAGCCCCTTCTGTACGTCCTGTGACTAAGAAGAATGATACTAATGCTGATAACCCGGCACCGGAACCATCTACATCAAATTCTTTAGCTAATGTATAAGCAATAAAGAATACCGCATATAAAGCGATTAAATCTATTGTTGCTTGACTAGGCAGTGCTAAGATACTACCAAAGCCTGATGAAGCAAGCCAATCTGTATAAGCCTTAATAGGGAGGTTACTTAATAATGTGAATAATGATCCAACAATGGTAGCGGACATGATTGCAATAAATCCGCCGCTGATAGCTCTTAAATATTTGTTTTGTCCAAGCGTGGCTGCAATTGGTACTAATTTTTCTTCTAGTACACCCATTAATTTATCCATATGTATTCCTCCTTTTTTGAATTTCTCCCATTTGCTTAACCTGTAAGCGCTTCACTTCCTACACTTACATTATAGAATAGCGTCAAGGATTAATAAATTTGTCTTATTGCCAATTAATTGTGGCAAGGATTGTTTTCTTCCTCAAATGCTTGTTTATCTGCCATCGCAAAAAATGGGTACCAAAGAAATGAACCTAAAACAATGGTGACCACTTCCCACAAAGCTAACCGCCAGCTGCCTTGAAGCAGACCATAGATAATCGGCGGGGTTGTCCAAGGAACTTGGGCACCGGTGACGATCGGAAGCAGACCAATTTTTGTTACAAAATAAGTAATAACAGCAAGAATCGGTGTGACAAATAGTAATGGGATAAGAAAGATCGGATTTAACACAACAGGAACTCCAAACAATAAAGGTTCGTTAATAAAAAACAGACAGGTTGGCAATGAGAGCTTTCCAAATGCTCTGTATTTTTGAGACTTGGAAAATAAAAGCATAAGAATCGATAAACTCAGCATCGAGCCGACGCCGCCATGGATAAACAATTTACCAAATTGACTGTTTATAATATTCGGCATAGTTTCACCCGCTTGAAAAGCGGCTAAGTTCTCTAAAGCTAAGGGGGTATAGATCGGATTGGTCACAGCACCTACGATATTCCCGCCATGAAGTCCAAAGAACCAAAGAATATTGGTGATAAATTGAAAGAAAATATAGGATAGCAGATTATTCCCCATAAATTTCATTAAATTAGATTGTATGGTGGAATAAATCAGTGTATGTAAGTCATGGTAAATTGTCAGCTTCATAACGGCAGTAATGGATAGACAAACAGATATAATAATAAATGAAGGAATAATCGCCTCAAATGAACTCAGCACCTGATGGGGAATATTTGAGGGAAGTTTTATTTTCCAATTCCTTTTTATGATGAAGACATATAAATAACCACATAACAAACCAATGAAGACAGCGGCAAAAAGTCCGTTTGATCCTAAGAACCTAGTTGAATAGCTGCCATCTGTACGACCGGTAATCAAAAAGAAGCAAGACAGAGAAATTAGACCGGCGCCATGACCGGATAAGTCATAAGAAACCACTAAATGATAACTGATAAAAAAGACTGTATATAAAGAAATGATATCAATCGAGGCACTGGTTCCCAAATCGAGTATGGAAGTTAATCCTGTACTTGACAGATAGTCGGTATAAGCGGTAATCGGTAGACATTTAATTAATGTCAGTAATGAACCGATCACGGTTACAGGCATCGTTGTGATGAAGGCACGGCTGATCGAGTTTAAAGAGCGATTGGCAGCAATCTTTTTTGCCAATGGATAAAGTTTGGTCTGTAAGGCTTCTATTCTTGAAATCTCCTCTTCTTCAGCGATAGGGGCAGGTGGAGGAGAGTCATCCATTAAGGCATTGTAAATAATATTTTCCACATTTAATGATCCATAATCATCCATCGAAATATTGATTACACGAGTATGATGCAAAGAAGCGAGATCGTTGATCTGCTGTTCAAAGAAATGAAGCTGAGGGGCAATTAAAATCACATCGGCCTCATCGATATATTTTTTCAATTGATCTCTTGAACAAGAACCGATTTTAATTCCGTTTAACTGTTGTCTTTTCACTTCATCACGCATTTTTTGAACTAGTAAACTGCTTGACATACCTGAAGCACAGCAAACTAATAGTTTCATAAGTTATTGGAAAATGCTGTCAGTCAGCAGTTCTTCCTTTTCTTTGCTTAAAGATTCGATATAATGTTGTAAAGTTGAAAAATCAGGATGTCTTTCCAGTTCTGCCATACGTTCGCGATTTAAGACTAAGCTTGATAATACTTCATTAAAGATAGTCAGAGCTTCGTCTGAATTAGATTTAATGCAGAGTAAAAATATAAATTTAACCATTTGTTTTTCCCAGCGAATCGGTTTATCTAAGATAGCGACAGCGACAAACGTTTCATCCATTACAGTTTTAATAGGATGCGGCAGAGCAATCTTATTTCCAAATTCGGTTGGGGAGACCGCTTCTCTTTCCATCACTAACTGATAGAAATTTGATGGAAGGGAACGCTGTTCCTTGATCTTTTCACATAGAAAGGTAATCGCTTCATATTTATCTTTCACATCAACATGAGTAAAGAAATACTCCGGTCTGAAACAGCGGCGGATAAAATCATAATCTTCATTGTTTTTAATCAAGATATTTTCAAGGTTTTCAATATCATCATTCCCTAGGAAATACTGAACCTGAATAACCGGTATCTCTGTTTTAAACGGTAGCGGAATTGTCGAAAGGATAAAATCATATTGACTTTGATCGATGTGGGACAATTCATAGGCTTGTGTAACTAAAACTTTATTTAGATAGTCTTTGAACTTAGATTTGACTTTATATAATAAAATTTGGGAACTGCCGGCACCGCTGGCACACACAATGATAATATTCTTTTGCTCAGGTTTATTCAGTCTTTCCAAAGCTAAGGCAAAATGAAGAGCTAAATAGCCTAACTCACTCTCATCAACTGAAGCATTAATCTGTTTAGAGATGACTTTTCCGGCAAGGATCGCAATCTCAAACGCAATAGGGTTATCTTTTTTGATTTGTTCTGTCAATGGATTCGTTATTTTAAGTCCATAATGCAAACGATTCAGCATAGGCTGAATATGAACGGCGATCATTGAATAAAGTTCTAAATCTGAGGTCAGATCAATATTGAATACTTGTTTTGTTTCTTCTAAAATGGCATCAATTAAATCCATAGTTGTTTGTTCCATAACAATATTGGCATTATTCATTTTTAACGCTTGTTTTCCCATTAAATGAATCGCAATATAGTGGATTTCACTTGAAGGAATCGTAATGCCAAAATAATTATTTAATTCTAAGGCAATTTCATTGGCAATCATCATTTCCGGACGATCTTGAAATTGCTGTGTCTGGTGAAAAAACTCATCAACATAAGTTTTTCCCATGATGCGGTTAATCGCAATCAAAATATGAATAGATAAGTTTTGAAAGCCAAAATCAGTCAGTTTAAACTCATGTTTTAAAATTGCCTGATAGAGGACTTTTTTTATAAATTCAAAGGCATCCTGATCAATATATTCACTGCTTACATCAATTCCTTGAATATAATGCTGATCATAATCATCAAAGTGATAGAAATACTGAGCAATGCATGAACGGATATCTTTTTCTTTTCCTTTTATTTTCAAACCATAACCCGCTTTCCCTGCAAGTTCTAAATGAAAATAAGATAAACGTTCTTTCACTTCTTTAATATCAGCATTTAATGTACTGCGGCTGACATAGATTTCATCTGCTAAATCCGCAATTTTAACGTATTCATTGTGCGCTAAAAAGTAACGAATAATATAATTGATTCGTTCTTCTTGATGAACCGGGATCAAATATTGATTAGAAGATTCTTCCTGTAATAATGATTTAACAAATTGATTGTATAAATCTTCATTTAAGACATGCAGATAGTAGCCTGCATTGGGTTTGGATTCAATTTTTGCTCCTGCTTTTTTCTCAATCGTATCTTTATATTTACGAATATCTTCACGTAGAGTACGAGGTCGTATTTCCAGCTGTACACACAAGTCTTCAGATTTAATGTAATCTGATTTTTTGGCTAATATTTTAAATAGTTGAATAAAACGTCTATCCATTTTGCATCCCCACTTCTTTATTTTTTCTTAATATCGTTAAAACTTATAAAATGAACATCGTTATCCTCTGCCCATTTTTTTAAGGCAGGATCACAGGCGATCTGTACCTCTTTTGCACGGGTAATATTATAAGAGGACCAATCCAGTAATTCCTGATCGATGTAGCCCGGATGAGAGTGAATTTCCACAAGATCTTCGCTTAATAAATCGGCTTGGTCATCTAGCCAGTAGTCTAAAGACACTTTATCTTGATAATAACCCACTTTAGGCATCACAGGCACTTCCCAGCCGGAATCATGAGTATCACGCAGCTGAACCATTTCTCCGTTTTCGATATAATGAATATTATCGGTGTAGTGAACATGAAGTTCGACTGCCACTTCTCTGATCGCTACGGCTAACCCCGGATCAAAGACAGCATGACCTTCAATATGGGTAGGATAATATCCCATAAGTTCTTTAAAACGTTCGGCTTGTGCCCGTACTTCTTTTTTTATGTCTTCAACATCCAGTTTTAGTCCTTGTTTCAATCGCTGTTTCACGTTGAAATGTCCATATTCATCCACTAATGAAGGAATCTCCTTAGGATCACTGACTGGTGTTCCAATCACAATGTTGGAATGCTGTCCGCAATAAAGACCAGGATTTTCCTTTAATAACTTAGCAGCTAAAGGGGCAGACGGCATATTGGTCATCATTGTTGTAGAACGTATGACCCCATCGCGGTAGCTTTTAATGATCCCTAACGTTACTGCTTCAGAGTAGCCGATATCATCAGCGTTTAAAATAATTCTTACCATATTTTTTCCTCCTTGATGAACGACCTTGCAACAAATTATAGCATTTTTTCAGTTAATTTACTTCAAAATATCAGAATTTGAAACGGTCGTTTCTACACTTATTTTAATATAAAAAGAAGCTTCTCAAATGTTTTATTTTTGCCAAAGAATTGAGGCAAAAAACAAAAAAACTTAAACCTGTTTAGGTTTAAGTTCCTATTTTTGCAAGTTAAGCAAACGCAAGGCATGAACGTTTTCATCACCGCCGATTTGACGATAAGTTCTTCGGAAACGTTTGTTTTTGGTCGTGTTGGCAGCTTTATTATAACTGGCCACAGCATCAATTTCAAACTGAATGCTGTTGTCGATCAATTCCTCCGCATGTTTATTAGGGTCCATCGGGGGAATAGTCGGATGATAGCTTTCACCGGTTATTTCATAATACATGGATTCTAATAAATTAACATGACGCTGTTCATCACTTTCCAATTGGGTAAATAATTGTCTTAATTCAGGAATATTAGAAGCATTGACTAGAGTATGATAGGTTTGAATGGCTTTGTATTCATCAATGATCGCTTCTTTTATAAAGGACAGATCGTTATTCATTTTTTCACCTCATATTAAATATATGCCCAATAAAGAAAATATGACATCTTTATCCTAATTTGTTAAAATAGGGGAAAGGAGAATACTATGAATAAAATTCAACTGGCGAGTGATGTCTATGCTTTAGAATACGATGAACTAACCCCTTATTTAACTTATGTCTATTTGATTATCAGAGACAATACGCTTTTTATCATTGATACATTTTGCGGCAGTGATTATATGGAAGAAATTAAACAGATGTATCCTGATTATGACTATTGTGTTATGAATACGCATTATCATTTTGATCATATTTGGGGCAATGCTGCTTTTAAGGCAGAGGAGATTTATGCACATCCCTTATGCAAAGAAGCAATTCTTCGGCACGGAGAAGAAGATTATCTGAAAAACAAGCAATTTTTGAAGGGGAAGAAAGAAATTGTATATCCCTCTCGATTCGTTGAAGATCACTTCTTTTTTAAAGAAGCGGAAATAGAATTGATTTATACGCCCGGACACAGCGAAGATGGGATCAGTATTTATGACCATAAGCATCATTGGCTGTTTGCCGGAGATAATTTAGAAAAACCGATCATACAGTTAGATAGACAGAATCTATCTGTCTATAGGGATACTTTAAAGCGATATTTACAGCTGCCTATCAATCGTTTTTTTGGCGGGCATACGTTAAATCTGACAAAAGCGGATATTCAATTGATGATACGCTATTTGGATCAGGTTGAAAGTGGGGAAAATCTGTATTTTGAAGATCCTCATGTCCAAGCAATCCATCTGAAAAATTTAATGTAATATCGGTGGAAATTGTCACATATTTAGTGTATATTAATGGTATTGTCAAGGAGGCATTATGAAAAAGAAAACTCTGATTAATATTGTATTAACGGTTATAGCGGGAGCTATTCTTTATTACTTTATGTTACCGCCGTTAAATTTACAATCGATGTTGTTTTATGTGTATGCAGCGATGCTGATCGCCTTTTATACGATCATTTATTTTGCGACCAGTTTTGATCCACGTCAGTTGCAGCAAATGAAGTTTACTGGTAAAAAGCCAATGATTCTAGTGGTTATTGTATTGGCTATTGTTGTTTTAAATATTTTTTATTCACCGCTGATTAATGCATCGATGTATTCAAAGCGAATTGCAGTGCGTGAAGATGGGAACTTTACTGCGGATATTAGTGCAGTAGATTTTAATTCTCTGCCTTTATTAGATAAAGATTCTTCCAGCAAGCTAGGGGATCGTGTGATGGGGCAGATGCCGGAATTAGTATCTCAGTTCTATGTTTCAGATTTATATACGCAAATCAATTATAAAAATCGTGTCGTACGTGTAACACCGTTGGAATATAACGGATTCTTTAAATATTTTTCTAATCGCAATGATGGGGTAATGGGATACATTACCGTAGATTCTGTAGATGGTTCATCAAACTTAGTTAAATTGGAAAAAGGGATGAAGATCCTGCCGTCTGCAATGTTTAATGAAAATCTTTACCGTCAGCTGCGTTTCCAATATCCAACCTTTATCTTTGGTGAGGAATCATTTGAAGTGGACGAAACCGGGAAACCATTTTGGATCGTTCCGGTTCTAAAATACAAGGGTGTAGAGCTGTTGGAAGACGTTAAAGGGGCAGTTATTTTAGATCCGGTTACAGGAGAGTCACAATATTATAATGTGGCCGATGTGCCAACATGGGTTGATCATATTTATCCTGCTTCATTACTGATTGAACAAAGTGATGACTGGGGACGTTACCGCAATGGATTTATCAATTCTATTATCGGACAAAAGAATGTGGTAAAGACTACCGATGGATATAACTATATCGCAAAAGATGATGATATTTATCTTTATACCGGAATCACTTCAGCAACTGAAGATGCTGCCAATATCGGCTTTATTCTTTCTAATATGAGAACGAAGGAAACTATTTTCTATCCGGTGCCGGGAGCTCAGGAGATGTCGGCGATGGAAAGTGCCAAAGGACAGGTTCAGCAAATGAACTATACGGCAAGTTTCCCATTGCTGATCAATTTAAACGATAAACCGACTTATCTGATTTCATTGAAAGATAATGCCGGTCTTGTAAAGATGTATGCTTTTGTAGACGTAACGGATTATCAAAAGGTAGTAGTGACTGATGCGTCCGAGGGAATTGAAGCTGCTGCACAAAACTATATTGGAGATAAAGAAGCGATTATTGATCAAGAAAGCGTTAAGTTTAAAGATATCACGATCGGATCGATTACGGATTCTATGATTAATGGAGACAGCTACTATTATATTAAAGATACAGATGGCAATAAGTATCGTATTAAAATCAGTGTGGATGAGAAAAATATTCCATTCCTTCAAACTGGGGATACTTTAACTATCGGTTATCTGCTGGAAGAAGATGTCACTGAAATAATACAGTTAAAATAGACCGTTCAGCGGTCTATTTTTCTTTGAAAAGGTTAAGACTAAGGGTAAGGGCATTTAGTTGCTTAAAATGGGAATTTATTGTATCATAAAGGCAATGGGAGAAATTGCTGTATAATGTCATAATAACGAATTTGAGGTGAAAAAATGACAGATCATAATAAAGTAAAACACGGATTAAATGATGAAGAGATCCAGCAGAGAATCGAAAACGGACAGGTCAATTTTTTAAGCAATACGATCACGAAAACATATAAACAAATCTTTTTAGATAATACGATTACTTTTTTTAATATCATTAATATCATTTTATTAGGTTTGGTCATTCTTGTTGGTTCATTCAAAAACATGCTGTTTATTATGATTATTGTGATCAATACCTTAGTGGGAATTGTTCAGGAAATCCGATCAAAGCGTACGCTGGATAAGCTGACTATTTTAACGGTCAGCCAGATTGAAGTTATCCGAAATGGGAGTAAGATCAGTATCCCGGTTGATCAGATCGTTCTTGGCGATATCTTGTTTTTAAAACAGGGATTACAGATTCCTACGGATGCCATTATTATTGAAGGACGCATCGAAGTAAATGAATCTTTATTGACAGGAGAATCCGATCCGCAGTTTAAAGGAACCGGCGCTTCTTTATTTTCAGGAAGTTTCGTTACTTCCGGACAGGCTTATTGTGAAGTGGTGCATGTAGGAAAAGATAACTACATGGAAAAGATTACTGCCGAAGCCAAAAAATTTAAAAAGCATCGCTCAGAGTTAAATCGCAACTTAGATCGTATCTTAAAATTAATAAGTATCATTATTATTCCTATTGGTGTGGGATTATTTGCCAAGCAATACCTATTAACCCATTTAACATTCCGCAGTTCCATCTTACAGACAGTGGCTGCGTTATTAGGAATGATTCCAGAAGGATTAGTCTTACTGACGAGTGTGGCGATGACAATCGGAGTGATGCGTTTAGCAAAGAAGAAGGTTCTGGTACAGGAACTTTCGTGTATGGAAACATTGGCACGTGTTGATGTTTTATGCTTAGATAAGACAGGAACGATCACCGAAGGACGAATTGCCGTTGAGAAAGTCGAAAAATTAAAAGATGTTGATATAGATTTGATTATGGGAAATCTGATGCATGCAGTTCAGGATGAAAATGTCACCGCAATGGCTTTGCGTGAACAGTTTAAAGAAGCTGATGATTTTGAATTGGATCATTTTATTCCGTTTTCTTCCGATCGCAAGTATAGTGGTGCCGCTTTTAAAGGAAAAGGTACCTATTTGATGGGGGCAAATAAATTTTTATTCCCACATGGTTATGAGCATCTTCAAGAAAGGTGTCATCAGTTAGCAAAGGAAGGCTACCGTTTAATCGTAGTTGGCTACTCCCCTAATATCAATCAAGATACAGAGATCCCCGAAGGATTGGAACCTATTGCGATTGTGCAGATGTCTGATGTTATTCGAAAAGAGGCAAAAGAAACACTGGATTATTTTGTAAAGCAGGGGGTAGAGGTTAAGGTTATTTCCGGTGATGATCCGGTGACTGTATCTGCCATTGCGAAAAGAGCAGGATTAAAGAATGCTGAAAAATATATAGATGCTGCCAGTCTTCAAGACGAGGAAGCGATTGAGCAGGCTGTGCAGCATTACAGTGTGTTTGGTCGAGTAACACCAAAGCAGAAAAAGCAAATGATTATGGCAATTAAAAAATTAGGTCATACTGTTGCAATGACCGGAGATGGTGTCAATGATGTATTAGCTTTTAAAGAATCCGATGTATCCGTTGCAATGGCTTCAGGAAGTGATGCTGCTAAGCATGCCGCCAATCTTGTATTGATGGACTGTAACTTTGCAGTCATGCCAAATATTGTCAATGAAGGGCGTCGGGTAATTAATAATATCAGCTATGCTGCTTCTATGTTTTTAATTAAAACAGTTTTCTCGGTGATTTTATCTTTACAAACGATCCTGTTAGGACAGGGTTATCCGTTCGCACCGATTCAATTATCAATCATCAGCAGCTGTGCAGTAGGAATTCCAACCTTCTTAATGACTCAGGAATCAAATTTTAATCGAGTTGATGGTCATTTCTTCAAGCAAGTTTTTAAAAATGCCGTACCGACAGCTTTAACGATCGTTATCTGTATTACTTTAATCACTTCATTGGGCAGTGCCATGGGATCAAGCAGTTCGATGCTAACCACCGCCAGTGTATTGATTACCGGCTGGAATTACATGCTGGCATTAGAAAGAGTCTATTCACCGCTGTCGACTTATCGAAAAGTTGTGATCTATTCTATGCGTCTTGTTTATTTGATTTCTATCTTAATCGGACAAGGCATCTTGGAGCTTGTCGCTGTAGACTTCAATGTCCTTTTGCTGCTGGTCTCTGCAATTACTTTCTCCCCACTGTTCTTTGAATGGTCAACGAAGCTTTTGGAATGGATCATTCAGTTATGGGAGAAGCATGGTTTAGAAAAATGGTTATAAAAAAGATGAGCAACATTAGCTCATCCTTTTTTATTCAGTTTCAATGATATCCTGTGCCAAGGCAGTATCGAGTTTTTCAACGTTTCGCAGTTTCCGCTGTATCGCACGGGTACGCACACCCACTAATTTATCTAATTCACGGTTTGCCTGATCGATTCTTTGCTGGGTTAAAGCGAGAATGTCGGCAAACTTATCAAACTCAGTTCTGACAGCGCCTAACACTTCCCAGACTTCACTGCTTCTTTTTTGAAGAGCAATGGTTCTAAAGCCCATCTGCAAGCTGTTTAATAATGCTGCCATTGTACTTGGACCCGCCAAATTGACATGATAATCTCTTTGCAGTATCTCCACAAGACCACGATTGACGGCCTCGGCATATAATCCTTCAAAAGGTAGGAACATAATAGCAAAATCAGTAGTATAGGGCGGTTCGATATATTTTGTTTTAATATCTTTAGCAAAACTTTTTATTCGTTGAATCAAAATATCCGCATTGTTTTGAACGATGCCGGCATCACCTGTTTCATAGGCTTCCTGCAGTGCCTGATAAGCATCGGCAGGAAACTTAGAATCGATGGGTAAGTAGACACTGCGTTCATCCCCCGGCAGCTTAATAGCATATTCAACCACATTCTTACTGTTTGGAACTGTCGCAATATTCGTTTCATATTGCTCCGGAGATAAAATTTCTTCTAAAATCATGCCTAATTGGATTTCTCCTAAAATACCGCGTGTTTTAACGTTAGACAATACTTTCTTTAAATCACCGACACCATTAGCCAGTGTCTGCATTTCCCCCAAGCCTTTATAGACAGCTTCCAGTCGTTCATTGACTAACTGAAAGGACTGCGTCATCTTTTCCTCCAATGTGGTCTGTAGTTTTTCATCCACCGTGTGACGAATCTCCTCTAATTTTTTGTTACTGTCTTCTTGAATATAGCTTAGCCTTTTTTCCATAGTCAGACGAAGTCCATCAAATTTTTGTTCATTAGTCATTTCTAAGGTTTGCAGGCGTTTTTCTAATTGGCTTAAAGAAATCATCAATGATTGATTCATTTGAGCGATACTATTGTTTTGCGTTAACCCAATTTCTTTTTGTAGTTTAGTTGACCATTTAATTGTATTCGATAACTCACCAATCATTTCTTTTTTAATAAGCTGCTGGTTAGCTTTCTGTTGTGTCTGCTGGTAAATCAGCCACAACAGCAGCAATGCAATGAAGATCAATAATCCAATAATTATGTATTCCATATAGCCCCTTTCATTACTCTAAACATTCGAACTGAAAATCATCTAATAATTCATTAGCTGCAATGGCAGTTAGCTGATGCTCGATCGCAAAGATCAAAACAGCGTCTCTTCTGATCTTTGAATACAGTGGACTATGTCCGGATAGTTTAAGCAGGCGTTCCGTTTCTTTTAAGCTTCCCTTTAAAGCTAAAGCAATCTGAATAATTTTATCACGCCCGGCTTTTTTGCTTCCGTCAAAAATCTGATAAGCATAAGTTCGAGATAAATTCGTTTGCTTGATGATATCACTTCGGCTTACTTCTTTTATTCTGCACAAATAATCGAAATACTCACTAAAAGACATTTCTTTAATTGTGTCAATGGTCTGCTTTAAGGCTTCATCCTTACTATTTTTTATAATATTTAATAAATCTGTCGTTGATTTCATTTTTTTCTCACCCAATTTATTTTATAATAATTACAGTGGGTTAACAAGGGAGAATAGTAGGATGGATAAATTAACCGTTTATAAAACGATTCAAACGATTAAAGCAACTAAGAGCAAGCGTATCGAACTTGTTTATCATGAGATCGATCATTGTTATTATATCAAAAGAGAATTAAGTCAGTATGATCTAGACACCTATCAGCGTTTGAAGGAACATCCTAATCCCGGATTTGTGCGGATAATGGATCTTTGGGTTAAAGAGGATAAACTGATTGTGATTGAGGAATTTATTAATGGACTAACATTAGATAATATTTTAATTAATGAGGAGTTAAGCAAGGAACAGATCATTGGCATCATGGATGATTTATGTGATACATTGGACTTTCTTCACCAGCTTTATCCGCCGATCATCCATAGGGATATTAAGCCGGAAAATATCTTTTACTATCGAGGACATGCGATTCTTTTTGATTTTGATATTTCACGTGTCTATGATTATATGAAAAATAAAGATACCCAAGTAATGGGAAGTGTCGGATATGCCGCGCCTGAGCAGTTTGGGTTTTCGCAAAGCGATTCCCGCAGTGACATCTATGCATTAGGCGTCTTATTAAATGTTTTATTTACGAAGCAGCTGCCTCAAGATGAGCAATACAAAGGAGAGGAAAGCAAAATTATTTTAAAGGCAACCGCTATAGATCCTCAAAAAAGATATCAAAATGTTCGGCAGCTAAAGCAAGCACTGCATCATTATTATC
The DNA here is from genome assembly GCF_047239305.1 of Beduini sp. NCBI lineage: Bacteria > Bacillati > Bacillota > Erysipelotrichia > Erysipelotrichales > Erysipelotrichaceae > Beduini > Beduini sp. Next base: position 233,178 of record NZ_JBKTEM010000002.1, read on the forward strand.
CTGACGAGGAGTCTGATGATCATAAAAAATATGGTATACCGGGATTTCGTCACAAAAAAATATCTCATATGATTACATCGATCATTTATTATGCAGCCAGTCTTTTTTTAGCGATGAATATAACAGTCGTCAATGGAACGAGCAATGAACAGCTAGCCTCAAAAGTGAGTTTTTCGATTTGGTTTCTTTTCCTTCCGTTATTGTTCTTTGATTTCATGGGGTTAAAGAAAACCGCTTTATTTAGTCAGTGTAAAAACAAGATCATAAAAGCTATCGGTTTGGTTTTAACCGCTATCTTTTGGTTGTTTGTGATCCTGATGGCTGCTTTTTCCCTTACATAAAAAACCAGCAGAATTATAATTCGCTGGTCTTTGTCTGCTGAGGGCAGACCACAATAGTTCATTATTATTTATAATAAAATTAAAGATTATTCTTTATTTTGGTCAATAACAGGTATTTGAAAAAACTTTTCAATAGGAGTTTCTAAGACTTGGCTGATCTTCCAAAGGGTTAAGATACTGATACCTTGGTGAATTCGGCTGCTTTCTAGATTACCGATCAAAGCTGTGGAAACATTAATTTTTTCTGCTAATGTCTCTTGCGTCATCTTTTGTTTTGATATGCTGTATAAATTTCGATAGTATTTTATATTTTTACCGATAATATCATAAAGTTTATCTTCATTAAGGAACTCGAATTCCATAGCTTACACACTCCTTTCAAACTTATTTTCTCATATTTCTATAATTTGACCATATATCAGAAATGATAAAATATCATTGTAAATGATTATTTTATTTGTTAGAATAATCTTAGACAGAATAATTTAAATTATTCTAAATGTGGAGGGAAAATATGAAAAAATTATTGAAGGCATTTACTGCTTTGGCAGCATGTGCAGTATTGATGGGCGGATGTTCAAGTTCTGGGGATGAGAAAAATAAAACACCGGAAAAAACAGAATTTGCTCAATCAGAGGTAGCTACTTATAAAAAAGTAGAATACACTGTAACAGGCGTTGAAAAAACAAAAGGACAACAGTATTTTGAAGCAGCAGAGGGAATGGAATACGTCATTGTCCATATCAAGATTGAAAATAAAACGGATGATAAAATCTCTTATAATTCCTTAGATTGGAAAATGCAGAATTCCAATGGTCAAGAAGATGGCTATAAAATCACAGCACTGGATAATATCAAAACATTAAACAGCGGAGATTTATTAGCCAGAGGGATTGTTGAAGGAGATTTAGTGTTTGAAGAACCAGTGGGAGATACAGGATTAAAATTAGCTTATTATCCATCTATTATTGATTCTAAATCGGCATTTACGATAAAAATTGACTAGCATGAAATATAAGAATATGAAATCGGAGCAGATATTAAATTTGCTCCTCCTTCTCTTACTTATTAAAAAAACGGAACTAACAAGTCCGTTATACCCATTCTAATAAAAAGATGTGCACACAGCACATCTTTATAATTTCTTTAAATCTCCGAAAGTAATCATTTCAACATTGTTTTCTTTGATCCATTCTTTTAAGCGAGGATCACATAAAACATCTAATTCTTTACATCTTTGAACATTGTAAGATGAATGTGTCATTACATACTGATCGACAAAAGCCGGATGTGACATAATTTCAAAAGCATCTTTTTTAAGCATTTGATCAAAGTCGTTTGTGAAATATTCGATGGATACATTTTTCGCATAGAAACGATTAGAAAATTCTACCTTTTCATAATTGCTTTCAATATAATCATGTGTATAGCGAACAGGCAAATCATATTGGAAAGCAAATTTTTTGGCTTGTTCATGAACACGTGGATATGATGACGAGAAATGATGAGAATCGATATGATCTGGCAAGCGCCCATTCAATTCAATAAAACGATTAAACTGAGCTTCTAGTTCATGATAGACTTCATCATAGTTGAGTTCATCTTGATCCGCTGGTTTTTCTTTGTTTTTTAAATGCCAGTCCTGTGAATGAAAATAACCGTCCTGATTTACTAAACTAGGAATCTCTTTAGGATCTAAAACCGGTTTACCGGCAGTTAAGGTAAAATGAATGCCAATGTGTAAATCAGGATATTCCTTTGCCATTTCTGCTGCCTGAGCAGCAAAAGGCATTCCTACCATTAGCGTTGTTGAACGTAATACACCGTCACGATGTGCTTTCAGAATCCCTAAAGTGACACCCTCACTCATTCCAAAGTCATCTGCATTAATAATTAATCTAGTCATTGTTTGTCCCCTTTATTTTATCTTTTTTAAATCTTGGAAGTTAATTAATTCAATATGATTATCTTTTACCCAATCTAATACACGTTTATCGGTTAGAATCGCTAATTCTTTTGTACGTTGAATATTATAAGAAGAATGGGTATATAAATATTCATCAACAAAAGCCGGATGGCACATTGTTTCACAAAGATCTTTTTCTAAGATATGATCATAATCTTCAATGAAATATTCTAAAGAAAGCTGATCATCATAGAAATAATTTAAAAATTCCGGTCTTTCGTAGTTTCCGCCAACATAATCAAATGAACAGCGAACAGGTACATCATATTTTTCAATCAGTTTTTTTGTTTGTTCATAAATGCGTGGATAAGAACTGGTTCCATGATGTGAATCAAAATGATCTGGCAGACGTCCGTTTAATTCTTCAAAACGTTTTAACTGAGCACAATATTCTTTGTAGACCTCTTCATAGTTTAATTCATCTTCTTCGATTGGTTTTTGTTTGTTTTTAATATGCCAATCCTGTGAATGGAAAGTTCCGTCCGCTTCCACTAAACTGGGTACATCTTTAGGATCACTTACCGGTTTTCCTGCCGTTAGAGTAAAATGGATTCCTATTCCCAAATTCGGATAATCCTTTGCCATCTGAGCTGCCTGAGCGGCAAAAGGCATTCCTACCATCATGGTTGTGGAACGTAATATACCTTCCTTATGTGCTTTTAAAATCCCCAAAGTAACGCCTTCACACATACCAAAGTCGTCCCCGTTAACAATAAGTCTTGTCATTAATCTATGTCCTCCTATCTATAAGTTATAGTATAGTGGGAATAGTTAAATAATAAATGCTTTTTAATATTCTGAAAATTATCTTTTTAATCAGAGCAAAAAAACTTCTGAAGGCAGAAGCTTTTTACTTTATTTTCTTTAAATCCTGAAAGTTTATTAATTCGACATGATTGATCTTAATCCATTCTAATACACGTGGATCACATAAAACAGATAGTTCCTTTGTACGCTGAACATTATAAGAGGAAGTGGTATAAAGGAAGTCATCAACAAAAGCCGGGTGACACATGGTTTCCACTAAATCCTTTTCTAAAAGATGATCCTGATCTTCAGTGAAATATTCAACAGCTGCTAGTTTATCATAAAAGGTGCTAAAATATGCCGGTCTTTCATAATTGCAGTCGATATAATCAAATGAACAGCGGGTAGGCACATCATATTGATCAATGAGTTTTTGCAGCTGAGCATGCAGAAGTGGATAATCACTTGATCCATGATGAGAATCAAAATGATCGGGCATATGTCCTGTCAATTCGATAAAACGCTGTAATTGAGCACTGTATTCCTTATAAACTTCTTCATAGTTAACCATATCCTGTGGATTCTTTTTATTTTTTTCATGCCAGCTGTTGGAATGGAAGCTCCCGTCAGCTTCTACCAAGCTGGGAATCTCTTTAGGATCACAAACCGGTCTGCCGGCAGTCAGATTAAAATGCAGTCCAACGCCTAGATTTGGATAGTCCTTTGCCATTTGTGCCGCCTGAGCAGCAAAAGGCATTCCTGTCATCATGGTGGTCGATCTTAAAATCCCGTCTCTATGTGCTTTTAAAATTCCTAAGGTGACCCCTTCGCACATACCGAAGTCATCCCCATTAACAATAAGTCTTGTCATGATTAAATCCTCCTATCTATAAGGTATAGTATAGTGAGGAATCTAAAATAGAATCTGTATTTTTATAATTTGAAAAACAGATTTTGATACGCTATATTTGAATTTTTGAATGAATAGGGCTATTATTGTAAATAATGGGAGTAGGAGGTGTAAGCATGGAACTTATGTTAGATATAATCAAAGATACACTCATGATCGTTCCGGTGATCTTTATTATCTATTTGATTTTAGAATATATTGAGGATAAAGACTGGCTGCACCATCGCTTTAAAAAAGCAGGACCCATCGTCGGCGGACTGATTGGGATTTTACCGGAGTGCGGCACCAGTATCATGGCATCGAAATTATTTAGTACCGGATTGATCAGTTTAGGCACATTGATTGCTATCTTTGTTTCTTCCAGTGATGAAGCGGTAATTATTTTATTGACAGGCTCTCATTTCAGTAAGGATGTTTTATGGTTATTATTTTTGAAACTGGTTTTTGGTATCCTATTGGGTATCTTTGTGAATTTCCTAGTTCATTTTCCAACACCAGCGATAAAAGAAGAAGCAGAGGAAGATCATTGCCATCACCATTGGCGACATGCTTTTGAACATACATTAAGAATTACACTATTTGTTTTTATCAGTCAGGTTGTGATTTCTTTAATTATTGCGTTTATCGGTGAAGACCAAATTACCGGTTTTTTAAATACGCATCTTCTTTTACAACCGATTATTGCCGGATTAATTGGATTAATTCCAAATTGTGCCGGCTCAATGATCTTAGCTCAGGTCTATTTAAATGGTCTTATCAGTTTTGGTGCTTTGTTTACCGGATTAAGCTGCAGTACCGGATTAGGCATGCTGACGCTGTATCGTTATCATAAAAATAAGAAAGAATGTTTGTTTGTCACCTTGCTCATCTATTTTTCAGCTTTATTTGCCGGGTATGTATTCTATAGATAATCTATAGAATGTATGGCTGAGTAGGATAAAGCAGTAATAATTTACGATAGATCATATTAAGCTTATATTCATTGATAAAAAGATGTTCCAGATAGTTGAGCTCCGACAGCATAGTCATTACCACATAGCTTCTTTTTTCATAGTATTGTCCACGGCTGTAAATTTGTGTGGACTGATTCATCAAACGTATCATTTTAAATTCTAATTGATAGCGGACTCTTGTTTCAATATAGAAATAAAGTAGGCAAAGAATGATTCCGGTTAATATATACAGCATAATAAATGTCACCCCTCCTATTATATGCATCTAAAAGACAGGAGGAGGGCGAATAAAATAAAATTCCCGTTATTCTAAAGAGAATAGCAGGAATTTTTAATTACAGCAGCTCACTATATCTTTTGATATATTGTTTTTTGATAATCGTGGTCAATATTACATAACCGGTAATGATAAACAGTAATCCAGCATAATAGATTAAAGGAAGTGGTGAAAGACCGATTTTTTCCCCGATAAAGGTGTATGGGATAACAGTAAGGATCAAGATACCAGACAGAGTAAAAAGAGTTAATGGCTTTGAAGCTCGACTTTGAAAGAATGGTAGTTTTGGGGTGCGAATCATGTGAATAATTAAGGTTTGGCTCCACATTGATTCAACAAACCATCCTGCTTGGAACAATGAAACAAATAAAGTCTGCATGGCTGGATCCTTTAACTGATGAAACATACCTCCACAAATCATCGGACAAATCAGAAAATACATGAAGATAAAGGTGATAATATCAAAGATAGAGCTAGCTGGTCCTATCCATACCATGAATCTTCCTATTGAAGATGCGTTCCAAGGTCTTGGCATAAGCAGATAATCTTCATCAACATGATCCCAGGGCACAGCGATGCATGTAATGTTATAGATGAGATTCAATAATAGAAGCTGAACTGAAGCCATAGGCAGAAATGGAAGAAAGGCACTGGCAATCAAAACTGAAAAGACATTGCCAAAATTAGATGAAGCAGTCATTTTAATATATTTAATCATATTGGCATAAATCTTTCTTCCTTCGATAATACCATCTTCTAATACCATTAAGTCTTTTTCTAAAAGGATAATATCTGCACTTTCTTTGGCAATATCAACAGCAGTATCTACTGAAATGCCTACATCTGAAACTTTCATTGCGGAAGCATCATTGATGCCATCCCCCATATACCCTACAACATGTCCGTTATGTTTTAAAATATTAACAATTCTTGCTTTTTGTGCAGGTGAAAGTTTAGCGAAGACAGTAGTGGTTTCTGCTTCCTGAGATAGCTGACTATCACTCATTTTTTCAATGTCACTGCCTAACAGGACATGATCTGCTTTTAATCCCACTTGGCTGCAGACACTTTTAGTTACTTTTTCATTATCACCCGTCAATATCTTCGTTAGCACGCCATAGGTCTGCAATGCTTGAATGGCTTTTGCGGTCGTTTCTTTTGGTGGGTCTAAGAAAGCTAAATATCCCATAAATACCATATCTTCTTCATCTTTGATTGAAAATTCTCCAACTGGTTTTGGATTTGTTTTTTGAGCTAAAGCAATCACTCGTAATCCTTGTTGATTCAATTCCTCGGCAATATGCTCAATCATGGTTTTAAGTGTCTCATTTAAAGGCTGGATTTCACCTTGATATTCCACGTAAGCACAGATTTTAAGCATTTCCTCAACTGCCCCTTTGGTAATCATCTGCGTTTTTTTGTTTTTATCTTCAATCACGACACTCATGCGGCGGCGCTCAAAATCAAAAGGAATCTCATCAATCTTATGATAACCTTCTTTACAGAAGGAAGCATCCATGTTCTCTTGTGCAAACTGAATGATAGCTATGTCTATTAAATTTTTTAATCCGGTCTGATAATAGCTGTTTAGAAATGCATGACGCAATACTCTTGTGTTTTCGTTACCGGTAATATCCAAATGATATTCTAATACGACTTTATCTTGAGTGAGAGTACCGGTTTTATCTGTGCATAAAATATCCATTGCTCCTAAATTTTGGATTGCATTCATATTTTTAACAATCACTTTTTTGTGAGACATCGCAACTGCCCCTTTAGCTAATCCGGTTGTTACGATCATCGGCAGCATTTCCGGAGTTAATCCTACCGCCACAGAAATAGCGAATAAACCAGCTTCCATCCAATCGCCTTTAGTCCATCCATTGATGAAGAAAACAATCGGAACCATCACCAGCATAAAGCGAATTAATACCCATGACACTGAATTAACGCCTTCTTCAAAACTGCTTTTTGGTGGTTTTTCATTCAGCGTTTTAGCGATTGTTCCTAAAACCGTGCGATAACCCGTCGCTAAAACAATGCCGACCGCACTGCCACTAATGACATTGCTGCCCATAAAGGCTAACTGTGGATGTGAAAATAAATCATCATAATGCTGATCAGTGTTATATTTTTCCACCGGTTCACTTTCACCATTCAAAGCGGACTGACTGATAAATAAATCTTTTGCTGATAGAATACGCAGATCAGCCGGAATCATATCACCGGCAGAAAGATGAACGATGTCCCCTACGACGACATCTTCTAATAAAATCTCTTTTTTTCCAATAGATTCACGTTCTACACAAGTTGTTGTCATAATCATTTTTGAAAGTTTAGCGGCAGCGTTCCCACTTCGGCTTTCCTGAACGAAACGCAGTGTACCGGAAATTAATACGAGAATAGAAATAATAATGACTGTAGTGGGATCTTTATCCTGAGGATCCGCTAAGATGACATCTGTAAATAAAGAAACAATCGCTAAGACAAGTAAAATAGCTGAAAAGGGATCTGCAAACGCTAAAAATAGTTGTTTATAAAGCGGATTTCTTTTTTGATGGTCAATAATATTTTTTCCGTCTCTTTCCTGTCTTTCTTCTACTGTCTCAATAGTAAGTCCGTGCATTGAACTTTCTAATTGGTTAAGTAACGAACTCACTGGCATAGCTGCTAATTTTAGTAACTTTTTTGATTCTAGCTCTTGCTGTGTAAATAATTTTTTGTTTTTTAATTTCATTTTTTGTACCTCCTCTTTTTTTAAAAGGCACAAAATTAAGAACTTCTATTAAATTGTTAATGAGAAAAGTGGATTTAAATCCGTTTTTCTCGAGACTCGCTCTTTTGATTTTGTGCCGCTGCTACTGGAATCTAAATCCATTTTTCCCACCTCCTTTATTATAAATTGGGCATAATAAAAACCCGTCCACACGAATGGCAGACGGGTTTTAGACATGCTTAAAACAAGCATGATGAAAACATCTGCCAATCTTTACAACCTCGATACTCATCCATCATGCTCATCTCCTTTCAATAAAAAAACCATGGAAGCCAACGGTCCATGGAAAATGTTCTTTCTTTTAGTACCGTTCAAGCTTTAGCTTTGCAGGGCGATGAAACTGCATTATGCTATACCTTGACGATATAACCTGTTCAAACCAACTCATGATGTCTCCATCATTTCGCGGCAGCAGTCCTTATCCCTGTAGGAGCCTCACCTACCAGATTATTTTATTCTTACACTAAAATTATATGACGTATAAAACTTTTGTCAACCACTAAATATATATTATGTGTTTATTCTATCTTTTTTTAGTCAGATTAACTTTAAATAAACTGTCTAAATTTACGAGGGGCAATACATTTTTTTGTATTAAATTTATTGTGTATTCTAAAAATGTTATGATGATAGAAAGGAGGGAAACCATGAAAAATAGATTTCACCGTTATCAAAAATATCTCCTCATTGGTCTTATCATTATCTTAGGTCTTATATTGTTACCTAAATTGAAGCCTGAGCAGAAATGGGAGTACCCACCTGCAGTGATGAATGAATCAGATAATTATTTTGATTATCAGTCAGGATTAGAATGTTCAGGCTATTCTTCGGCTTATATACTGCGTTTTTTTGGAGAGACCGCTGATGGGAAGCATTTATATGAGAATTTCCCAGGAAAAATTCCTCAAGGGGCAACTCCGGATGGAATTGTTACTTTTTTTCGTACACAGGGATACTCAATCGAATTTAAGAAGAATGCCAGTATTGAAGAATTGAAACATGATATCAGCTTAGGAGTGCCCGTCATTTCTTTTATTCGTGTCAACATGGAAGAACCCAATACGCACTATGTGCCTATCATCGGCTATGATGAAGATTATTTTTATTTTGCCGAGAGTTTATCTTATATGGCGAACTGTCAAGATGAAGAACTCCCATATAATCGTAAGACTTCTATAGAGGTGTATAAAAATTTGTGCAGGAATGTAGAAGGAATGTATGAATGCCCCTATTTTGTGATTTCTAAACAATAAAAAATATCTGGAAATACATTCGTTTCCAGATATTTTCTATAATGGAATGCGATTACGTGGATTTCGCTGTATTAAGATTTCACGTTGTTTGTTGGAAGTTACATGTGTATAGATTTGGGTAGTGGTTATGGAACTATGTCCTAAGATTCGTTGGATATAACGTATATCAACGTCTTCTTCTAGTAATTGTGTTGCAAATGTATGTCGAAGCATATGAGGGGTAATATGCTGGTTTAATTTCAATACACGTTCATAGTGCTTTAAAATAAATCGGACAGATTGTTCAGATAAACGCTTCCCGTTCCGATTAATAAAAAAGAAGATTGAATCATCAATCTGATCCTGAAATAAACAAGCATACTCTTTTAATATTTGCAATACTTTATAGTTGCCTATATAAAGATTTCTTTCTTTTGCTCCTTTTCCATAGATCAATAGTTGTCCTTGATCAAGGTTAATTTCTTCTTTTTTAATATTACATAATTCGGAAACTCTTAATCCGGTAGAAAAAAGCAATTCGATCACAGCGGCATTACGCGTGGTCGTTTTTATTTCATAAGGAGAACGGCTTTGGCGGATATCATCATAAGCTTTTTTTAAGATCAATGTCATATATTGAAGATCTACCGTACGGGGAAGCAGCAAAGGTTCTTTATATTTAAAACGTATTTTATTAAAGGGATTATAGTCAATATAGTTATCTAGCTCTAAATAATTAAAAAAAGCCTTTAGACTGGCAATTTTTCTTTTGATCGTCCTTGGTTTTGAATAGAGTCTGGATAAATAACCAATATAATCATTCAGTAATTCTCTGGAGCATTCTCTATCCTGACTATAAGTTAAGAACTGCTTTAGATCAATTGAATAAGCTTTAATGGTTTTCATGTTTAAATTTTTTTGTAATCGGCATTCATTTAGATAAGTCTCTAATCTCTCTTTCATCTTTATTCCTCCATTTATACCTGTACTAAATGGTAATGTAACAAGGATGATTAGTAAAGTAATTGTAATTGCCAGTATATAGTTATTTACTAAAATAAATAGAAAGTGCAATGTGTTATAAGGAAAATTTATAAATAGTGGTTAATATCGTATTGTTTCACTACTTTTTTTCCTAGCAGAGTCATTGCCTGCGTTGGACACTGATTGATACAGCGATAACACAAGGTACATTGATCTTTAGCCGCAGCTTTGCCATTCGTCATATCAATATTTTTCATAGGACATAATTTTACACATTTTCCGCAGCCAATACAACGAGTTTCATTTATTTTTAACTTATTTGAGTAATGTCTTGTTTTCGTATAGAAGTATAGTCGTTGTCCAAATAATCCAATAAGATGGGAGAATAAACCGATTCCCTCTTGTGATGGATGTCCATTTTGAAAATTATATGCCGCTTGTATTATTTTCTTTTCTGCTTCAAGAATTGATGTTTTATTTTTTTCTGATGAGTGTTTCAGGACTTTTTCATCAGCGATACTATCCGGCATTTTTAAATGCAGACCACCAACAATGTGAGCACCTTGTTTCTTTAATAAACGAGCGAGGATTCCGGCCCCATCCCCACTGAAAAGCCCCATTGTAGCAATAATAAAAATTTCTTTATTTTTCCAAAGAACTGTGTTCTTCATGATAAAATCTCTTAATATTTTAGGTATATTACTGTATTGAACAGGATAGGCGATGATGATCTGAGTATGGTATTTAATTTGCTCAATCGCCTTATGATCTTCAATTGAGAATATTTGAATATCTTTAAATTCTTTTAAGAAACGTTCTAAACAATATTTTGAATTCCCTGTTCCACTAAAGTATAGACCAACCATCTTTATATCTCCTTTCAATTATAAGAAAAGGACCACCAAGTGATCCCTTAACTCTCTTATGGTGCCGACAACTGGAATCGAACCAGCAACCTATCCATTACGAGTGGATTGCTCTACCGTTGGAGCTATGTCGGCAATGAATACATAAGATATTATACATCAAAGAAAGTAAAGAGAAAAGAGTCAAAGTCAAATAAATTTTAAAAAGAAATATCTTTTAATTATTACAACTATAAGTCTGTTTTCAAAAATAGTTAATAGAATCTCATACACGGACATTGTGATTAAATAAATGCCATGTTACAATTTGTAAGGGGATACAATTTGGAAGGAGCAGAGCTATGTCAAATTATATGGGAACTGTATTCAGATTAATTAATAGTTGTAATACACAAGTGGCTAATAATAATGATTATAATATCGCAAGAACAATACTATCTTATGTAAATGATTTAGAGATCGTTTCATTGGAAGAGTTAGCCAATCAGGCAAACATATCACAAGCAAGTGTTAGCCGCTTTATTAAAAAGATGGGCTTTAAATCTTATCAGGATTTTAGAGAATCCTTTCAAAAAGCCTTCTTAGAAATAAAATTAAGTCGTAAACTAGCAAATGTAACGCAGTATCCTCATCGTTCGGTAGAAAAGATGGCTGACCAGATTCATCAAGAAGCAATAGATAATTTAACGAAAACAAGAGAAATTGTTCCAACACATTTACTGCTCCACATAATTAAAACCATGAAAGAAGCGAGTTCAGTTAGCTTTTATGGAGATGACCATGCTTTATCAATCTTCTACACCTTGCAGTTAGATTTATTGGCTAACGGAACCCCTTCCTATTTATTTAAAATTACAGATGTGCAAGGACTGCATATGCAATTTATAGATCAAAATTCCGTAGTAATGTTTTTTAATGTATATAGTGGCTTTTTCAGTAGTGAACAAAAGGAAATACTGGAAGTGGCTAAAAAGAACGGGGCTAAGATTATTGTATTTACTCAGGATGATTTAGAGAGTGATGATTTATTTGATTTAATTGTTTACTATGGTCAAAGTAAAAGCTTGAATACAGGTTATTATTCTTTGTTGTATATTAGTCGTATTCTATCTGAGTTGTTTTATTATGAGATGTAACTTTCATTTTATGAAAGTTGCTTTTTTTTATTTGATAAAGCTTTCTGTTTTAAATATGGAATAATATGTGAAATCGTTATATTTTTAAAGTATAGATAAAGAAAGGAGACTATCATGAATAAATATTTATTAAAAGTGTTTAAAGGAGGTTTGACATTCGTGTTAATGGCATCTACAATGAGTTTTAAAGTCATGGCCGCAGAAACCTATCAACCCGGAGCAACTGTGATAAAAGATGAGTTATCCCCATCTGGATATACAGTTCATTTTGTTTATAAGGATACAAGCGGAAAAACGGTTGAAAGTGTTAGTGTAACTGGACCTTTTCAGTATGTTGATCCCAATAAAGATCTGAAGGCAGCTGATAACCAGTATGGACCGGATGAATATGTCAATGGAATGTATGCGACTAATTTTGCACCGGGAGCGGGGATGGCAAATGGCTGGGGTTACACAAAAACGATGGTGTACAATGCTTCAGCTAGACAATATGAAGCAGATTTTCCAATCACGAGTGGAAGCTATGCATACAGCTATATTGTGAAGTACGTTGGTGAAGATGCGATCACTATTGATGATCCGGCAAATCCATCACCGGCAAAAAATAACGGCAATAGTGACATTGCGACTGGGGACAGCACACATAGTATTGTGTATGGCAGATATGATGCAGATAAGCAGTCAAAGTCATTAAACTTAGACTATGTGCTTCCGAGTTCAGGCAGTAAGGGGACTCAGCAATATGTAGAATACACAGGAAATTTAAGCAGTCATCAGGATTTAGGAATATATCTTCCGGCAGGCTACGATAAAAATCGTGAAAAACCATATAAAGTAATCTATGCCAGTCATGGCGGTGGCGGAAACGAAACGGATTGGTTTGCTATGGGACATGCCGATAACATTATGGATAATTTAATCAGCAGCGGACAAACAGAAGAAGCGATCGTTGTCACAATGGATAATGCATCTTATAATTGGGATTTTGCCAAAATAGAAGACAATGTCCTTCATTATATTATTCCTTATATGGAAACAAACTATAATGTTTCTGCTTCAGTAAATGATCGTGCCTTTTGTGGTCTGTCTATGGGCGGAATGACAACAACCCATATGTATTTTGATCATCCTGACGCATTTGGTTATTTTGGTATTTTTTCAGGAACTGACATGAAGGCTTTAACGGATAAACCAGAATTATCTTATCCGATTGTTACTGCTACTGTTGGAACATGCGATATTGCTTCAGCAACAATTATGTCCGGAGAAGATATCAAGTACGAAGATTTAGTAAAATGGGCAGCAGATAACTCTATGGATAACTTCATAGATGGTGGTTATTTATACGGAGCTCATGACTGGTTTGTATGGGCACAAAGTTTTCAGCATTTTGTTCAAAATATTGTGTGGAGTCAAAATAATGAGGATATCTTTACTAAAGAATTATTGAATAACAATTATGCCGAAGTGGGCCATTTGGCAGTGACTAAAATATCTGGTGATCAAACAAGTTTAAATGGCGTTTATCATGTAGATGAAGGAACACAGAGTAATCCATGTGGTCTTGAAAATAATGGATCAAGTATGTATTTTATTGCAGATGAAAATAAAACACTATTAATTGATGCAGGAAATGGTTTTTATTCAGAAGATTTTAAAGTGATTATGAATGCTTTATCTGTGAATCGTACATTAGAGGTTGCGATTACTCATAACCACGGAGATCATATCGGTGAATTAAAAAATAAAACGATAGCAGCAGGAACGAGAGTATATATAAGTGAAGGCGATTATGATGAAGCAACACAAGCTTTATTAAAGGATTATGATGTCTCTTTAATTGCGGAAGGAGATACTATTGATACCGCACAGTATTCATTAGAAGCAATTAATTTAAGAGGACATACTGATGGATCAATTGCATATCTAGATGCTAAAAGACAAGTCTTATACTCCGGAGATGGCATGGGATCTAGGTTTGTTTGGCTGCTTTTTACTGAAAATCCATTAACCACATATGAAGTGGATATGAAGGCATTATATAATACAGTAAAAGAAATGGAACAACTCACTATTTTGCCAGGTCATGCATGGCAGCAGACTTATGGTGAATTAGCACCTGGAGAAGAATTAAACATGCAATACATAAAAGATATGTTGGCTTTGTTACAGGCGATAAAAGATGGTAATGCAGCGATGGAGGATTATCAGGCATTAAATAGAGAAGGGGATGTAGCAATTACTTATAATGGATTAAAGGCAGCAATTGATACAACACGCTTAGCCGTTCAGCAATTCACAGCAGAACCTACTCCTCCTATAGAAAATGAAGAACAACAAGACACACCAAAAGTGACACAACCTAAAGTTGCGGATACGGGAGATGCTACATCTATTATCGGTCTTGCGAGATTAAGCATTTTAGCGATAGCAGGTATATTTGCTTTAACTAAAAAGAAAAAAGTATAATGTTTTAAGAATTGTGTAATACGCTCCTACCAAAGTGGATAAATGAAGTTATATAAATTCATTCATCGATAGAGGTAGGTTTTTTTATTGTAAAATAAAGTCACAGCGCCTATATAAAGATTCCTAAATATAAGAAATAGATTTTAAGTCCATCACATAAAAAAAGAGCTGAACGCTCAGATAGCTAACTACCTATCTTTTCGTTACAGCTCTTAATCCATAAATTCTAATTGTGATTCTTGTGAATTTGCTTCAACAATTTTATAGAAGTATTCTTTTTGGCTCATACCATCGGCTTCTAATTCGGTTTCGATTAATCCATCCTTAATTCGAAGCATTTTGGTTGAATAACTTGCGATCGTTGCATCATGAGTTACCATCAAAATTGTAACTCCTTGTTCCTTGTTTAAACGACGGAAAATAGAAAGTAATTCATGTGAATTCTGACTATCTAAGTTTCCGGTTGGTTCATCGGCAACAATTAAACGAGGGTTAGTGACTAAAGCTCTGGCAATCGCCACTCTCTGTCTTTGTCCTCCGGAACATTCGCTCGGATGTTTTTCTAAGGTCATATCGATATTCAACTGTTTTGCAATATCTGTCACACGGGTTTTAATCTCATCTTTATTTACATTCGCTAATGAGAGAGGTACGCCAATATTATCTAAGATCGTTAAACTCTCAATTAAATGAAATTCCTGAAAAATAAAGCCTAAGTTTTTATAACGAAATTGTCCTAATTCGTATTCTGTCATGCTGACAACATTGGTTCCGTTAATATGAACAAATCCTTTTGAAGGAAGATCTATTGTCGATAAAACGTTCAACAAAGTAGACTTTCCACTTCCGGAAGGTCCCATGATACAGACGAATTCTCCTTCCACCATATTCAAATCAATTCCTTTTAAGGCTTCAACTTTCTGATCATCAAACTGACCGTAAATTTTTTTGACACCTTTAGCGGTAAGTACAGAATTTGTTTCCATTTAGTGTCCTCCTTCAATATAATTAAAAATAACTTTTTTATAATTTTGATATGTGATGAGTCCAACCAGTACGATTGGAATCAGATAGGCTAAGACAAGATTAACAGCGATCGCTATCGGAAGCAAACCATGCTGAATATAAATAAAGAGAATGATACCGATATATAAAGTTGGAATAAACAAGATAATGCCGTAAAGCCCTAATGTTTCAAAACGCATGATTCTTTTTAAATCTTTACGAACAAATCCCAGTTTATATAAAGATTCAAACAAGGGTCCATTCGATGAATTCTCCACAATGACACGATATACGATACAGAAGGTCATTAGGAAAATGATTACCCCATAAGAAAAGTAAATCAAGGTACTGTTGCTGGGATCATCATGATACGTAATACATAAACAGATCATACAGATGATAGCGACAATGATAATTTTAATCAAGGTTGCCGTTCTGGCGATTGAGTAAGAGAGATTCCCAAAACCAATCAGACGAATCTTATGATTCATATTAAAGTGACGTTGCAGGAATTCAAATAACTGTGGAAGTCCACGCTTGAACAAACCGGAAATTCCATAAAGTCCTATACAAGAAACAATGAGAAAGACCATTGTATCATTACTGGCTACAGGGACTTGAAAAAAGACATATAACGGAATGAGTGCCGTTATCCAGTAGACAATAATCGGCATACGGATGGAAGAAGCGGGGGCTTCTGCTTTCATTGTATTATTAAAATGTAATAATTGAAGGATGTCATGACGATACGCATATCCTGCATTAACAACAGTCAAGGCAGCCGTTTGAGTTAATAACGTAATGATTGACATGACAATCGCTTGAGTAGAAATATGCCAAAGGTTACCGGTAATATGAAGACTGCTGTAAACAATCTGATTCAAGATCGGATTCGCTAGATAACCGATCAAAAAACCTAACGGAATGGCGGCGAGGATGATCGCAAAGTTTTGAACAATCAGATAAATACTGACACCACCAACACCGGCTCCGGACATCGTATAAATCCCTATTTCTTCGTTCTTTTTAGAAAGGAAGAAGCCATTGGCAAAACAGGCTGTAGCCGAAGCAATCAGCATAATGGCAAGAGAAAGTAAGTTACTAAATCCCATTCCGGTACTAATTTCATTTCCAATAATATGATTATCCATATAATTAAAGAATAAGAAAATCACAGCAGAAGAACAAATGAGTGACAGCCCATAAAAGAATGTTTTTTGATACTCTAGTTTGAGCATCCTTAAAGCAAATTTAGCTTTACCCATTACTGAAATAATTCCTGTGATTCTTTTGAATTTGCATCGACGATTTCATAATAATATTCTTTTTGGGTTTTATTTAGTTTTTCAATAGTTGTTTCCAACTCACCATCTTTAATAAATAAGAGTTTTTTAGAAAAGCTGGCAATCATGGAATCATGAGTTACCATCAAAATCGTAACACCATCTTCGTCGTTTAACTGCTTGAACAGTCTGAGAATTTCGTGTGAGTTTTCACTGTCTAAGT
The DNA here is from genome assembly GCF_047239305.1 of Beduini sp. Classification (NCBI taxonomy): domain Bacteria; kingdom Bacillati; phylum Bacillota; class Erysipelotrichia; order Erysipelotrichales; family Erysipelotrichaceae; genus Beduini; species Beduini sp. The sequence continues at coordinate 250,346 of NZ_JBKTEM010000002.1, forward strand.
TACCTGTCGGTTCATCTGCAACAATAAGTTTTGGCTGGTTGACTAAAGCTCTGGCAATAGCGGCACGCTGTCTTTGTCCACCGGAACATTCTTCTGGATATTTATGCAGCAGATGGTCGATTCCTAATTTTTTTGCGACCGCTTCTACATCTTGAATAATCTCTTGTTTAGATTTATGAGACAATGAAAGCGGCACAGCAATATTTTCAGAAATAGTCAGGCTGCCAATCAGGTTGAAGTCCTGAAAGATAAAGCCAAGGTTTTCATATTTAAAGCGACCTAATTGTTCCTCTGTCATGTCAGTGACATCCTGTCCTCCGATCACGACACGACCGCCAGTAGGGTTATCAATTGTTGAGATAACATTTATAAAAGTTGATTTTCCACTTCCGGAAGGTCCCATAATACAAATAAAATCATTTTCATTGATCGTCAAGTCAATCCCTTTTAAAGCTTTGAACGGTTGTTTTGTATGCAGTCCATAAGTCTTTTCGACTCCGGTTGCTTTCAATACTTCATCCATATTTTTCCTCCTTAAATATTTGCAATAATCGTACGTTTATAAACTAAATAAGCAATGAATGCGGTAATGCAGATCGGGATTACATAGGCTAAAACTAAGGCAATCGCAAAACTCAATACTACTTCCTTGGCAGCAACAAAGCGGCCTAACATAATCACAATATAGCTGGTCGGGAAGAAAAGAATAACCCCATACAGCATCACAATCTCTTTTCTCATGATCGCTTTTAACTGTTTCTTTAGATATCCTAATTTAAAAAGTGACTGATATAATCCTAATCGGGTAGATGTCTCTAAAATAATCTTGTATAAAATACTGGTTGACATTAAGAAGATAATAATGCCATAAGAGAGCAATACGATAAATAGATCCTTTGGGCTATTGACATTGATAATGATCAAGCCAATAAATAAGATAATCGAAAGAATAATAATCGTCATCAGCATTCCCGTAGATTTCAATGAATAGGAAAGATTCCCATAAGCAATCAAAGAATTTGATTTTGTTAAATGGCTCTTTTGTCTATACATAATTAACTTTGAAAGACCTACCTTCAATAATCCCACGATACCAAATACGCCAATGCAGGAAACAACAACAAAGATCATTGGATCAAGATCAACGATAAAGAATAATACGATTGGAATCAGATAGAGAATCCAATAAAAGATAACAGGTGTCTTAATTGGTTTCGTTGATTTCTTTGTCATCGATTCCTGTTCATTTAATAACGTTTTGATTTCCGTACGGTAAGCATAACCGGAATTGACTAATGTCAATGCAATAATCTGTGTCAAAATTACGATGGTACTCATAATTAAGCCTTGCATTGAGACATAGTACGTATTGGCTGCGACATCTAATGAAGCATAGATAAATAAATTAAAGAAATGATTGAAAATATAGCCAACACCAAACCCGATTGGAATACTTAACCCCATGATTACAAAGTTTTGAACCAAAAGATAGCCAGCTACCGCAAATACACTGGCACCGCTCATTGAGGCAATCGCAATCTCATTTGTTTTACGTGAAATAAAAAATGAGTTAGCAAAGCAGGCATTTGCACATGCAATGATAATAATAAATAACGCTAATATTTGATTGGCACCGCTTTTTTCAGAAAGACTGTTGCCTAAATAAATATTATCGATATAGTTGAAAAATACAAAAATAATTGATGTCGATAAAACTAACGAAAGGCCATAAAAAAAGCACTTTTTAAAGTCTAATCGCAACATCTTGAGGGAGAACTTTAGTGTTCCCATGTCATCACCATCCTATTTTTATAATACTCTTTAAAAGCAATTACATCAAGATTAAAATAATTAAAAAGAATAAAAATAATTTTTATAACCATTATCTCTAATAAAGCAGGAAATAGAGCTTTCAAAATATTTTATTTCCTTTATGTAATTACTGTTACTTCATTATCATACACTTTTAAAGCGGTTACATCAAGAAGCAATTTTCTGTTAGAGAAAATAAAAATCACACTCAAGGTGTGATTTAAGCTAATTAATAGTTCTGTGATCTTACTTCAAAATATGATTTTGGATGGTCACATACCGGACATTTCTCAGGAGCATTTTCTCCTACATGGATATATCCGCAGTTACCGCATTTCCATACTGTGATACCATCTTTTTCAAATACGGCACCTTCTTCAATGTTTTTAAGTAATTTTAAATATCTTTCTTCATGTTCTTTTTCGATTTTACCTACTTCTTCAAATAAGAAAGCAATTTTATCAAAACCTTCTTCTTTTGCTTCTTTTGCGAAAGTAGCATACATATCTGTCCATTCGTAGTTTTCACCGGCAGCAGCATCTTTTAAGTTTGTCATTGTATCAGCAACGGCACCACCATGAAGTAATTTAAACCAGATTTTAGCGTGTTCTTTTTCATTATTAGCAGTTTCTTCAAAAATATTAGCGATTTGAACATAACCATCTTTTTTAGCTTTACTTGAATAGTAAGTATACTTATTTCTTGCCTGAGATTCTCCGGCAAATGCTGTTTGTAAGTTTGCCTCTGTTTTTGTTCCTTTTAAATCTTTCATTTTATTACCTCCAATATTTCTTTCTGTATTTATCATATCCCTAAATATTACAAAAGTCAATATCTAAATAGTAATTATTCCTATTTATTTTATAGATTAATTTAAACACAAAAATGTTTTTCGATTAACTATTGACTATATCTTTTTGAATTGATAATATTGAATAGTTACAAAGGAGTGATATAGTGGAAGAAAAAGAAAATAAAATGGGCTATATGCCTGTCAGTAAATTACTGATTTCAATGTCTCTGCCGATTATGATCTCAATGCTTGTTCAAGCATTGTATAATATTGTGGATAGTATCTTCGTTGCTCAATTAGGAGAAGATGCTTTAACAGCGGTCTCGCTTGCTTTCCCGGTACAATCGATTATGATTTCGGTGGCTGTCGGAACGGCTGTTGGTTTAAATTCATTGATTTCAAGAAAATTAGGACAAAAAAGAAAAGATGAAGCGAACTTAGCGGCAAGTCATGGCTTGCTTTTAGGGATTTTAAGTTACTTTGTCTTTGCGTTATTTGGAATTTTCGGTTCAAGAATGTATTTTGAAGCGTTCTCAAATAATCCGGTAGTTATCGATATGGGAGTACAATATATCAGTATCTGTACGATCTTCTCATTCGGTATCTTTTTACAGGTTATTTCTGAAAGAATCATGCAGTCAGCCGGTATTACCATTTACAATATGGTAACACAGCTGGTTGGAGCTGTTACGAATATTATCTTAGATCCGATTATGATCTTTGGTTTATTTGGTACACCCAAGTTTGGGATTGCCGGAGCAGCGATGGCAACCGTTATCGGTCAGATCGTCGCAATGCTGTTATCGCTGTTATTAAATCATTTAAAGAATCATGAAGTGCGTATCGCGATTAAAGACTTTAAGTTAAATGGTTATTTAATTGGTGAGATTTATCGTGTTGGGGCACCGAGTATTGTTATGCAATCGATTGGTTCCGTTATGACCATGGGATTAAATGTCATCTTAGCTTCTAGTCAGGCAGCTATTTCTGTATTAGGGGTTTACTTTAAATTAAATAGTTTCATCTTTATGCCGGTGTTTGGATTAACCAATGGATTGATTCCAATCTGTGCTTATAACTTTGGAGCTAAGAAAAAAGATCGTATCTTGCTTGCGGTAAAAGATGCACTGATTTATGCAGCGATTATCTTAACGATTGGAATGGCAGTCTTCTTAGCAATTCCGGATAAGTTATTGATGATGTTCAATGCTTCTTCAGAAATGCTTAGAATCGGAGTACCGGCATTGCGCTTTATATCTTTATCATTCCCATTAGCTGCGGTAGGAATTGTTTTATCTTCTTTATACCAGGCATTAGGAGAAGGAATGTACAGTTTAATCATGTCAGTATGTCGTCAGTTATTAGTTATTTTACCATTAGCGTACATATTGAATAAACTCTTTGGAATGACTATGCTGTGGGCATCGTTTGCCTTTGCCGAAGTTATCTCTTTATTCATCTGTTTATACTTGTATAAACGCTGCTATAAAAAGCATTTAGTCGAAATTGATCCCAAAGCAGCTTAATGGCTGCTTTTTTGTTTATAGTGTAAAACTATTTACAAATGTATACAATTTATGCTATAGTTAGTTTCGACTTACATAGTCGATAGGGGTGCAGTACTTATCAGTATATCTAAGGAGGCCGAAAGCCGATGAATTAGATAGAAAGGATTTACTGCCGAAGTGGTTATGTCAAAATAACTGCTGGGGTCATATTTAAGAGGTATGACACTGTCTTTATAGCTGCCGCTATAAAGGAGCACTACTTGGCGCTTGAGGATGATTTTATAATGTCTTTATGCCGCAAAGTGGTATAGAGACATTTTTATTTTGAGGAGAGACTTATGGAAAAAAAGAAAAAATTTAAAATGCCCCATACCTACGTCATCATTTTCGGAATGGTTATTTTAGCGGCCATTTTAGCGAATGTCGTACCGGCGGGGCAATTTACACGTGTAACCGATGATTTCGGGAACACAGTTGTTGTTGCAGATTCATTTCAATACATACCTAAGATTGGGATTGGTCTGTTTGATATATTCGTATCGATTCAGTTAGGGTTTATTGATGCCGGACAGATTATTTTCTTCATTATTTTTGCCTATGCTTTTGTTTACATGCTGTTGAAGAATGGAACATTTGATGCTGTATTAGGAGCCACTTTGCGTAAAGTCGGCTCACGTATTGAACTGATTATTCCGATCTGTATGATTGCCTTTGGTGTTTTGGGAAGCACGATGGGTTTATTCGAGGAAACATATGGGTTATTACCGATCTTTATTTCGATTGCGATTGCCTTAGGCTATGATGCGATTCTAGGGGGATCAATCGTTTATATTGCGGTAGCAGTTGGATTTGCCGCAGCAACGATCAATCCTTTTACAATTGGGATTGCCCAAGAGGTCGCCGGAGTTGAATTATTTTCCGGTTTAGGTTTCCGTATTCTATGTTTTGTGGTATTTATGAGTATTGCCATTATTTATGTGTGGCGTTATGGTAAGAAAGTTAAAAATGATCCGACAAAATCGATTCTTTATGGAGAAGAGATGGAAATCAAAGAAATCGGATCAAAAGAAACGATGATGAACACGAGCTTTACGTTCCGTCATAAACTATCTTGTTTATTGTTTGTCGTGACGATTGGGATGCTGCTTTATGGAACGATCCAATTAGGATGGTATATCGATGAGATCGCAGCACTGTTCTTTATTATGATGTTAGTGGCTGGGTTTATTTCCGGATTTACCCCTAGTCAGATTGCTGAATACTTTATTGAAGCCGCTAAAGAAATGATGTTTGGGGCATTGATCTGTGGATTAAGCAGAGCGGTTCCGATCATCTTGGAAAATGCTTGTATCATTGATACGATCGTTTACTGGCTATCAAGCGGATTACAGCAGTTTACCGGATATTTAAGTGGATTAGGTATGTTGTTTGTACAAAACATCTTGAATTTCTTTATTCCTTCTGGTGGGGGACAGGCATTGATTACTATGCCAATCTTAGCACCGGTAGGAGAAATGGTGGGACTGAATCGTCAAATTGCAGTCTTAGCTTTTCAATTTGGAGATGGATTCTCTAATATTTTCTGGCCAACGTCTGTCTTTATGATGTGTGGAATCATGGGAATGCCGGTAAACAAATGGTATAAGTTTGTTACACCGCTATTTGGGTTATTGTTAGTAGCAGAGATTCTTCTGCTTTGCTTAGCGATTTTTATTGGTTTTAGTTAGGAGGAGCGATATGGAATTAAAAGAATGTGTATATACGAAAACAGAGGAATTACTGGAAGAATTTAAAGAAGTCAATGATTATATTTATGCGCATCCGGAATTAGGGAATGAAGAATACATGTCTTCTCAATACCTTGTGGATAAGATTAGTCAATATGGTTTTGAAGTTACCTATCCTTATTTAGATTTGCCAACAGCCTTTAGGGCAGAGTTGAATTGCGGAAAAGGACCGAAGATCGCCTTTTTAGCGGAATATGATGCCCTGCCGGGATATGGTGAATCTGGAGATCAGACAGCTCATGCCTGTGGACATAACTGGATTGCTGCTTCTACTTATGGAGCGTGTGCAGTGTTAAGTCAGCTAAAAGATCATTTTAACGGAACGATTGTGTTTATCGGAACACCGGCAGAAGAAACAACAGGGGGGAAATGTGATTTAGTTGATCGTGGGGCCTTCGATGATATTGATGCGGCTTTTCAGATGCACTTAGGAGCAGAAAATAATTTAAATGTTGTAACCTTAGCGATTGATTCGATTGAATTTAATTTTGAAGGAGTAGCTGCACATGCGGCGGCTTATCCGGAACGTGGGATTAATGCTTTGGATGCCGTACAATTAACTTATGCTGGGATCAATGCATTGCGTCAGCATATGCAGCCCGATGCTCGTGTACATGGGATAATTACTAATGGCGGGCAGGCAGCCAATACAGTGCCTAACAAAGCACAATGCCAGTTTTATATCCGTGCTAAAAAAAGGGCATATCTGGATGAATTAACGCAAAAAGTCATTAATTGTGCAAAAGGAGCTGAATTAATGACAGGGGCTAAATTAACTTATCGCCATTTTGAAAATTCTTATGATGATTTGATTAATCATCCAGGCTTGATAGCTTTAGCGAAAACAACAATGGAAGATTTAGGCGTTACAGATTTCGTGGAAAACGATGAGAATGCATCAGGATCAAGTGATATTGGCAATGTCTCTCATGTATGTCCGACTTGCTATATTGAGTTGAATACGGGAGCGAATCCTCCTGCTTATGCACATAATGAGGATTTCTTGAACTGTGTCAGCGGGACACTGGCTTACCAGACTCTGGCGATTGCAGTCAAGACAATGGCGTATACCGCATTACAAGTCTATTTAGATCCAACTATTATCAAATAAAAAAGTCAATGAGTTCTTGATAAGATATAAAAACCTCCTTTAGACAGTTCAATTATTTTTACTGTCTGTTAGGAGGTTATTACGTCAATAGAACCTATTGATTTTTTTTATTTTACTTCAACAATCTCATATTCACGGTGACCTAAACCAAGTTTTTCAGCATGCTCCAAACATACTTTCCAATCGGTAATAGGAGTTGTATTCTTGAAATGGTCATGATGATCGCAGAAGCCTTCCACATGTGTGTTGTCATCAAGCAAGCTTCCTTGAATCGGTGCCATACGATTGCAGGCATCAGCACATGCCTGATCTAAAGCTACCGGATCAAAGCTGGCAAACATTCCCACATCAGGTATGATTGGCAAGTCATTTTCTCCGTGGCAGTCACAGTAAGGGGAAACATCAATGACTAAATTGATGTGGAAAGCTGGTCTGCCGTCTAATACGGCTTTTGAATATTCTGCGATTTTTTTGCTTAAATCGTCTACGGCACTGTCATTATCATTGTGAATAGCGTCGTAATTACATGATCCTAAGCAGCGCCCGCAGCCCACGCATTTACTGTGATCAATCGTTGCTTTATGGTCTTTCCCAAAACTGATGGCTCCGTGTGCACAATTTTTGGCACAGAAACGACAGCCTACACATTTACTGTGATCGACAGTAGGTTTCCCGGAATTATGCTGTTCCATTTTTCCGGCACGGCTTCCGCATCCCATTCCGACATTCTTTAAACAACCGCCAAAACCGGTTAATTCGTGTCCCTTAAAATGACTTAGGGTAATAAAAACATCGGCATCCATCACAGCACGTCCTATTTTAGCGTTCTTTACTAATTCTCCGCCCTCGACAGGTACTTCGACATCATCGGTTCCTTTTAAACCATCTCCGATAATAACATGACATCCTGTAGAAAAAGGAGAAAATCCATTTTCGTAAGCTGCTTCAAGATGGTCTAACGCATTTTTTCTACGCCCTACATACAATGTGTTGCAGTCTGTCAGGAATGGTGAACCACCTAATGATTTAACGACATCCACAACCACCTTGGCATAATTAGGTCTTAAATAAGAAAGATTACCCGGTTCTCCGAAGTGAATCTTGATAGCGACCATCTTTTTGTCAAAGTCAATATCACCGATTCCGGCTTTACGAATTAACTTCTCTAACTTTTGCGGCAGACTTGTACCCGGACGAGCACGTAAGTCTGTATAATATACCTTTGATTTTTCCATAATTTATTCCTCCATTAACTTTATCATACTCCAAAATAGGCTCAGGTGTTAACTTATTTTTATTCTTCACCAAAAAGTATCGTAGCTTGAATCGCTTTATCCCACTGCTTCAATTTATCCGCCCTTTCTTTTTCTTCCATTTTGGGCTGATAGATGGTTCCGCTAAGACAAAGCTGACAAATCTCATTTTGATCTTTCCAATAGCCAATGGCTAAACCGGCTAAATAGGCTGCCCCCAATGCTGTTGTCTCTTGAATAACGGCAGGTTTAACCGGGATATTTAAAATATCACTTTGAAACTGCAGCAGGAATTGATTCATAGAAGCGCCCCCATCGACCTTCAATTCATTTAGCTGCAAGGCAGCATCTTCTTTCATAGCAGAAATAACGTCTGAGGTTTGATAAGCTAACGATTCCAATGTTGCACGAATGATATGTTCCTGCTTTGTTCCTCGTGTCAGTCCGTAAACGGCCCCTTTAACATGAGGCTTCCAGTAGGGAGCACCCAATCCGGTAAAGGATGGGACAACATATACCCCGTCATTATCTGCAACAAGCTGTGCACGTTCTTCACTTTCATTTGCACTGCGAATAATTTTCAAGCCGTCTCTTAGCCATTGCACAGCAGCTCCGGCAATAAAAACACTCCCCTCTAACACATAACTGACTTTTCCGTTAATGCGCCAGCCGACCGAAGTCACTAAACCATTTTTAGAATGAATGATATGATCTTCTGTGTTCATTAATAGGAAGCAGCCAGTTCCATAGGTATTTTTTACATCTCCGGCTGTAAAGCAGGTCTGCCCAAATAAAGCTGCCTGCTGATCCCCGACAATGCTGCAGATCGGAATCTGTGTGTCAAATAACCCCTCACAATACCCATAGATCCTGCTTGTGTCCACGATTGTAGGGAGCATGCAGCGAGGAATATTCCATAATGTGAGCAACTGTTCATCATAATCCAATGTCTCTAAGTTCATTAATAGTGTACGTGACGCATTCGATACATCACTCATATGCTGTTTACCCTCTGTTAATTTATACAGCAGCCAAGTATCGATCGTACCAAAAAGCAGTTCTCCTTCTTCGGCTCTTTGCTGTGAATGGGTCTCATCTAAGATAAAGCGAATCTTGCTGGCACTAAAATAAGGATCCAATAATAACCCGGTTTTTTGTTTGATCCACGGCTCTTTGCCCTCTTCTTTTAATCGCTGAGTATAGCAATCACTTTGACGTGACTGCCAAACAATCGCATTATAAATCGGTTTTCCGGTTGCTTTATCCCAAATGACAGTTGTTTCTCTCTGATTAGTCATTCCGATTGCGGCAATCTGTTTAGCTTTGACTCCGGTTTTTGCCAGCACTTCAAACATTACCCCGACAACACTTGCCCAAATATCATTAGCATCTTGTTCAACCCAGCCCGGCTGTGGATAAAAATTATCTAATTCTTTTTGAGCGATCCCAATCACCTGTGTCTTTTTATCAAAAAGAATGGCTCGGGTACTGGTTGTCCCTTGATCAATCGCCATAATATATGTTTCCATGTGATAACCTCTTTTCTATAATATCACTTTAGCTTAATTTAATCTGTTTGTCCACGCTGTATCAAAATTAGAAATCAGTAAATAAAAAATTGTATAGCATTTGCTATACAACTTTAGAATTTTTTATGTAATAATAACGCCCTAACAGCATAATCGTTAAACAAAAAATCAAGTAATAGATAAACAGTGAGCTTTGAATTCCTCCGGATAAAATAATTAATGAACCCACCGTCGCTAAAAGGGGACAGATGATCCCTTTAAATTTACTGGTAATCTCTTTAGCTTTATATAAACGATATACCTGATAATAAAGCATGATGTAAAGAAGATAAGAAATAGCGATGGAGATTTCAGATACATCACTGTTAGGCAATAGATGGTATTTCGCACAGATGTAATGGACAAACATCCAAAAGACAGCTAATACATAGGCAAAAACAGCAGAATAGATCGGAATGCCATGATGGGATACTCCAGCAGAGAGTTTCTTAGAAAAAGGCATCATAGTCTCTCTTAATGCCAAAGAGTAGGGAGTACGGATAAAACCGGTCACTAACCCATTTACCGTTCCCATAACTGAAATAATCACAAAAATCACAATCATTTTAGAAAATTGTACGCCAACTAACTGACTGGCTGCCACACTGACATGCTGATCTCCTAAAGCCATAACATTCTGAGGTCCTAAATAAGAGGAGATTCCGACAAAATAAGTGACATAGATAATTAAGATAATTAAAGGGGCAATCGTTAATGCGCGTGGCAATGTTTTTTTAGAATCCTTCACTTCATGGGCAATGGAGGTAGAAACGATCCAGCCATCATAAGAATATGCGATCGGTCCTAAAGCACTCAGCCATGTCACTGAGAAAAGTTCATTGGTACTTATATGTGTCAATCCACCAATCGGATCACCAAACAGAAGCCCTAATATTCCTAATAGAAATAAAGGAATCATTTTAACGATTGTCGCTCCGTTTTGAATAGTTTTTCCTATCATCGGACTGACGACATTATAAATAAAACATAAGGTTAGAAAAACTAAACCAATCATAATTTCTAATTCCAATGAAGCATTTAAGTGAAATAGTATTCCCGTATAAACGCCAATCACCCAAGCTACTACGACAGTAATCGTCGGGTAGTAGATAAAGGTCTGAAACCAGCCAAAGCTGCATGCCGCCTGATCACCGATAAAATCCTGAGCATAGGTAATCATCCCACCGGGATTTTCACTGCGGCTGGCAAGTTGACCGATGGTTAAGCTGCCAAAGATAATCGAAAAAGCGGCTAAAGCAAACAGACACACCCCAAGAAAGATACTTCCGTTAGTCGCTACTAGTATATTGTCACTTTTAAAGAATATTCCTGAACCAATACAGATCCCAATAATCATCGTAATGGCAGTGAATAATCCATATTGTTTATTGTTTTTCATGCACTTACTCCTTTTCTTTGATAGTGTACCATAAATTAAATTGTATACAAAGAAATATAAATAAAAAATGTGTTCAATTAAGAACACATCAATATTAAAAGTATTTATTTATAATTTCTTCTTCATTTTTACGCACATTCTTTTTAAATTCAATAGGCGTCTTTTGGTACCAGTCAAAAGCAATCTGTGCGCCTTCAATAAACAAAGTCTCATCAAAATCAATATTAATTTCTAAGACATTGTCATAATCATGGAAAGGAAAGAAATCTCGAATTTTATACCCATGTTTTAAGTAATCAAATTCTTTAAAGATAGGTTCCCTTTTAGCGACTTCGCTAAGACATAGGATCCATTCTTTAATGGATAATGGCTTTTTATTTCCTACGTTATAAATAGAAAGATGATCTAATTTCTTTAAAGAAAGATCTAAACAGATTTTCGCAAGATCGTGTGTATAAATGAACTGGAGTAAGGTATCTCCTTGATTGGGTATAATAATTGGCTGATGATGCACAAGATGGTCAAAGATAAAACTTTCACGCTGTGCATAATTATTTTCCCCATAAACATATGGCGGTCGCAAGATAATGATTTGACTATTTGTCAGCTGTGTTTTCAAATACGTTTCCGCTTCGATTTTATTAGTTCCATAATCTCCCCAATAGCTGTTTTCACCTAATGGATCACTGACCTTATAAGGAATGGAAAGGTTTTCTACATCATAAACAGCACTAGAACTTATAAAGATAAAAGAAGCTAACCGATCGGTGTGTAAGGATTCGATTAAATACTGTAAATGCTTTTTATTTGTTGCACTGACATCAATAACGACTTCAAAATGATGATCATTCAAGATCTTTTTTAATTGTTCCTGATCTTCTCGGTCACAAACAAGTTCCTTGATTCTTGAATCATGTAATGGTCGACTGCCACGATTTAAGACATACACGTCATCTCCAAACTGACTGAATGTTTCGGCAATGCTCTTACCGATGAAATAACTGCCACCCATAATCAAAATTTTTCTATTCATATGTTCCTCCCTGTTTTGCCCCCATTATAGCATAACTTTAAGTCATTTTATATGTGTTATGATATGAATAATGAAATTTATTTCATGGATAGAAAAGAAATTGGTGTTTTTGATTTCTATGATAGAATAATTAAAAGAGGTGTGGGAAATGACAGTAAATAATACGATGAACATTCGTAAGATGAATATTGAATTAGTAAGGAGCGCTCTATTAAAAAACAATGGGTTAACTAAAAATGAGATTTGTACTGCCACTGAGCTTTCATTGGCATCATGTACAAACATACTTAAAATTTTGATGAATAGTGGGGAAATAAAAAATGTCATTGATTGCGAATCGACGGGGGGACGCCGAGCAAAACGCTTTTATATCAATGAACAGCATGAATTGGTTTTAACGATCATTACTGTGCAGGAAGAAGATTACGTTAAAATGGATTATCGTATTGTGGACTTGTCTGGAAATGTAGTTCATTCCTTGATTACAGAAGAAAAAGAGTATCATGACGATAAAGTCGAGGCACAGGTGGAGATCCTGTTTAAAGATTATCCCAATATTAAGGCGATTGGTATCAGCATTGCCGGGATTCTTGAAGATGATCATATTCATAACGCCAATGATTATGTCTTTGAACTTGGCAACTTGCCAAAACGTTTGCAATCCTTATTCAAGGTGCCAACCGTCATTGAAAACGATTTGAATCTGGCGGTCTTAGGTTACGCCGTTTTGGTTCCAAAAGAAGCGGATAAAGGCATCGTCTTGATCGATCGTGGACTAGGGGCAGGCATCTATGCTAATGGGCAGTTATTAAAAGGAGCAAGCAATTTTGCGGGGGAAATTATGTATTATCCAGAAGAGGGAATGCGCCAAGTCTTTGATCTCAGTGTGAAACAGCAGGTAGATCTTTTAGTTAAAATATGTACTTCCATAGCAGCAATTATCAATCCGGCGATTATTGGCATCAGTGGTTATCAGCAAAAAGACTTAGACTATATTGCTTTGAAGATGGAACGCTATATTCCTAAAGCTCATCTCCCACGCTTAGTTCTGATTGAAAGCAAGGAAGATCAGATTTTAAATGGTATCATACAATTAACCCTTTCTTTATTAAAGAAAAAAATTATATAAAAAATCAGGCAATAAAACAACGCCTGATTTTTGTTTATTTAAAGGGAGCAGTCGCTTCTTTAATCATTTCAGAAACAGATAGCAAGCCACCGCTTGATAAGTACCAGTAATCCGGGGTTAAATTAATGATCTGCTGGTTTTGATAAGCTTTCGTTTGTTTAACCAAATCATTATCCAAGGTTGTGTTGGTTGTTGTGGTTCCCCCTACGACCTGTGTACGGTCGACAATGTAAAGAATATCCGGATTGATTTTAGCGATATATTCATAGTTGACACTCTGTCCATGAGTAGACACAGTGATTGTTGAATCCGCTGTTGGAATTCCTAAAAGGTCATGAATTAAACCGAAGCGAGATCCGGCTCCATAGGCTGAAATATTTCCATCGTTTGTCAGAAGGATTAAAGCTTTTTGATCGGTTGAACCGACTGTTGTTTTCGCTTCTTCAACCTGTGCTTCTAAATCTTGGATTGCTTTATTTGCAGCATCTTCAGCATTAAAGATTTCTGCGGCAATTTCAGTATTCTTTTTAACGTCTTCTAAATATGTTTTTGCATTTACTTCAACATAAACGGTTGGGGCAATCTTGCTTAATTCATCATAATAATCACTTTGTCTGCCGGAGATAATAATGACATCCGGCCCAAATGTATATAAGGCTTCTAAATCCGGTTCCTTGATACCACCTGCATTTACTGCGTTCTTATATTCAGATAAATAATCCGGCAGACTGCTTACTGGCAATGCCAATTCGGTGTCGATTCCCATCACTTTCATGGTATCTAAGAAACCAAAATCAAAGACTGCTGCTTTATTTACTTCTCCTTTGATTACAGCTGTTCCTTTAAGGTGTTCAATGGTCATGCTTTGTTCCGATGTGTTTTTTTCAGGAGTACTTTGACATCCGGCTAATACGAATGCCATAAATAAGGCGAAGGTACACGTTAATATTTTTTTTATATGTTTTTTCATTGTTAGGCTCCTATTCAAAATATAAACAAAATCTTTTGCCATCAATCTCTTTGATGGTCATTTCTATATCATAAATCTCTTTTAATACTTCCGGACGAATAATTTCATCCGTACTTCCCTGAGCGATGATCTTTCCTTTCTTTAAGGCAATGATGTGATCGCTGTAGTAAGAAACAAAATTAATATCGTGAATGACGACTAAAACGGTTTTATGCAGCTCGTCGACTAATTTGCGCAATACTTTCATGATCTGTGTCGCATGCTTCATATCTAAATTGTTAAGGGGTTCATCTAGGAAAATATAATGACTATCCTGTGCTAATACCATTGCAATATAAGCAAGCTGTCTTTGTCCGCCGCTTAGTTCATCTAAATAGCGTGTTCTTAAATGATCAAGCTCCAAATAGGCGATAGCTCGATCAATATGCTGATGATCTTCTTGACTTAATCTTCCCTGACTGTGAGGAAAACGTCCAAATCCTACTAATTCCTCAACTCTTAAACGGACAATCGACTGCTGTGCCTGCTGAAGTATCGAAAGGTGTTTTGCCAATTCCTGACTTTTCCATAAGGATAGCTCGATCTCATCAATATAGACGTGACCGCCATTTTTCTCTAACGTTCTCCCGATAATTGAGAGAAGTGTAGATTTTCCGGTTCCGTTGCTGCCAATAAAGGCAATGATCTTTTCTTCTGGCAGACAGACATCAATTTCATTAAGTACAGGAAATTGATCATAGGTTTTAGTCACTTGTTTTACTTCTATCATTTTTGACGCTCCTTTATAATTAAATAGATAAAATATACTCCGCCGATAAAATTAATAATAACACTGACAGTCGTATTAAATGAAAAGACACGTTCGACTAAATAAGTGGCAGCTAATAAGAATGTACCGCTAAGTATTGTCACTTCGATCATCATTTCCTGATGACGATAAGTATTTAGTAACTTTCTAGTCAAAGAGACAACTAAGATACCTAAAAAGGTAATGGGGCCTACTAATGCCGTAGAAATTGAAATCAGTACAGCACTCAGCATCAGCTGTCTTTTGACTAAACGATAGTAATTGACACCTAGATTAATAGAAGAACTTCTGCCTAATGATAATACATTCAAGGCATGACGGTCTTTAAGTAAAATATAGGCACAAGGCAAGATCAGCAGACAGCTGATGCCAAGCAAAGAAACATTTACATTATTAAATGAGGCAAACATCTTTCCTTGCAGGATAGTAAATTCATTTGGATCCAACAGAACCTGCATAAATGAAGATAATCCGCCAAAGAGACTGCCTAAGACCATTCCTGTTAATACCAATCGATAAATATCTTGATTTTCTTTTTTAAAGACAAGATTAAATAATCCCCACGAAGCGATCATCATCAATCCGATGGATAGGAAGAATTGACTGTAGTTTGTCATCATCGATAGTTCTTTGCTTCCCCAAATAAAGATAATAAATGTTTGAATAAACATGTAAAGAGATTCCAATCCCATTACATTGGGCGTAATCAGCTTATTATTGGTAATCGTTTGAAAAGATAAAGATGAAACACCAATACAAAAGCCGGTTAATAGAATCGCTAAAACCTTAGTGCCTCTTTTTGATAGGAAATATTGCCAGTTAGAAGCATTTAATTGAGGTAAAAGATAAAGCAGACAAATCCCTATAAATAAAATAACAGTAAGAAATATGATTTTCTTTTGTTTGGATAAAGCATTTATCATCATCTTTTCTTCCTCCTAATCAAGAATAAAAAGAGGATACTGCCGATAACACTGACGACGACGCTGATTGGCAGTTCATAAGGAAAAATAATCACTCGGCTGAATATGTCACAGATCAACACAAAACCAGCTCCCCATAGGGCACAGTCGATGACGTTCTTCTTAACGTTATCACCTTTAAACATTGAAAGCAGGTTGGGAATAATTAAACCGATAAATGCAATACTTCCTACATTCACTACAACAATCGAAGTCATAATGCTGACTAAACTCAGACCAATAAAAATGATATGTTCATAGCGCAGTCCAAGATTTTTGGCAAAACTGTCTCCCATTCCAGCTATTGTAAAGTGATTGGCATAAATCATCGACAGAATCAGACAGGGGATTCCTAAATAAAGCAGTTCGTAGTTTCCTTTTAATATTAAGGCAAAGCTGCCTTGCAGCCATGATGACATATTTTGAATAATGTCTAATCGATAGGCGACAAAGGTAGTAACACTGCTGACAACACTGCCCAGCATCATCCCAATTAACGGTGTCATTACCGTATCTTTGATCTTTACCTTCTGCAAGATTTTCATAAACAGCATTGTTCCCAATAAAGCAATAATAAAGGCAATGAAAACTTTTTGACCGGTAGTTGCCTGACTGAACAGAACCATTGCAATCATCACTCCAAAACGGCACCATTCCATAGTTCCCGCAGTTGAAGGAGAAACAAATTTATTACTGGTAATACTTTGCATGATGAGTCCGGCAACACTTAACATTGCTCCGGTCAATAAAATGCTCGCTAAACGTGGCAGACGACTGATAATCGCAAGTGTCAGCTGACTGCTTTCGCCATTAAACAGGGCGATAAAACTGAAATCCTGCACACCGATGCTTAAAGAATAAACAGCAAATAGAATAAGCATTATAAGATATAAGCTGCGGTAATATTTACGAAATAAAATAATATCTCCTCCCCTACTGAGTTAGTCAAAGCTAACTAAGGGCATGTTAGCATAAACTAACTTTTTGGTCAACTATTTTAATAAATCACTTACTATTTATTTTTTATTATGAACAACAAAAAAACGACAGATATAATCCGTCGTTCCATTCAAATGGTGCAGAAGAGGAGATTTGAACTCCCACGCGTTGCCGCACTGCCGCCTGAAGACAGCGTGTCTGCCATTCCACCACTTCTGCATAATTTCCTTTTACATCATACACCAATTTTTTTTAATCGTCTAGTATTAATCGTATGAGGAATAAAATTTTAATATAAATAGGATGAATTTTTGTATGTAAGTGAATACAAAAAATATTGACAACGCTTTCTTCATTAGTTATCATAAGTGGTGACGATAAGGGTGGAATACGGATAATGCGCAAAATAAATCGGTATTCTAAGTATGCAATTACTTGCATAGTTAAAATTTAATAGGAGGAACTAGCAATGAAATTCTTAGAAGAAAAGTTCGTCCCATTTGCAGCTAGAATCGGGTCACAAAGACACTTAGTTGCAATTAGGGATGCTTTCGTCGTGATTATGCCGGTAACAATCGTGGGTGCGGTTGCGGTATTAATCAATAACATTCAGGGGGTATTCGCTGAAAACGGATTGAATGTTATGTCTATCTATAACGGATATACAAACTTTATCAACAATACAGGGATCTCTGATGTAATGTCAGCAGTAAACAAAGGGTCAATCAACATGATGGCTGTATTACTTGTAGTTACATTAGGTTACCAAATGGCAAAAGGGTTAAACGGAGATGGTATTGCCACTTCAGTTGTTTCACTTACTTGCTATTTAGGGTTAGCACCAGCAGTGCAGACTTTAAACAATTCTTATTCTTGGGCTGAAAATGCGAAAAATGTAGAAGTATTGACAGATGATATTGCCAGCGGCGGTATCGCTGGAGCAAAATTAGATTCTAACGGAATGTTCGTTGGGATGCTTCTTACAATCGTTGTAGCCGAAGTATTCATTCGTTTATCTAAAAATGATAAATTAAAAATTACGTTGCCAGACGGTGTACCACCGGCAGTAGCAGGATCATTCACCGTATTAGTACCGGCTATCTTAACTGTTATTTTAATTGTGGCAGTTGGAACTTATATTGACAGATTTACCGGAATGAACTTATGGACTATTATCCAAAAATTCGTATCTGCACCATTAAACAGTGTTGCCGATACTTTAGGGACTGCCGTATTAGTATCATTCTTAACACATATCTTATGGGTATTTGGATTACATGGGGCAAACTTAGTAGGAGCGGTGACAACACCAATCTTTACGCCGATGTTAGTGCAAAATACAGCAGCTTTTGAAAACCATCAAGCTATTCCTAATGTTGTGCCAGGAGTTGACTTATTCACAAAAATGGGTGGATCAGGGGCAACTTTAGGGTTACTGATCGCTTCTTTACTATTCAGTAAAGTACAAGCAGAACGTACAGTCATCAGTATCTCAATCGCACCGGGGTTATTCGAAATCAATGAACCTATCATCTTTGGTTTACCAATCGTTATGAACCCTATCTATATGCTTCCATTTATCTTAGGTCCGGTTGTTTTATCTATCACAACTTACTTATTAATGGACTTCAATATCATTGAACGTGGATGTCTGTCTATTCCTTGGGTAACACCACCTTTATTAAGCGGGTTCTTGGTTACCGGCGGAGGATTCAGAGCGACTATCTATCAGGCAATCGGAATCGTCTTCTTAGTATTGTTATGGACACCGTTTGTTATGATGTCAAATAAACAAAACGCAGATTAATTAAAAGCTATCGTCATGATCTCCCAAGTGCATTGGGAGATTTTTTACATACATAAACTACTATTTACTAAATAATACAAAGGATCGCATTTATTCTATGCTAGAATAAAAATGAAGGTGATACCAATGAAAAAACATGCGCGTAAAAACAATAAAATAATAAGAGTCTTATTTCTTTTACTGATTATTATTGCGGCTGTATTTGCAGTTATGATACCTGTTTTAAATAAGGAAAAGACTATGCACGGAACAATCAAAGCAGTTAGTGAACAAACCGTAACAATTATGAATAACGATCAGCATATTTATATATTTAATCGGGAAAAGACAGTATTTGAAGGAGATCCGGTTGAGGTCAATGGCGATATTGAATTGACTTACAAAGGACATTTAAAAGAAAACAAGGATACTGTACAAAAGGCAAAGCTGATAAAAGCGACGATTACATTACCCACTCATACGATTCAAGGTATTATTGAATCTAAAGATGCAGACGTTGTCTTCTTATCTAGTGAAGAAAGAACTTATGGCTTTAAAACAGCAGAAGATAAAATCAGCGGAGGACAGATTATTGCAGAAAACCAAATTACTGTGACCTATCGAGGAACTTTAAACCCGAATCAGCTTATACAAAATGTTGTTTTGGTAACCATGGAAATAAAAGAAGTGGATCACTATTATGAGGGAACAATTATGGAGGCAACTGAGGATTCTATCGCAATCAGAGCGGGTGACGGCAGTGAATATTTATTTAGCCGCATGAATGTACGAGGGGATAATGTGATTGCGGGGTATGACGCTAAAGTAACCTATCATGGAAAAATCAATGATACTCATGAAGGGGTGCAAGATGTGACCATCCAATTTATTGATGTAACCAAAGTGGATTTGGGGTATCTTGATCCGATTATTGCCTTGATGAATCAGATGAGTGCCCAAGAGAAGATCGGACAGATGTTTATGGCACGCTGTCCCAAAGAAGATCAAACAGCCTTTGTTGAAGAATATCAGATCGGGGGCTATATTCTTTTTGGGCGGGACTTTGAAAATAAGACAGTAGAAGAAGTAACACAGAATATTGCTTCCTATCAGTTGGCAAGCAAGATTCCTTTGCTTATTGGAACAGATGAAGAGGGAGGAACTGTTAACCGTGTGAGCCGTTATTTTCGTGATACTCCGTTTTTGTCACCGCAAGCACTTTTTAATCAGGGGGGGATGCAGGCGATTCTTCAAGATGTCGATGAGAAATCTCGTTTTCTGCAAGGATTTGGCATCAATGTCAATTTTGCACCGGTTGCAGATGTCTCTACAAATTCCAATGATTTTATTTACGAACGCAGTTTTGGTAAGAGTGCCGGCGAAGATGCTGATTATGTAGGACAGGTCGTATGGCGTATGAAGCAGGATCGAATGGGCAGTGTCTTGAAACATTTCCCGGGCTATGGCAATAACGGGGATACTCATACAAACATCTGCTATGATGAAAGAAGCTATGACACCTTTACAAGCAGTGATTTTCTGCCGTTTCTTGCCGGTATAAAAAACGGAGCTGAATGTATCTTAGTCAACCATAATATCATCACCTCAATGGACAGTGTTCATCCAGCCTCCCTTTCTTTAGAGGTTCATTCAATATTAAGAAATGATTTGGGGTTTGATAAGGTGATTATCACAGATGATTTGGCAATGGATGGCGTCGCTGATTATGCGGATAGTGAAAACATTGCTGTTATGGCTATTCTAGCCGGCAATGACATGCTTTTGACCAGTGATGCTCCACGGCAGATTGAAGCCGTAGAAAAAGCTGTTCAAGATGGAACGATCAGTATGGACCAAATCAATGTTTCTGTAGAACGAATCTTACGCTGGAAACATAATTTAGGTTTGTTGTAGCATCGGTTATTCCGGTGTTTCTTTTGTTGAAAAAAAGCTAAGGAAAAATAGAAAATCGGTATACTAATAGAGTAAAGGAGCTGAAATTATGGAATATAAAAAACTAATCTCTTTCCCTGAAGGATTCCTTTGGGGAGCAAGTACAAGTGCTTTTCAATGCGAAGGGGCTTATGATGAAGATGGAAAATCTAAATGTGAAAGGGAATTAAGACCGGTACCTGATAATATTGCGGACTTCTCAACGACCAGTGATCATTACCATCGTTATAAAGAAGATATCGCATTAATGAAAGAAATGGGATTTAAGGCTTATCGTTTTTCTATTGCTTGGACAAGAATAATCCCTAATGGCGATGGAATCGTGAATGCCTTAGGGGTAAAGCATTATAATGATGTAATCGATGAATGCTTAAAAAACGGAATTACCCCTATTGTGACATTGCATCACTTTGATATCCCGAACTGCTTAGAAGAACGCTATGGCGGTTGGCGCTCTAGAGAGGTCATCAATGACTTTGCTGAATACTGCACAGTTTGTTTTAAAGAATTTGGTGATCGTGTAAAACATTGGACAGTCAATAATGAATACAACAGCTTTTTCTTTGATATGCTGAATAGTTCCTTTGGGGATAAAACAGCTGGGATTGACGATCAAAATGCCTTAAAAGCAGGAATTAATATAGCACATATCAAATTGGTTGCAGAATCAAAAGTAATTGGTATCTGTCAAGAAATGTGGCCAGACGCGCTAATTGGTCCAACAGTTCACTATGAACCGGGGTATGCAAACAGTTCACGCCCGGAAGACCAGCTTGCTGTAGATAATAATGATGCGTTTAGAGTCTATCTTTATTTAGATGTTGCCTGCAAAGGAAAATATCATCCTTTGGTATGGCGCTTCTTAGAAGACCGTGATGCTTTGCCGGATATTCAGCCGGGAGATATGGAAATTATCGCTGCTCACAATGCGAATTGGCTGACGCTCAATTACTACATGTCTGCAACTGTTGGATATTCTCGTTTAGAAGATGAAAGTGTCGGTATGGCGATCAGTCAAAATGGCGGAGCTGACGATATGACTTCTTATAATATTCAAGGAGTAGTCAAGGGCTATGCAAATCCACATTTAGTACGTTCAGAATTTGGCTGGGAAATAGATGCTGTGGGACTGCGTAATGCATTAAGAAGATTAGCTTATCGTTATGACTTGCCTATCATTATCACGGAAAATGGATTGGGAGCTTATGATAAATTAGAAGAAGATGGAAGTATCCATGATCCATACCGCATTGAATACTTGAAAAATCACATTGCTCAATGCCGTTTAGCGATCAACGACGGAGTCAATCTGATTGGTTTTTGCCCATGGTCTGCGATTGATTTAATTTCTACCCATCAGGGAATGGCAAAACGCTATGGATTTATTTATGTAAACCGTGATGAACATGATCTTAAAGATCTTAAGCGCTATCGCAAAGATTCTTTCTACTGGTATCAAAAAGTGATTGAAAGCAATGGCGAAATATTGTAATTTTAATATTCATTTTTCCTTCTTATAGGTCTATAATAGGCGTGGAGGGAAAAGTCATGGCAAAACAATTATGGTTAGTTATCGAAGATAATCAATATACAAGAGACACGATGAAAGAGTATTTTAAAACAAGTGACGTTGAATTGTATTGCACAACCGAACAATATATCGAAACCGCACTTAAAAAGAACACTTTTAATATCGTTTTAGCGAGTTTTCAATATTTAAAACACCCAAACCTAATCACTTATTTTAAGGATTATCGTTTGCCGGTGATCGTTTATGATGTTACAGAAGGTGAACGTGTAAAAGAATTTGAACAGCAGCATGTCGATAAGCTGATGTATGGACAGATCAATTATGGACAAATGCTCAATATTGCTCATCAGCTGATTAAAGATTATGAACCAACCAAACAAGAGATCCTGCATTTTAAAGATTTAGAATTAAATGTCAGTACCTCTAAGTTAATGGTAGGGAATAAAGAAGTCTTAATTAATGATAAAGAACTTTTGATCTTGGATCTTTTGATGGCACATCCTTATCGATCATTCATTGCAGAAAAGATGAAAGAAATGCTGTTTAGTGAAAATGCAGCAATCACTATTGATTATATACAAGGATTAATCAGTACAATTGAAAAGAAATTAACCTCTGCACATCCTGATGAAAAATATATTACTGATATTTGGCAGACAGGATATAAGATGGTCGTAGATTAACTTTTTGCTTAGCGAAAAGTTTTTCTTATTCTCAAAATAATACATCCTATAAAAGAGCTTTGCTATAATGGGGTGAGGTGAAAAAATGAAAAAAGTCATATTTTTTGATATGGATGGCACATTACTGTATCGCAAAAACGAGAACGATGCACCTGCCATTAGTAAAAAAACACAGGAAGTATTAAGGAAAGTACAGGAAAAAGGGCATTTAATCTTTATTGCTACAGGAAGACCCTATGCCTTTTTAGATAAAGATGTTGTGGATTTCGGCTTTGATGGTTACGTATTATCCAATGGTGCAGTGGTTTTATACCATGAACATTTGCTTTATCATGCACCAATGAAAAAACAATTAATAGAAACGTTAATTAATGATTTTGAAACACGTAAGATAGAGTATATTATGCAGACGAAAGAATATTCTTATATGAATAAAGAGAATAAACTGATGAAAGCGTTCTATGATCGCTGCAGTGTCAATTATGATTATATAAAAACAGAGGATTTCACTCCTCATCAGCTGTTAGATGACATTGTGAAATTAGAGATGCTTCCGGTTGGTGAAGAAAATATTGCTTTTTGCCGCAGTTTGGAAGGAGACGATTTTGCAATGATGGGAAATCCTCCGTTTACTTTTGAACTCTATTCTAAGAATACATCAAAAGCCACGGGGATATTAAAAGTTTTGGAAAAGCTGAATATCGATGTTCAAGACAGTTATGCCTTTGGAGACGGACCGAATGATATTGAAATGCTTCAGACTGTGGGGCATGGTATAGCAATGGGCAATGCGCCTGAACACGTTAAAGAACATGCAGATGAAGTCTGTCTGCCGGTAGATCAGGATGGTGTCGCTTGTAAACTAGAAGAATTATTTTTATAAGATGGATCTTAGGATCCATTTTTTTGTTGTAGGACAGTTTTCATAGAAAAAGCAAAAAAAGTCGGTTTGATCCGACTTTTATTTAAATACTTCATTCGCAATCGCAACAACATGTTCAAGTTTAGCCCATTGCTGCTGCTGGGTAATATGGTTTCCTTCCTGCGTGGAAGCAAAACCGCATTGCGGAGATAGGCATAGCTGTTCTAATGGAACATATTGGCTGGCTTCTATAATTCTTTGCTTGATCGCTTCTTTATCTTCTAAATCTGCGGTTTTAGTAGTAATCAAACCTAATACTACTTTTTGATTATGAATGTATTTTAATGGACTGAAATCACCTGAACGTTCATCATCATACTCCAAGAAAAAACCATCAAAGGCATCAATAGAAAATAATCGCTTGGCAATAATGTCGTAAAATCCTTCATAAAGCCATGAAGACTGGAAATTCCCTTTACAGATATGGAAAGTGATCACCATATCCTTTGGTTTTACGCTTAAAGCTGCTTCAGTGATATCCCCAAATTCGTTAATTAACTGATCCGGCTGATAGCCACAGGCTTCAATTTTTTCTCTAAAAGCAGAAGAAAAAAGAGCTCCCCATGATGTATCATCTAATTGCAGATAACGGCATCCTGCCTCATAAAATGCTGAAATGGCTTTCTGATAAGTTTCAATAAGATCTTTTCTAAAATCCGCTATATCTGAATAAACCGGATTTTCTTTATATTGCGGTGAAAGGATTAAGGAATCTAAATAAATCATATTAGGCCCCGGTATCGTCTGTTTGACTAGAGTATCACCGGCGATTTCCTGAGTAAGACGGAAATGTTCTAAAAATGGATGTTTTTCATTAAAAGAAATAGGACTGCTGATATAGCTTCCCTGTACTTTCATTTCTTTTCCCTGAAAACCGGTAGTTACTTTATCATACACACTAATGCCGTTTAATGCCTGTATGAAATCTAAATGCCACCAGCGTCGACGAAATTCCCCATCGGTAACTGCTTTTAATCCAAGACTTTTTTGTTTATCAATCAGTTTTTTTATTTCCTCATTTTCGATAACCGTCAATTCTTCTTTTGTAATCGTATGGTTAAAATAATCTTCACGAGCCTTTTTTAAACGCTCCGGTCTTAAAAAACTGCCAACAATGTCATATTTAAATGGTGCTTTATCCATCACTTATTCCCCCTTTTTACCATCATAGCATGATTCCTTGTTATGATATAATTCATTATAAGTATCACTGATTATAGGAATTAACTATACCTCATTTCAAAAATATGATAATAACCGCTATAAAATACAGAATTATGCTATAATATTTAAAGTTGATGTGGGGGGAAGATATGTGATAGAAATACATGAATCCGGTGAGGATTATTTAGAAACGATCCTCGTTATAAAAAATAATAAAGGAAGTGTGCGAGCTATTGATATTGCGAAAGCACGTCATTTTTCTAAGCCAAGTGTCAGCCGTGCTGTCTCTGTATTAAGGGAACAAGGGTATGTCGATGTGATTGATGGAAAGATAGAATTAACTCAGGAAGGACGTCAGATTGCTGAGGATATCTATGAAAAGCATCAGTTGTTAATGGCGATGCTAATGCGTTTAGGGGTAGATGAAGAAACAGCGGCTATGGATGCCTGCAAAATCGAACATACCTTGAGCCCTAAAACCTTTGCTTGCTTAAAGGCACATTTTAAGAAGAAATGAGAGGATCATTTCTTTTTTTGCGTCTTAATTGACAAGACTTATTGCGCAATGGTACGATTCGTTTATCTTAGATAAATAGGGAAGTGAAGAAAATGTCAACCTTTATAGTTGCTTCACTGTTGGTTATTGCAGTCGCTATATGTATTCATAAGATGATAAAAGATCATCGCAGCGGACATGGCTGCAGTGACTGTTCAGGATGCAGTAAAGCAAAACAATGCCAGCATAAGAAGTAAGGATTTCATATTTTGTTTTATCTGTGTATAATATAGATAGAAAAATGTCGATATATACATTATAAATGAAATAGAAAGCAAGGTATAAAATGAAAAAACGAATAAAGGATAAGTCAGGGTTTACTCTTATTGAGTTAGTCGTGGTATTGGCCATCATTGCCATATTATCTGCGTTAACGATTCCTGTAGTAACCGGATATATTGAAGATGCAAATGATCAGAAGTTTATATCTATGGCAAGATCAGACTATGTAGCATTAACCATAGAGATTGAAAAAGGCAGATTAGAGGATAGTCTAAAACTAACTGATCCTATTCGTCCTGATGTACCGGTTAACCATCGTATTAGTTTGAAAACAGCAATTCCCCCTGAAAAGTTAAGTCAATTATCAGGAGATGAGAATTTAGCGGATTATACGGTGGGATATGAAAAACGGTATAGTGACGGACGCTCATGTGAACCAGAAGAAACCTTATGTCCGGTGTTAGTTTATGGATTCAAGTTGAAAGATGGAAATAAATTCAAGTATGTGGCAGTTGTTCCAAATCAAAAAGCAGAGATCATTACAGAAGAAAATTATAATAATTTGAATATTTACTATTATGACAATTTTAGTTAGAGAGGTTAGTCTTCATCAGAAGACTATTTTTTATATAAGGGTAAAACTGCTTTACTTCTTTAATATCAGTATTTATAATGAAAGCATATTATAAGAAAGGAATTATTGCTTGATGTTTAATGTAGGTACACAGGATATTGTAGCAGACCGGGAGGTTTGCGTACTCTAAATCTGATGCAATACCTCCCATAAGTTAGGTTTTAACTAGAGGAGGATAGTATGAAGAAATTTAATAATAAAAGTAATACAGATATTAAACCATTTATATGCAAAGTATGTGGAAAAGAAGTGACAATAGAAGGAGCAGGGAGTCTTCATCGTAATCACTGTCCTAATTGTTTATCCAGTATTCATTTAGATGATATACCGGGTGATCGCTCAGCAGATTGCGGCGGTATAATGGATCCAATCGGGGTTTGGGTAAGAAAAGACGGAGAATGGGCAATTCTTCATCGCTGCCGCCGCTGCGGACATATCCGTTCTAATCGGACTGCGGCAGATGATAACCCGTTGAAAATTATGTCAATCGCTTTAAAGCCTTTGACAAACCCGCCTTTTCCAATTGAACGATTAAAACAAATCGCTAAGTTAAATGGTTATAATGATGATGAATTAGATTAAAAATAGTATTTAAGTGAATGACTGACCGTTGAATGATGAAATTCAACGTTTTTTCTATAATTCATCATAATACAACAGAGGAATAATAGATTTTTTAGTTGACAAATAAAGTTAGCTTATGCTAATATATAGATGGTTAGTTGAAGCTAACCAAAGCTTAGTAAATTAAGCATGAAATATTCTCCTATTTCATTCACTGCATGTCCTTTGATTTTTCCGAATGCTTATAATAATATTATGTGCAGTGATGAACATTGATGATCTATCATTTTTGCTAGTAAATGATAGGCATTAATACGATATTCTTGACGAAAACCTGTTTATACAGGTTTTTTTCTTTTCATGGTAATTACCTCTTTAGTATATGAAGTCAAAAAAGAAGACTATATGTAAAATGGTATCTTGCTTTTTTATAAACATTCATGAGTATTGTTAATAATAAATAAAGGGATATACATGAATTGAAAAGGTTAACGACATATTGATATCTGAAAAATGAATACCAATTTGAGGAGCTAAATGATGTTATATAGGAAAGATTAAAGATATAATTGAATCTTCTTTTTTTAATATTTCATGGTATTATAGTATTAGGTTATTATAAGGGGAATAATTCTAACTTTATGTATTTATATGTGGAAGTTTATTATAATTTCTGTGAGATAATTTAATATGTTAAAAAGTTCAAGATAAACAGATTGCAGTAATCGACATTACTGTGACAATAGAAACACTAGTCAAAGGGGAACTATATAATGGGTAGAGATAAAATAGACGAAAATGTTAAAAGAAGGCTATATGCGGAATCTATGGGGAGATGTATGAATCCTGATTGTCAAAGGGAATTGTTTATGAGTAACGGAGATATAGTTGAGAAAGCTCATATTATTCCTTATTGTAAGACAGCAGATAATTCATTTGAAAACTTAGTTGTTTTATGTCCTAATTGTCATAAAGATTTTGATAAAAATTATTCTTTTAGTCCTGAAGAAGTTAAAAGTTGGAAGAAGATTCGCAGAGAAGAGGTTGATAAATTATTTTGCAAAAAGTTTGCATCTTTTGAAAATTTAAGAAAGGAGGT
Organism: Beduini sp.; assembly: GCF_047239305.1. NCBI lineage: Bacteria > Bacillati > Bacillota > Erysipelotrichia > Erysipelotrichales > Erysipelotrichaceae > Beduini > Beduini sp. The sequence continues at coordinate 278,532 of NZ_JBKTEM010000002.1, forward strand.
AGCGCCTTTACTTTTAGAGAATAAAATTATTTATGAAAGCTATTATTTAGGTAATAATAGAGAATTATGGGACAAATTTGAAGTTAAAGTATTAGCGAACAATAGGAAGTTGAGAAAATTGTTTGAACAAAATCTTTATTTGATTCAAAGGCATCCTGAAGAATCCTATTCAAATTTAGAATATATTTTTTCTTTCATGCAACATGTAGATGAGTTTGAAACTACTCGCAGTGATGAAGAAAAAATTAGACAAATTCTTTTCCCAAGAGAAATTAATTCTATGTTTGGAATAACTCCTGTTAAGGATTCTATACTACCATCGGTCGAATCTTTAGAAATGTTAATAACAAAATTAAATGAAGAGAATAAATTTAAATCTATAGTTATGGGAATAAATGATCCTTACATTATATTAAAAGAGGATGGGAAACTAATTAAATTACTATTATCTGATACCCCTAGATTAAGACAATTATACTTTAATTATAATTGTTTTAGTCAAACGAAGGTTAGGTTAAAAAGTTTGAACTATGCATTTAAATATATGAATTTCAATGGCATCAGTTATGAATTTCTAAAATATAATAATTTAAGAGAAGTTAGTGTATATGGAGAAAAAGTAATTTTTATTTATGAATATTGTTTAAGTAAAGTTGAATTAATGCAGTTATCTCCAGAAGAGAATAGCATTATCGTTAATTTACATAATTGGAATGGGAGAAGTTGTATATCGGATCAAGCATATAAACTTTCTGAAAAAATGAATGTAACTTTATTGACTATGGAAGATTTTTATGAATACATTAATAAATTCAAAAACTAGTATTTTTGAGGTAATTGATCAGCATATAGTGTTGTTTGATTATTTTGATAATGTTTATTTGTTTGGATCAATACTAGATGTAAAAAGTAATCCGAATGATATTGATATGTTACTTATTTATTCAGAGTATTCAGATAAAATAATTAATGATTTAAACTTTATTCGTTCTTTTTTTAAAAAAATAATCGAATTGCCAATTGATTTAGTAGTATTAAGTTCTGTGGAAGAGAAAGATACAGAATTTTTAAAAAAAATCAATTCATTATATTTAAAAATTAAATAACAAATATAAATATTTAATTATGAAAATCAGATAAAATCAATCCATAAGGAGATGTATGAATAGCATGAAAAATATTACGGATCTGCCATGTTAGTAGACAAAATCAAAAACTTAGATAATTTAACTCAGCAGGAAACCTATGTTGTGCAATATATTTTAGAAAATCCGCAAGATGTTTTAAAAATGAACTGTAATCAGTTAGCAAAGGCAAGCCACACCAGTGCCTCAACAATCATTCGCTTATCTCAAAAGGCAGGGTATAAAGGCTTTAGTGAATTAAAAATACAATATGCCAGTGAGTATTCTCATATGCAGCAGATGGAGGAAGAATTAAAGCCAATTCCTTACGAAAAGGAAAGCACGATTGATGATATTATTCAGACTATGCCGCTTATTTATACGAAAGCAATCGATTTCACAAAAACGATGCTGGAAAGAAATAAAATCATTCAAATAATCAATCGTTTAAAACAATCTGAACGCATAGAAATTTATGGTGATGGCGTAAATTACGAATTGGCAAAGATTGCGGCTTATAAGTTTGAAGAGGTCGGGGTATCTGCGTATGCCTATACCAGTGCTAACTGGACACATGTGAAACTATTGGAAAAAAATAAAACTAATACGATCGCCATACTGATTTCCCATACCGGAAAAAATCCGGGGATTATTGATAGTGCTAAGCGTTTAAAAGATGCTCATATCTTTATGGTAGGTATCGTTGGGACAAAAAAATCATCATTAAGCAGATGGTGTGATACTTCTTTGCAGATTATGACGACACGCAATACACTGGAATTTTCCAATGTGATGTTTACAATGTCAACACAGTATATATTTGATATTATGGTAGCTTCTTTAATGATCCAGCATTATGATCACTTAAAGTCGATTACCGAAGAATTAAGGGAAGCCAGAGAACGGTGGGGGAAAGAAGAATGAATCTGTTCAATGAAAGGATTAATAGCTGGGAAGCGTGGGCAAATGTATACCAATCAATTCCTGCCTTTTCTGCCTTAATCACTTCGATTTGGAAAGAAAATGGATGGATGATGGCGCCTATTGAACATTGTCAGGCTGGAACCAATGCTGTATTTAAAGTGGGAGATAAGATTATTAAAATCTTTGCACCGATAGAATCGGGATGTGATACCAGACATGATTATGAAGTGGAAACAGCAGGATTAAATGATGCACAATCACTTGTTCCAACTGCAGAGGTTCTATGTCAGGGAATACGCTATGACCGTTACGTATTTAGTTATTTAGTTTTGACATACATTGATGGAATTCCGTTTTCACTAAAAATGTTTGAATATGACATGCAAACGAAGGTAAAGCTAGGCAGACAGCTAAGAAAACTGACAGATTGTCTCAATCGACCAAACATATTAAATTCAGTAGATTATATTGAAAAGGCAAAACTTAATCAGCACTGGCAGATCTTTCCTGATGCTTTTCAAAAAGAGAGGATTAAGTATTTAGATCAGTATTCAAGCTGTTCACCGGTTTATGTACATGGGGATCTTAATGGGGATAATCTCATTATAGATCATAACCAACAGATTCATATAATCGATTTTGCTGATGCCTTAATGGCACCGATTGAATATGAATGGGCAGTTATTATCTGTGAATTATTTCAATTCGATAAAGCTTATCTGACCGGTTATTTTGGATCACTTACTATTGAACAATATATAAAAATCTGTATACAAGGGCTTCTCATTCACGATTTTGGGGCAAACATTATCCGTGACCGCTTAAAAGATGTAGAAGAAATATCAAGTATAGGATTGCTTATGCAAAAAATTAGGGAGAAGCTGGAGAAAAATTTCAGCTAGTCTCCTTTTTTTATCTTAAATTTGGATATTCCTACCAATTATGAAAATTACTATTCAAAAATACTTCGCTAAAGTTATAATAAAAATATATATGGAGGTAAGAAAATGGAACAAAAAAGAAAATTTCCTGAAGGTTTTTTATGGGGTGGGGCAACCGCAGCTAATCAGGTAGAAGGTGGCTGGAAAGAAGGCGGAAAAGGACTTTCTGTATCTGACTGTGCCCGCTCTCATTTAGATGTTGATGTAACGGATTATCAAAAACATAATGAGATTACGACAAAAGATATTGAGGAAGCAATGGCTACAGAGGATGAAGTATATTATCCAAAGCGTCATGGTGCTGATTTCTATCATCATTATAAAGAAGATATTGCCCTAATGGCTGAAATGGGATTCAAGGTTTATCGTATGTCGATTGCTTGGTCACGTATCTTTCCAAATGGTGATGACGAAACTCCGAATGAAGAAGGGCTAAAGTTTTATGAAGATGTTTTTAATGAATTAAAAAAATATAATATCGAACCCTTAGTGACAATGTCTCACTATGAACCGCCATTAAATTTAGTTTTAAAATATAATGGCTGGTATTCAAGGGAAGTTATTGGCTTCTTTGAAAAGTATGTAAGAACAATTTGTACCCGCTACAAGGATCACGTTAAATACTGGCTGACATTCAATGAAGTAGATTCTATGATTCGTCATCCTTATACAACGGGTGGTTTAGTACGTGATCGATTTGAGGGAATGCATTGGGAAAGCGTTATTTTCCAAGCGATGCATCATCAGTTTGTTGCATCAGCTTTAGCGACTAAAATCTGTCATGAAATTATTCCGGGATCTATGGTGGGATGTATGCTGACAAAATTAACGTTCTATCCTTATACATGTAAACCGGAAGATGTTTTACAAGCACAGCAAGATATGCGAAGCACGTATTGCTATAGCGATACACAGGTATTTGGAGAATATCCGGCTTACTTGGTAGCCAGATTTAAAAACAACGGGGTAGTTATTCATAAAGAACCTGAAGATGATGCAATTATGAAAAAATATCCGGTAGACTTCGTTTCCTTCTCTTATTATTCTTCATCATGTGTAGCCGCTAAAGAAGATGAAGGAATTGAAAAAACAGCCGGAAATACAATTTTCGCAATTAAAAATCCACACATCCCAAGTTCAGACTGGGGATGGCAAATCGATCCGATTGGTTTAAGAGTTTCAATGGTCGATCTCTATGATCGCTATCGTAAACCTTTATTTATCGTTGAAAACGGATTAGGGGCTAAGGATGTTTTGGAAGCAGATGGCAAGGTGCATGATCCATATCGTATCAATTATTTTGATGCACACTTTAAAGAAATGTTGAATGCGATTGAAATTGATGGGGTAGAATGCTTAGGGTATACATCATGGGGGTGTATTGATTTAGTATCCGAATCAACGAAACAAATGTCTAAGCGTTATGGCTTTATCTATGTTGATGCTGATGATTATGGAAAAGGAACCTATGATCGTTATCGCAAAGATTCTTTCTATTGGTATAAAAAAGTCATTGAAACAAATGGTGCATGCTTATTTGAAGATTAGCTATTTTACCGATTCCCCAAAGATAGACCTAAAAAATCTACCGATTGGAGGTCGGTATTTTATATCTCAATATAGTTTTGAGTTCAAGAAAAAAGTCGTATCCTGATAGATACGGCTTTATTTATTCAAGTTCAAAGGCTCCGGTATATAACTGGTAATAACGCCCTTTTTGTTCAATTAATTCTTGATGGTTTCCACGTTCAATAATACGTCCTTGTTCAAGCACCATGATGGCATCAGAATTTTTAACGGTAGATAATCGGTGAGCAATGACAAAGACAGTACGTCCATGCATTAATTGATCCATTGCTGTTTGAATTAATGATTCGGTACGCGTATCAATACTTGAAGTAGCTTCATCAAGGATTAATACAGGTGGGTTTGCCACAGCGGCTCTGGCAATAGATAATAACTGACGCTGTCCCTGAGAAAGACCGGCTCCGTCACTTGTCAAATACGTATCGTAGCCATTAGGCAAATGTTTGATAAAGGTATCGGCATTGGCGATGCGAGCAGCTTCATAGATTTCTTCATCAGTAGCATCTAATTTACCATAACGAATATTGTCTTTGATTGTCCCGGTGAAAAGATGAGTATCCTGCAATACCATTCCCAATGAACGGCGAAGATCATCTTTTTTAATCTTATTAATATTGATATCATCATAACGAATCTTTCCATCTTGGATATCATAGAAACGATTAATAAGATTGGTAATCGTTGTTTTACCTGCACCGGTAGCACCAACGAACGCTAATTTTTGCCCCGGTTTAGCGAATAGACTGACATCATGCAAAACGATTTTATCATCGACATAACCAAAATCAACATCAAAGAATCGAACATCTCCGGTTAATTTGGTATAAGTGATGCTGCCGTCGCTGTGCGGATGCTTCCATGCCCACTGACCGGTTCTTTTTTGTGACTCGGTAATATTCCCTGTCTCATCAATTTCAGCGTTCACTAATGTAACATAGCCTTCATCGGTTTCAGGTTCTTGATCCAATAAATCAAAGATACGTTTAGCACCGGCTAATGCCATGACAATAGAGTTAAACTGCTGAGTAATCTGAGAAATCGGCATATTAAAGCTGCGTGTTAATTGTAAGAAAGAAGCAATCTTACCGATAGATAAACTGCCGATGCCGTTGATCGCAAAGATAGTTCCGGCAATAGCGGTAACACTGTAAGTCAAGTGACCTAAGTTAGCTGAAATAGGTCCCATGAAGTTAGCGAAACTGTTGGCACTGGTAGCAGAAGCACATAATTGTGCATTTAACGTGTCAAACTCCTGTTTGGAAACATCTTCATGACAGAATACTTTAACGACTTTCTGCCCATCCATCATTTCTTCAATATACCCATTTAAATTTCCCAAATCATTTTGCTGTTTAGTAAAGAAACGAGAACTTTGAGCTCCCACTTTACGGCTTGTGACAATCATAATCATCACCATTAATACAGTAATAATCGTTAACTGCCAGCTTAATACGATCATTGAAATTGCTACACTGACGATTGTAATGGCAGAGTTTAGAATCTGTGGGATTGTTTGGCTGAGCAGCTGACGCAGTGTGTCGGTATCATTGGTAAAACGGCTCATCAATTCACCATGCGTGTGCTGATCGAAATAGCGGATCGGCAGACTTTGCAGATGTGTAAACATATCATCACGAATATGCTTTAACGTTCCGTTTGCAACATTAATCATGATACGGTTGTATATATAGGTCGTTGCAACGCCAATTAAATAGATAGCGGCAAGCGATATCAAAGCACTCATTAATCCGCTCATATCCGGGTTCGATTGACCAATAAACGGAACAATGTAGTCATCAATCAATGTCTGTAAGAATAGAGTTCCGCGAACATTGGCAAAAGCACTGACAATGATACAGATGACAACGGTTACAAAATGAATTTTATAATATTTAAAGAGATAACCAGAAATTCTTTTCAGTGATTTAATTGTATCTCCACGTTTTGGTTTAGGTCCGGCAATCGGTTTCATTCTCATTCCTGATCATCCCCTTTCGTTTGTGATTCATATACTTCTTGATAGATTGCATTTGTTTTTAGCAGTTCTTCATGTGTTCCGATACCATTTATTTTTCCATCATCTAAAACGATGATCATATCAGCATCTTCAACTGAAGATACACGCTGAGCAATAATAATTTTTGTGGTATTCGGAATTTCCTCTTTAAAGGCTTTACGGATTAATGCATCTGTTTTAGTATCTACGGCACTGGTTGAATCATCTAAGATTAAAATCTTAGGCTTTTTAAGCAACGCCCTAGCTATACATAAACGCTGTTTTTGTCCGCCGGAAACGTTGGTTCCGCCTTGATCCAGTATTGTATCATACTTATCTGGGAAAGATTGAATAAATTCATCTGCTTGTGCCAATTGACAGGCATGAATAATATCCGCATCACTCGCATTTGCATCTCCCCATCGCAGGTTCTCTTTGATTGTACCGGAGAATAACACATTCTTTTGCAGTACCATCGCAACATTGTCTCTTAATGTTTCAATGTCGATGTCACGAACATCCTGACCACCGACTAAAACCTGACCGTTTGTGGCATCATATAGTCTTGGAATCATTTGCACCAAAGAAGTCTTGGCACTACCGGTTCCTCCTAGAATACCAACTGTCTGACCGGATTCAATCTTAATATTAATCTGACTTAAAGCTAAATTGTTTGGATCCTTGCTGTAGCTGAAATCTACGTTTTTAAATTCAATCGATCCGTCATTGATCTGAGTTAATGGAGACGCAGCGTTTGTCAAATCACTTTCTTCATCCAATACCTCGACGATTCTTTCTGCCGAAGATTTAGCCATTGTTACCATCACAAAAGACATTGAGATCATCATCAGACTTGATAAGATTTGTGTAACATAGGTAAACAGTGACATTAACTGACCGGTTTCCATAGAACCGCCAATAATAAATTGTGCGCCAAACCAAGAGATCATAATAATTGTAAAATACATGGATAGCTGCATGATTGGTGAGTTAAACGCCAAAATCTTTTCAGCGTTGATAGAATACTGCTGTAATTCTCCGGTTGCGTTTTTAAACTTTTTATTTTCATAATCTTCTCTGACATATGCCTTTACAGTACGGATACTAGTCAGGTTTTCCTGTACTACCAGATTTACAAGGTCATATTTTTTAAACATCTTAACAAAGTTAGGATGCGCACGTGTCATAATGAAATATAAAGCAATTCCTAAAAATGGAATGACAAATAAAAAGATAACAGATAAACGTGCATTTAATTGAAAAGACATAAACAAGGCAAAGACCAGCATGATCGGTGCACGTACCAGCATACGGATGATCACTTGATAAGCATTTTGCACGTTTGTCACATCGGTGGTTAAACGTGTAACCAAGCTTGAAGTGGAAAATTTATCAATGTTGGCAAAGGAAAAATCTTGTATCTTATGATAAATTGCCTGTCTTAAATTTTTGGCTACTCCTGCTGAAGCAACAGCCGCATAGCGCCCTGATAAAGCACCAAATAATAATGAAACAAGCGCCATTCCCATCATTATGATTCCAATTTTATATACATATGGAATATTGTTATTGGCTAATCCGACATCGATAATCTGTGCCATCATCATTGGGATTAGGACCTCCATGACTACTTCTAATGAAACAAATATAGGAGCAAGCAGGGAAGCTAACTTATATTCTTTTATATAAGCCATTAATTTTCTATACATCATATACCCCCTTATTAAATATCATTCTAATCATTCAGCTTCGTCATCATTTTATTGATCACTTGCATAAAGACAGTTATTTCTTCAATAGATAGATCTTCCATTAATGAAGCTTCAAACTCATCGATGACTTCACCGATGCGGCGTATTAAATCTTTAGCCTTGGTCGTCAGGATGATCTTCTTTAGTCGGGCATCCTGTTCAACACTGACTCTTTCGATGAGCCCGTTTCTTTCCATCGTCTGTAAGACGCTTGTTACTGAGGAACGCCGTATCTCAAATTCCTCCTCTATATCACGCTGATAGACATCATGACCGCAAAAAGCAATGAAATGCAGAATTCTTGACTGAAATCCTGTAATGTCACTGGTGATTGCTGTGATTTTCGCATCTACCGTACGTTTAATGTGATTGGATAAATTACCGACTTCCTTACCGATTTGCACCATCTTTATAGCCTCCTAAATGTTAGAATTCTAACATATTTTATCATTGCATAAATAGTTTGTCAATATACTAATTTAAAAGATTTAATTTTATTTGGATGACCATACTACCATTAAAGGGTGATATAAATGAAATTAATCTGGTGCGGACAAGGAACCTTAAGAAGCTATGATGTCCATGAAATTATGCATTGTAAACCTGAACGTCCGACTTATTGTGACAGTGATAAAAAGAGACTTTATCAAAATGTGATTGATCAAATTATGCAGTGCCCGGCAGAGCTTCGTTGGCGCATATTAAAATATAAAGATCAGCAGTATTCCTTTGCCGAAGTTAAGAATGAGCTTTATGGAAATAAAGAGTTTTTTTGTGGACGGCTGCGTTTTATTCAGCCAGTAAATACTCATTTTATCTATTTGATTTTTGATAATATCTTAGAAAAAGATAATATTCTTTATCCTTATATACGTGTTATCTATTTGTTTCGTGAGGATGCTTAACATTTTTTTACATATTTATTTCAATTTTACGCTTTGATCTTAGAAAGTTATGACATATTTTTTTCAATTTTTAAACATGACTTGATTAAATAGTGATCCTTGATATGATATTAAAAAAAGAGGAGGAACTATATGAGTATCAAAGTAATTATTATGGATGTTGACGGAACTTTGACAAATAGCCAAAAGGTCGTAACTCCTAAAACAAAAGAAGCGTTAATGAAAGCACAAAAAGCAGGTGCTATCCTAATCTTGGCTTCAGGGAGACCAACTTCAGGACTGCGTGACTTAGCTGCCGAATTAGAAATGGACAAACATCATGGGTTATTAGTTGCTTTCAACGGATCAAAAGTAATTGACTGTGAAACGGATGAAGTCCTATTTAATCAGGCAATGACTGTTGAAGAAGGACAAGCAGTCTTAGAACATATGAAAAAATTTGATGTCATGCCAATGATTGATAAAGGAGATTACATGTACGTTAATGATGTATTTGCCGGAATGCTGGAAAACAACGGTAATCCAACTAATATTATTCAGTATGAATCACGTGGTGGAAAATTTAAATTATGCGAAAAGGATGATTTGGCCGCTTTTGCTGATTATCCATTAAACAAGATATTGACAGCGGGTGAACCGGACTATCTTCAGGCTCACTATAAAGAAATGATGGCACCATTTGAAGGTAAATTAAGTTGTATGTTCACTGCACCTGTCTATTTCGAATTTACTGCACAGGGAATTGACAAAGCAAAAGCTTTAGATACCGTTTTAATTCCAAAAGGATATAAGCGTGAAGAAATGGTCGCTTTCGGTGATGGGCATAATGATGCTTCTATGGTGAAATATGCCGGTGTCGGAGTGGCAATGGAAAATGCCGTTCAAGATTTGAAAGATATTGCAGATGCGATTACACTTTCTAATGAAGAAGATGGTATCGCAGATTATCTTTATAAACATATGCCGGAAATAAATTAGTTTGTGATTAAATTCATAATCGATTATAATGTTCATGGGGTGAATACTCATGAACATTTTTAGTAAATTAAAACATATTACCGACTTAACCGATAATGAAAAAGCAATCGTCGATTATATTAAAGATCATACCGAAGATTTTATTCGTTTAAGCGCAGCCCAGATCAGTCAGCAGTGCTACGTATCGACTTCTTCTATTTACCGTTTATGTCAAAAGGTGGGGGTATCCGGTTTATCAGAATTAAAAGTGCTGGTTTCTGCCTCGATTGATAACTATTTGAAAGAGGAAGAAGATTTTGATTATGATTATCCGATTAAGCAGCATCAGTCACAGTATCAGATTACTCATAAATTAAAAGAAGTTTATGAACAGACTTTGATTTCTTCGCAGAACTTATTGGATCTTGAACAGCTTCGCTTAGTGGTCAATCAGATGAAAAAAGCCAAGACGATAGATATTTATACCTCAGCCGGAAATCTCTATTTTGCAGAAAACTTTAAGTTTCAAATGCAGGAAATCGGTATTCAGGTCAATGTTCCCAGTGAAGAATATATGCAAAGATTAACAGCTTCAAGCAGCGATGACACGCATCTGGCTTTTATTATTTCCTTTGGCGGAAGAGGTTTATTAATGAATTATTTCGTACAGACCTTAAAGGCAGTGAAAACGCCTATTGTTTTGATTTCGTCAACACATGAAAATCCGCTGATGAGCTATGTCGATTATCAGCTGTTTATGAGTTCATATGAAAATCATTACAATAAGATTTCTTCTTTTTCTACACGACTGTCTTTACTGTACATATTAGATTGTTTATACACATGTTTCTTTGAATTAGATTATGAAAGTAATGTGGAAAAGAAGTTAGCCTATTATGAACGCATAAGAGAATTTAATAAATAAAGGCGTATAGGTTAGGTAAAAAGGAATGAAAAGAATGAAAAAAGTAATAAAGGGAATATGTGTCCTGCTTGTAATTTGTTTAATTGCGGTGGTGGGGTTTGAAGGCTATAAGTATTTTAAGTATAAATCAGGAATCCCTATTCTTGGTTATCATAATGTCGTATCGGATGAGGATAAAGCCAAGTATCATCGCGGTGATATTTATACAATGGCTGTTTCGGACTTTGAAAAGCAGATGAAGTATTTAGCGGATAATCAGTTCACTACGTTGAGTTTAGGTGAAGTGACAGAGTGGTATGAAGGAAGAATGGAAATACCTTTAAAAAGTGTAGTAATTACCTTTGATGATGGCTTTGAAACATTTAATACGATGGTCAAGCCAATTCTGGAAAAATATAATTTAAAAGCGACCTGTTTTGTCATCGGGGTGCTGTGTCAGGATGAACCGGACTTCTATGAATATTTAAAACAGGACCAGTTAGTGAATACTCAAAATGTAGAATACTATTCGCATTCTTATAATCTGCATGTCAGTACAGGGATGTTTGAAAAGAAAATCGAGACACTGACAACAGAAGAAATTAAAGAAGACTTTGCAGCTAATAAAGGGATTGTCGATGATCGTTATTTTGCTTATCCATTTGGACGCCCATCTAAAACATCAAGAGAAGTCTTAGTTGAAAATGGCACGATTATGGGATATGGTTATGCCCAAAACAGAAGAGCAACCCGTAGTGATGACCGTTATCTAATGCCGCGTTTTCTAATGTACAGTTTTATGAATATGACATGGTTTAAATGGATCGTTGATTAGAAAGCGCAGGCTTTCTTTTTGGTTTGACACATGTGGAGGAGACTTTTATAATAATGACAGCAAGGGAAGGATGGAAGATATGACGAGACCTAAATTACACTTTACACCAACTAAAAACTGGATGAATGATCCTAATGGATTCATCTATTACAAAGGTGAATATCACCTTTTTTACCAGCATTTTCCCTATGATACAAAATGGGGTACGATGCATTGGGGACATAAAGTATCCAAAGACTTAGTTCATTGGGAAGATAAAGGCATCGCTCTTTACCCAAGCAAAGATTTTGACCGTAATGGCTGTTTTTCCGGATCCGCTATCGAGATCGATGGGAAAATGTATCTTTATTATACAGCGATCGCTTACGATCAGCTGAATCCTGATAATATTCATGTGACAGGGAATAAAATTATCGCCAGTCAGGCACTGCTGATCAGTGATGACGGCATTCATTTTGATAATGATAAAAAACAAATGATTATTCCGGTCTTTGAAGAAGATCAAATCGGGCATCCAAATAACACAAGAGATCCAAAAGTGTGGAAAGAAGAAGATACTTATTATATGGTATTGGGAAGTCAGTATGATGATAAAAGCGTTCATGAAATGCGTGGAGAAATTTTAGTTTATACGAGTCATGACGGTGTTTGCTGGGATTACCAAAACCGTTTGATAAACACGGACTTTGACAGTAACATGTGGGAATGCCCGGATCTATTTAAAATAGAGGATCAGTATGTACTGATTATGTCACCGGAAAATACAATAAAAGACGGAACTAATTATCCTAGCCATGCGATGATCAGTTTAGTGGATTTTAAACATGATACATGTGAGATTGCGATGAACAGTGATATGTACTTCTTAGACTATGGTTTAGATGTATATGCCCCTCAAACCACGTTGGATAAAGATTATCGGCGTGTAGTAATTAGCTGGCTGCGTATGCCATGTCCAAGTGAAGACTTAGAGTGGAATGGTGTATATACTTTTCCAAGAGTGGTGACCATCAAAAATAACCGTATTTATTTTAGTGTACATCCGGAAATAGAAAAACAGTTCAGTCAGTCTGTCAGCCAGTTTACATTAACGAACGCTATGAAGATCAGCGTTGACATTAAAGAAGGAAGCCGTTTAGATATTGGGGGCTATAAAATCTGGATCGAGGATCAGAAAGTGCATACCGATCGTGAGGATGTTTTTGTCTGTGGAGCAAAATTATTCAATCATGATACGAAAGCCGGCACAAAATTTTCCACACCAACACTTCAAGACGGCTGTCATTTAGATATATATGTCGATACGCAGGTCATTGAAATATATGTCAATTATGGAGAATATGTATTAAGCAATGTTGTTTATGGTATGAAAGAGTATCTAAAATATGAAAATATCACAGATCTTGTGATGTTTGAAGCAAAATGAGGGTAAAACCTCATTTTTTTGTTGGAAAATCTTCTCTTCTTCTTAAGTAATTTTTAATATCTTTTGTATATACTATCTATAGCACAAATCTAACAAAAGTGTAAGAAATATGCCGGGCTTAAAAAGCTATAATATAGATGTAAAGAAACAGGAGAGATGGTTATGGAAAATAAAAACATAAAAAGATGGACACACTTCATTACAGCGATCGTCATTATATCAATGGGATTGTTCTTATATTATGGCTTAGAAAATAATCTGTTTAGTGATATGGATAGTCTAAAACAATTTATTGCCGAAGGTGGAATCTGGGGACCATTAATCTTTGTTTTGATTCAGATTATTCAGGTCGTTATACCAATTATTCCCGGTGGAGTCAGCTGTGCTGCCGGTGTTGTTTTATTCGGTCCTTGGGCAGGGCTGCTTTATAATTATGTGGGAATCGTGATCGGTTCATTCATCAACTTCTATTTGGCAAGAAAGTATGGAACAACTTTAGTAAAGTCTTTTGTCAGTGAAAGTACGTATGATAAATATTCAAACTGGCTGGATAAAGGAAAGAAATTTGATAAGTTTTTTGCTTTGGCAATTTTCTTCCCTGTTGCTCCGGATGATTTTTTATGCATGCTAGCTGGTTTAACCAAGATGTCCCTAAAAAGATTCTCCGCTATTATATTATTAGGAAAACCGGCTTCTATTGCCATGTATAGTCTGACATTGATTTATGCAGGCAGCTGGCTGGAAAAATTTATTTCATTAGGATAGATATAGTGACGGCTATATCTTTTTTTATTGTTTCATTTCGTTTATGATAAAGATAAGAGGAAGCAGATGTTTTATCATAAATGGAAAGGAGACGTTAAAATGGAAGATAAAAAAATAAGTTGTCCGGTATGCGGACATGATGTCATCAAAACAGGAAGACTCAATCCACCGGCATATATCGTTGAAATGAATTCGATTGTAAATTTAAAACGCTCGGAGGTGCATGTGACATTCTGTGCGAAATGCGGTGAAATTATCAGTATGAAAGTAGCAGAACCTTATAAATTCTAATTTGAGCTGAATCTGTCTTTTAAAGGCATAATTCAGCTCTTAAACTGCATAAATCATAAAGTTGAGTGAAAAAAGCAATACGGTTGCGCAATAGTTGGTAGTAAAAACCATAATATTTTGATACCTTATAGAAAGTAAGGAGGGGATAAGATGACAATCGGGGAAAAGATAGGGGAACTAAGAAGACTTAAAGGTGTCTCACAGGAAATCTTAGCCAGTGAACTGGGAGTCAGCAGACAAGCTGTTTCAAAATGGGAACAGGGACAATCAAAGCCTAGCACAGAAAATTTAAAGTGCTTAGCTGCTTATTTTGACATAGATTTAGAACAATTCTTAGATTTAAATACCAATATTGGCATTGTTTATGATTCACAGGCAATACTGCTTGATTTAATGCATAATAAAATGAATTTAAAAATAGTAGTTACTTTGATTAGTTTATTTTTAATGACATTTATACCGGCAGTCTATTTAAAGATCGTTGAGTTTGATCGGTCTGTCACATTATGGATCGCTACGGTTTCCGGAGGTATTATGTTTGTCCTAGCTTTGTTTATCATCAGTTTAGTCATGCGCTATGTATATAAGGATTGCATAAACAGAGGTATTCGCCCATGGTTTTTTGTAATCATCTCTATAAGCGTTGTAGGATTGGTGATCTATTTATTATGTCGGGATTCTATTTCTGAACATTCGATTCAAAATAAAAAGGGGGAACAGGCATGAGTGGAATAAAAAAAATTATGACAATTTTTCTTATATTTATACTGTTGTTTATTGGCAATTTGTATATTGCAGGAGCGATGGCAACTCAACGCATGTGGCTGATCTTAGATGGATTTTGTGTCATAATATCCATCTGTTTATTATCAAAATACAAACTTCCTGATCTGAATAAAGTGATGATCACATTCGGGTTAAGCATATTGGTGGCTTTGTCCTATCTGCCAAATGTTATGACCAATCCTCGCTCGATGCTGTTGAATCCAATCATAACGTTCATTGGTATATTAGCTGTATTCAGTACCTTTGATCGTTATCACAAACTAGCACTGCCTTTTATCAAAAATGGGAAATATCAACTACTGATCACTGTTTTTATAGGATTGAGTATTGGTGTTTTATTGGGTACTGTCAATTTAATTCTTGCTGGTCAGCCTGTGACATTTAACTTTAGTATTTATAATTTGCTAGGTTCTTTCAGCCCCGCTATTATGGAAGAATTAGTTATGAGAACACTATTTTATGCCCTATGCCTGCACTGTTTTAAAGGTAAGCTTGAAACAAACGGGCAGCATCTGATATGTCTTTTTATGATGGTGATGCCCCATGTCCTCATTCATACACCAAGCCTGTTTATTCAAATGGGGGTAATAGGCGGTATGATGAATACATTGATTTATACTGTTTTATATGGATTACCATTTGCTTTGCTTCAAAAGAAGCAGGATCTTTCTTCGGCGATGCTAGCTCATGGCATTGTTGACTTCATACGATTTTGTTTTGTCGGATTGCCGGGCTAGTATTGAAATATTCAAATTAAGGATTAGTACAAAACATAAAAGCAGTCATTTTACTTATAAAAGTAAAGTGGCTGCTTTTTAATTTAAACGTTATCTTAGGCGGTCATAACGTATACATTATGACCATATATATTTAATAAAAAATATAAGTGTTTATTTTATTAAACCCTACTAATTTAGTATATTTTTTACCAAAAATAAACGTTTGACTTTACTTTTATAATGTGATTAAATTAGGTTGGAAAACAGAGGAGCAACGTATTCACAACGTATACAATTTGACTTATTCTATTCAATGTTCGACTTTTCATTTCAGAGTAGCTATTTAAATTAATAGATGTGTAAATTTGTTTAAAAGACAAATATTATAATATTTATTTTTAATATTAGATTTATATTAGTGATGACTGTTATGTGAAATAAATAACATATAAGTATAACATTTCATATATTTATATGAGATAATTTTATGAATTTGGCGAATATTGTAAGAAATTGAATGTTTTCAAACATTTTTACATACAGCAAGAATTATATTTGTTACATTTTATCGTCTAATTATGTGAGATTTTGTTTAATTATTTTTAAATTTGTGCCATAAAATTAAGGATTTGGTTATAAGGAATCTTTAAAAAATAGGAATTTGATATTAAAAATGAGTATTGATTAAATTCTAAAATTTAAATCAACTTTTTTCATTTTCAAATATATATGGTTAGAAAGAGAAAGGATGAAGGAATTATGGGGACTAAAAAGCGAATAGGTAAATTGTTGAAGATGTGTATGCAGTTTGTTCTGGTTTTTGCTATGTTGTTTTCAATGATGGATTGGAATGGATTTAAAGTCTACGCTGAAAATGAAGCAAGAACAAGTGCAACCTGTGATACGATTGGACGACCTGGGGTAAAAGTATCCTTGAAAAAGGTATCCGGAGGGGTAGAAACCAGTCAGTCCATGACTTCATTGATCGGTAAAAAAGAAGAACTGGTCGTTGATATTGTCATGGATGCAGAATTTGATAAGGGAGAGGCATTAGGACTAAGCCTACAGATGAACTTACCTTATTTATACTATGGAGAGGCAAATGAGATTCTTTATAGTACTAATATTGAAGATGTACCTATTAATCAGCGGGGAGACAAGCTGATGGGGATTCAGGCACGTGTCGTTGATGGCGGGGATTTTGACGCTACAGATACTACAAAATATTACAAGGGTTCAATGCAAATCACCAGTGGAGCAAAAGTTGATGCCAGATCTCCGCAGAAAGTGCGTGTGGCACTGAGTTTTTATGGTTCAGTACCGGAAAATGCAGCCGTTTCCGTGGAGGCCGGAGGGGGATATAAGAAGTATGTCACTGAGGATTCGGTTAGCTGTGATATTAATTATGTAGTTGCTCCGGGTAAAAGTGAAAATAGTTCATATACACTGATTAATTCCAATCTGACTTGGGAATCTGCTGTAGAGCAGGTCGGAGAACCAGTCATGTGGGATAAATATAATTATATGACCTATAAAGTGACAATGAAGAATACATCTAATGATGAAGATAGTTTCTTTGATTCATTCGATTTAAACTTTACGGTTCCTTCTTACAGTCAACAAAACTATGGGGTGTTGGATCAAGACATCATGGCATGGATCTATAACGAGAATGGAGATCCGATTAAAAATGATGAGTTGGAAATCACAGACCGAAGTTACGTTGGGGTGCCTAATCAAGGCGGGGTTTTGATTTATGATGTGACTGGTAAAACAGACGAAGAATTAAAGAAGTGGGATTTGAGTACATATGCAAATGTCGATGAAAATTCCATGATTTATCATTATACGAACAATAGGATTATTAACATTCCGGTTAAAGATAAGCGAATTGATATGAGTGAGGAACGTGTTTACTACGTAGCGATTCCATTCGCTAATAATTTCCCGGAGGTTTTAAACTATCGCTTTAAAACAGAAACCTATCCAACCATTTATTTTGGACAGGGACTTTCATGGTCAAAGACAGCGAATTATAATAATTACTTTGTTGCACCAGAAGCAGGAATGAGTCACGAAAAGTATTTATTAGATGAGAACAATAATAAGGTGGATCAACGCAGCATAGCGATTGGAGATTCGGTAAATTACTACTTGTCTGGGTTTGATAATACGGGAAATATTCCGGCGTTCAATCCAGTTGTAGTGGATACACTGCCAGAAAATTTTGATCTACAGAAGATCTCGATCGAATTAGATTTTGATTCATTGGATGTAAGCTATATTCCTGATTTATCGGAATGGTTCAAAACAGATCGTTTATTAGAATTTGAATTTACCGATGCATCCGGTAATGCCAGTTACGTGAATTTAGGCACTGTCACAGCTTCACAGGATACAAGTGCATCTAAGGTTTGGACACTGGATATGAAAGGTAAAATCCAAAATTATTTAAATACGCATGTTGGTTCAACGTTTACAGGACATATGCGATTCAACTTAGCGGAACGTATTCGTACAAATGCTCAATTCAATGGTAGAATCGTAGTCAATGGCGTTGCCTCAATTCTACAAGAATACAAGAACACCATCGATACCAGTTATGAAATGTGGATATATTCTACTGCCACGACAACGGCTGAAGAAGGGTATCTGGTGACACCAAAAGAAGTGGAGCAAGATGAAGCAATCGTCAATACAGAACCGGGGATACCGGTAATAGATACAGATGGATACCACTACAACGCTTCAAATGATACCTATCTTTATGGAGATCCATTAGGAGTGGCAGTTAATGAAGCGAATTCCGGCTTCCGTTATCGTTTAGGAAACAGCAGTATTTCTTCTATTATTCCGGCGGTATTTGAATCAGGAAATCTATTAAAGACGGTTAATGGGAAATATTATGGATTAGTGGCAGATTCGATTGTCCTTTCAAAGGGGTTAATTGCAGTAAGTGAAGTCGATCACGTTCTGATTACAGATATATCTGGCAGAACGATTACGATCCCAAGCAATAAATTAGTCACAGACAGTGACGGTAAAATTGTTATCAGTAAATCACAATGGTCTTCTTTGTCGAATGTGAATAAGGTACAGGTCACTTTTAATAAATTTGATCACAATGTCAGTATCACAGATGATATCTATATTATGATTAATGGGAAACCGAACTTAGTGGGAGATTTAACCGTAACAGGGTCTTTTGAAACTAAATACAACAATTCTGCTGCGGATAGTAAGGCAACCGATAACGGAACACTGAGAATTGAAGCAATCAACCCACAATTGACTGGAAAAAGTCATGATGCTGCGGGCAATTACTCTTCTGTCAATACGCACATAACAGGAAATCCGGCACGATTAAGTGTACCTAATAAAGAAGCTGACACCGGATATATTTTCGAAGTCAGTAATGCTTCAAATTCACCGGCAGGAGAAACACATATTTCTATTGACCTGTCATCAAGTGTGGGAGATAAAAATATTTGTTCGACATCATTCTTTGATAGTATTTTCAGAAGCGGTGGAGCTTGTCCGCAGTTAGTCCATGGCTTCGATGTCAGTGATGTTTACTTTTCAAGCAATTATGATCAGATTGGTGCGATCGAACGTGTGGAATTCTTTGATTGGAATCAAGATCCTGCTCATGACACACCCTCTGTATCAATAGAACTAGCAGATATTACGGTTTTGGCTGACGGACGTTTATTTATCGGACAGGATAAACTAGCTGGTTTGGAAAGAATCCTGCAGATTAATGTAATTTTCTCTGATTTCTATGGTCAGGCAGATAAATCTAATCCGGATAAACTGATGATCGAGATTGATGGAACAACAGACTGGTTTGATAATTTAGATGCGGTTTTAACTTTTGAACCGCAAAACCCAACCATGTCTGATCAAATCAAATCAGTGACCGCAGGGCTGACAGTAAAAAGACCAGCTCTAATGGTGCATACGAATATTTATTATTACGAGAATACTCCGGAAACATCATCGAATGCAAGTGCAAATAGTGATGGAAACCTAACTCGTTTGGGGATTCCGTATGACCGCAATTTCAAGTATCGAGTATCTATTGAAAATAAGGAAGTTTCTGTTATCGATGATGTTGATTTGATAGTTACTTTACCTATCAACGATAAAAACGGAGATGAAGCACATACCGGGTTCCATACAACCCAAGCAGTATTTAATAAGGAATTCTTTGATCAGTATGCGAGTGTCGACTCCATTACTCTATTTGATCAGGACGATTTAAATCATGGTGTTGAATTTATCTATGATCAAACAGCTGATGCTTTTATTTCATCAGATCACAAAACATTATCTTTCAATGCGGATGGGGATTTAGAAATCAACCAAGCCGATTTAGAAAGCTTCAACATCCCTTATTTAGGTAAAGTCATTGTTCATGGTGAAAAAGTCAAATTAAAAGATGATAGTACAGATGAAGCATGGATTGATTTCTATGGTTATTCGGATTCAGATTTTGGAGTGCAGAATACAGTAACGGCACTTACTGAAAATTATTTAGATGGAATCCGAAACGATGCTTATAAGATAAGTGCGAATGACAGTTCAATATCGACTGTAAGTAAGATGTATTTTGATACGATTTTAACGGCAGGATTTAAAGATACCGAACAAACGCAGGATACGGATCGTTTTGATCAAACCTCTACTCAAGTAGAAGATGTGCGCCGAGGCTATCGTGATACTAACGGTGGTTATACAGGGAGTGCTGGTAACGGAAATAGTTTCAAGGATGACAGTGAATTGGATATCGGTTATAAGGCAATCGGTTCTTACATGTTAGATTTCAGACAGTATTTAAATGTCGGAACCAGTTATCCGATTGACTCTAATCCGCTTTCTGGATATTTAGGGTATGTCAGCCAAGAACATCAGAGTATGAATTACATCTATACCCAGTCTTTCAATACAGCGGCAAATCTTGATATGACGATGAATCT
Source organism: Beduini sp. (assembly GCF_047239305.1). Classification (NCBI taxonomy): domain Bacteria; kingdom Bacillati; phylum Bacillota; class Erysipelotrichia; order Erysipelotrichales; family Erysipelotrichaceae; genus Beduini; species Beduini sp. Next base: position 299,422 of record NZ_JBKTEM010000002.1, read on the forward strand.
GCCTTCTGACAAATTTGATACGTATTATATCAAAGTTGATCCTCGTGCCGTAGATTACCTTAATACGATTACCATTACACGAAGCGATGGAACGATTAGGAAGTTAGAAAGAAACGAATGGATCAGCAAGGTGGGCAATGGGATTGAAGAAGATATGAATGGAAATCATTATTTCCGAATCAATCTCGCAGATGAAAATGCCGATTTGTATGAAACGGTGGCAGCTGCAAGCAGTAATACGGACTATTATAAATCACCTGTGGATTATGAAGCGGTAAACCCGGTAACTTCCATTGAGTTTAATTTGGATCTTGGTATAATCCTAATGATCAAAAAACTAAATACATGTTTGAAGTGACCGGAAGATTTTATGAAACCGGAAAAGCAGAAGCTACGGCAACAACGCAATTAAATGTTGGAAGCAGACGCAGTAAAGCAAGAGTCGATTCAGGCGATCAAAATGCTCGCTCTAACTGGTCATATAAGAATACTTATCAATATAAAACAGGCTATTACTGGAATGAGCGTACAACGGCTGAATATGATGCCCGTCACTTAAAATCAACTGCATGGGTGAATGTACGAAATGATAAGAATGTCGTTTTAAAAGGAGTGCATGATAGTCCGGCAACCAATCAGGATATTAACGTTGAATATTCTCGCAAAGATTATTTTGCGGTCAGCTTTTACCGTCAATCCGATGCCGTAAACCATGATTATAAATCAGGAAATAATGGCTGGACATATCAGGATCTTGATGACTGGGCAAATAAGGTGTCATTTGCAGATGAAATCTATTTGGAAGATACACTGCCAAAGATAAGAAAAGATGACACAAATGACTATTATGGTTTCCTAACCGAAGACATCTTGATATCAGAAGAATTATATCTATATATTGATCGTATTGAACTAACAAAACAGAAAGTTATCAAAGACAGCAGTTCAACAGCGGTTCCCGACAGCAGTGACGGAATGAAAGGCTATAAGACAACTGTAGAACAGACACCATTTATGACTTTGACTCAAAGTGATCTAGGGGCTAAGGATGCAGACAATAACTATAAGATTCTATTTAAATATAAGGAAAAAGACGCCGATGCTGTTTCTAATGCAGCGAATGAAATTGTCTTTGAACAAGAGGACTATCTTTATAGTTATAAAATCGTCTTAAAGAATATTCCGGGCAGTGCCGATTATGCGAGAGAATTATTAGGAAATACAGACTTAAAGGTAGCTGATTTTCATGGTGACAGCAGTAAAGTAGATATTAAAGTAGGTGGATATGTTTATCTGATTAAAGATATTAATCCGGTGAGTGATGCCACTAACAGTATCAAATCTACTTTAAAAAATGATTCTGCAGATACATTGTATGATCAAAATACCGATACGGCGTATCTGATGGGATTCAGACTGCCATTTAAAGCAGGTTATAAAATTGAAGGCAGAAACAGTGAAGCGATACAGCTGGATTATGAGAGTGTGAGCGATTCTTCAAATAATGTTGAGGCGAATATTACACCGCATACGACAACATTTGGAATTAAGGTTTGGAATCAAAATGATGGGGATGATCCGGTTAAAGATAAAGCTTCCAGAATTAAAACGGTCGAAATCACAAGTAATTTAGATACCCATTATAATCTGAAGAAGATTCATATTCCGGGAGAATTTATCGATGGAACATGGTTTAATGTGACTTCCATCAAATTAAATTATACGTTAAGTTCAGGCAATGCCAGTACGACATTCGATTATGATAACGCTAATGTTAATACAAAAGACATTACCCCATATCTAATTAAGGTAGGGACAGATTATTACTTTGATGTGAATAAGTTTATTAGTGAGATTGCGGCTTCCCTGCCTCAATATACGGTGGATAATTCAGCCGAGACTTATCTTAAAGAGCATATCAACAGTTTTGTTTTGACCATGTCTGCGGTAAACTCAGATGTAGAAAAGGAAGAAACATTGTTGGCAGCTTCTCAATATTTGAGTGCAGATAAAAATGAAGGATACGCAGTGACTTATGACGGTGTTTGGGTGGATCGTACAGAGGACGATGTAGCTAATAATGTATGGAGCGCTGAGTCACGCCCTACCTTTGGAATGACCCCAAATCAATATCCGGCATTATCGACGACAACGACAACCGCCGTTAAATTTACCGCTGCAGATTTCAATGCGGAAAATTATCAGGGCAATGTCAGTGGCACTACAGGAACCAAAAATTACAATATTGCTAACTTAGTTGGAAAAATGGAAGTAGCGATCGATAGAGGAACTAAGATTAATGGATCTAATAGTTTTGCTTATGACCGCAGTGAAAATCAAGATGGAACCATCGTGGAATTACCGGTCGATCAAAAGCATATCGTTCCTTATGATTATATTGACTATACACTTTCACTAAAGGCCAGTAATGATTCTCCAATTCCTTTACAGCATGCAGATCTTCGCTTTACTGCGCCAGACGGACAGCGTATCGTTGGCTGGAAAATTAAAAATAATGGGACTGCAAACATCAGTGATGATGATATGACAGCTTTTGTGAAAGGAACAAATACAGATGTTCCAATGCTGGCTGAACATTATTATTTACTGGATAATAATGGCGCTGAAACAAATTATAAAGAATTGAATCTCTCAATTGGAGATACGACTAAGAGTGAACTGGAAAATCAAATTCAAGCGGGAGAAATGATTGAAATCATTGTTTATACTCAAATGAACGATGAATTAAAAGATAATGACGGCAATCCGGCATTTGAAGGAAAAACAGTAACTGCGAAGTATGAAGCTGTTTGTCAGCCTAAACATACGTATAGTCAGTATTCGATCAGTGGTAATGGAAATACGACTGCTTACTATGGAGACAGTGCTTATTCAAGTGATAATGACGTTGTTTATTACCGTAAGAAAACCGACTTCTATGGAAAAAACGGAACTCCTTATAAAGGAAATGACTATACTTCTATCATTACAAGTAATGTGACATTTAAGGATTCCAATGATTTATTTTTCGATTATTCATTTACAGATAAGACAACACAATATGACGGTCAAGAAATGACCTTGAAAGTTACCGGTAAGGACTCTGTTACTCACACTAAAGTGGATGCGGTAAATGATCTGCATCATGATGTAGCAGAAATGATCTTTGAAGTGTCTTTCTTATCAAAAGAAACGACATCAGCAGGAGTAGATCGTTATTTCAAAGGGTTTGATCTGACCAAAAAACCTACCTTTGAATATCCTGAAAACATGACCTCTGCTCAGCCGATCAAGATAGAATATTTATTTGACGTCAATGGCGTGGACGAATGGGTAGATGAATCTTTAGTAAATGAACCATCTGTTTCAAGAACCGCAGTATTAAGTACAACTTATCTCACTACAGAAGCAAAAAAGATTCGTTGGACCTATTACGATGTTCCTGCATTTGGAACCGACGGCAATGAGATTGTCTTTGCTACCCAAACAAATCCATTCATTTTTGAAGGATTGGGACGCTACAATGATATTCGTGAAACGGATTCGACGCCAATTAAAGATCGTTATACGATGGTAACGGAGGGAAAAGTAACCCCAATACACCAGCATAAAGAAACTGTCGATAATACAATTGACGGCATAAAAACGCCGATTAGTGTAGATAATCTGATTAATTATTATGGAGAAGGTGAGGCACAGGTTTCTATCGCTCGTGAACGTCCGGTCCTTACTTATCAGACACAGATCTTCGATAGTCAGGAAAAAGCAGAAGCCAATTATGATCCGGCAGCTGTACAAAAGAATGGATATCGTCCTAACGATACGATGTGGTATAAAGTATCCGTCATCAACAATAAATTAAGTGAAGCCGAAGCAGCAACAGGAAATCAGGGAGTATTATTAGACCCAGTATTCTATGATAAGGTTCCTGAATATGTCAGTGCCGATATGGATCATTTGCAAGTTCGTTGGCTGAATGCTGATGGAACTGTTAAAACCGATGCTCCTAAAATTCAAACAAAAGTGTTGACCACTGTTACAGCATCTGACTATGGCGGAGATATGGTGGTGCCAAAATCTTCTGTAAAAGAAGGAGAGGGAGGCAATCTTCATGGTAAGAACTTTGATGATATTATTCCTAATAAGGATAATTCAACAGAGATAAATTACACTGTTTATGAATTCTCTTTTGAAGGTAACGCACGCTTAGAAGTAGGCGAAACGATTGAAATCTGGTATGAAGCAACTGCCAGAGAAGAAAACTTACCAATGGTTTATGTCAATGACAATGGCAATGTTTATCCGGAATACTATCCTAAGATGGGAGAATATTATCAAACAGCTTATAGAAGTTCTTACGGAATTTCAGGTTGGCCTTTAATCAATACGAGCAGAAGTGGCTCATCAGCCGATGGAAGAATCAGAGCAGTTAATAATAGTGGCATCATGATGGATATGAGCTATCTGATTCACGATGTAGGAATCAGCGGAACCTTGAATACGGATGTTGACCGTTGGGAATTCCTGACTGGCTCAACCACCTATATTCCGGGGAGCGAATCAAATGATACAAATTCAAACTATTCGCTTTATGGAAGTAATAATGTATTGATGGATTATGATAGTGCTTCAGGAAGTATCTATCAAAAAGTAAAATATGTACCTTCGGTTACAGGAAACAATTTAGATATTATGCCTACAGGTTCCCAGTACCAAGTTGGCAATGCAAATCGAGATATGTATAAATATGTGGTACAGCCAAGAACTAATCTCAATGAATCATCATGGGATAATAAAACTCTGCATACACCTATTTTATGGTCAGAAGCCAGAAGTCATTTACAGACAGCTTGGCTTGCTGCCAGTTCACAGATTATACCGAATCAAGAGGCTGGTGAAGCTGGTGTTCAATATACAAATCATGCCTTAGAATATTTAAACAATGGGTATACGAACTATTTTAAAATAGAATGGGCCAACAGTAGCAGTAATCCAAACTATAGTTACTATGTTTATGATAACTATGGACAACATGCCCGTCATGCTTTATTCCCTGATGACTCAATTCCAACAATTGAATATGATGAGTCTTATAATGCACGTTTATCTGCATATAACTATGGGGATTGGTCATTAGATGGTGTTGAATTCATCTATGTACTGCCTAGAGGGGTTTCTCCACAACGAGATGAATCAGGCAATATTGTGATTAGTGGAACAACATTGACAAGCGGGAATTCATATAGCGGAGGATACACTGCGATTGATCCGGCAAATATTACGGTTCAAGTTATTCAAGATCCGAATGCATTGAACAGCGGCTATCTTTCACCAAAGAAAGTTCAAGATCCTTATCTTGTTCAGACCAAGATTAATACGACCACCGATATTTATGATAACAGCAATGAGTATTATGACGCTGCTGATGCACAGTCATGGGTATTGAAAGTAACAGTAAATCAAGATCTTAAAAAATGGTTTAACCGCGGCAGTGATACAGGCTATATTTTAAATGTCGATATCGGCTGTCATGTTGATAGTACAAATGAAAGTGAATACTGGTATGATAAGGTGTTCGCTAAACCAATCGACAGTGAAAACAGCTTATATTATCAGATTTACGATATAACCTCATGGCAAGGGGCTACAAAAGTCAAGAGCTATAAGAACGGTTATGGATCACTCAGCACACAATTTGGCGGAATGGACTATTTATGGGACGGTTATGATGACGCTAATGACCCTGATTTAGCGACGAATTACAATAACGGTTCACCAAACATGCCATATATTAATGGATTCAATATCCAAAACAGTGAAGTCACCGTGGATACCGATATCAACGGAATAGAAGTTAATGGGAATTTAAAATCGTATTATGGTTCCGGAAGTACGAATACTTATGCGGCAACAGGAACACGTGCACATATGCGAAAGCCATTGATTCGTACATGGACAACCATGGGCGATGATATTGATGGTGCCGATCCAAATGCTTATTATTTGAATCCGGAAGCGGATCAGGGAATCCTAAATATCCATGTGGAGAACAATTACTATTGGAATGATCAGTCGACAAACGGAAATTCTCCATTAACCGGAAGCAAGGATAGTGACAGTGCTTTACGCCATCTTCATAATTATTCGACAGATGGAGGAAATCAGGGAACCTTATTCTTCCCAGTTATTACCAATATCCTGCCAGAGGGCGTAGTGCCTAAGGATGTCAACGGAGATCCATTTACTAAAGATAACACAGTAAATGCCGGTATGACTTTAAAATGGGATATTTATGACGGTCAAACCAAAACCAATATCAATGCTTTGGAAAAAGATTTATATACAACGAAAGTAGAATATATCGAATTAGACAAAGAAGATGGAAGCGGTAAAGAAGGACGTTTTAAAGTTACCTTCTATCAGGATAAAACGACTCAAGGAAATGATCCTGATGCGAAAATCGTTTCCGGTGATACCCGTGTGTATAGTATTGATCTTGTCACTGTAAAAGAACCGGATAAAACTACAAAAGACGGTACAGAAAACAGTGAACTACTCGCACAGTATCAGTCGAACCATACTTATGTAACGAGTCAGTTAACAGGATTTAAATTCATTACAGACAGTGATATTAATGCTAATCCATACAATGTCGGTATCGCATGGTCACCGTTTTATGCAGGTAAATACAACACAGGAGATGGACGTAAAGACGCTATTGCAAGAACCTTGAAAAGACCGGGAAGCAGCAGTTATATAACGGGAGGCGTTCTTCCAAACATCCCAGTCAGCATCTTGAATACAAGCTATGAAGTCATTGACGCAACCAATCATCGCTATAATGAAAATGATACTTTCAATTTAGAGGATTATACGGATATCCGAGCAAATGTAAAGCTAAGTGATGATGATAAAGACTTTGATCTAAGCGGATTCTTTACCCATACGGATGTTCCTGCTGAGGGAGATTTTAATGATCAAGGGGTTCATACTTCGATGAGAATCAGAACGAAGCATGCTCGCTTGGAAGTAGAAAATCATGTTGGAGATAAAGAAGACAGCACAGATGCGATGAGAGATACGGATACGGTTCAGGGGGTTGATCATTATCCAACCGTTAATTTTGATAATCAAAATTACATCAAGACAGATCAAGATCATCGCCAATATGCCGATCATTTATGGTATACAACAAAAGTGTCAAATATTCCGGCAAATGATGCAGACTACATGCATAAAGGGGATATTAAACACGCTAAAATTATTGTTTCAGTGAAGCTACCTTCAATTGTCACCTATCAAGAACAATATTATTTAGAATATAAAGATGATTTAGGCCAAACGATTAAATTATCAAAAGATGATATCGAAAATCCGGACCCAGCCATTAATCATGGATGGCAGATCAAGAATATTGATACAGTCATTGATCCGGATACGAACGAAGAAACACAGATTTTTGAAATCATTACTCCAGGGGAAACAACAGATTATGATGAGTATCTGACAGGAAAGAATTTAGCCGGTTATTTTGGTACAGGAGATTCTTTCGAATTAAAGATGGAGACGGTAATCGATCATTTAGATACACCGAATACGGTGTTGGCCGGGGATGACTATTGGGATAATCGTTATTATGCTCAAAGTTATGTCACGTTCCATGAACTAGATGGCGGTTATCTGGGAATGAGTGATTTAACGGAACAGTCTGCGGATCTCGTTGAGTTTGTCAGAGAAGTTCAAGATCAAAAGAAAGAACCAACCGATCCAAACAGTAAAGATATCGACTATGATGGCGATGGTGATTTAGAAGAACGCTATGCATCTGATACATCTGCACGTGTCACGATATTGAAACCGCAGGCGGATATTCGTTTAGATACCTCTATTAAACGTAACCAGCTGAATAATCCGGATGCAGGTATCGTCGTTGCGGAAGACCCAAGTATTAAAGGAGCTACATTAGTGACCGTTTATATGGATGAGGTTGTTAATCGTGGTGGAGCTGTTTCGGAATTCGTTGTTGATTATCGTGTTCCATACCGTGGAACTACATCAGGAACGATCTATGAAGCGCCTATGTCTGCACCTGAATTGAACTCTTCTGTACGAAAGATCAGAACCGGAGTTTGGGAACTGCCGGATCAAGCAGACTACAAAGGTCCTTCAAGTGTTGCAGAGCTTCAAAATAAACTGAAGGTGCATATCTATGCCTTAGTTGTATCGGATCCGGGAACATTCCCTTATACGGTTCCGGGAGCATCAGGAGAATATACGGGTTCACAATGGAAAGATTTAGGCATCTATGGGTTAACAGACAATCAAGAGATTGATGTGGAAAATCTGTATTATGCCGAATCCATTGTTCAGATTCGCTACGTCATTAAAGCGGAGGATCCGGTGGATACAAAAGCGACTCAAAAATATCCGGTTCCACAAGGATTTAGATTGGATATCGATGCAGACTCAACCACTTCGGATAAAAAAGAGGAAATGGACGAAATCGATCCAAATCGTGATAATGTCAAGGAACTGCCTGACAGTGTTAAAAACAATGCAGCTTATATTCAATTAACAACGGCTCATAAAAACAGTACAACAGTCAAGCTGCACGCTAATAATTTTGCGACAGCATGGGCAAGATATGATGACACACAATACAGTGCTTTATCCAATGCCGCTCGTGCTGGATACTTTGTTAATACAGAATTACCAGCAATTCAAGTTGACCTTGTGCCATACTACTTCCATCGCTATAAAATAGATGAAGAAAACTATGGCTTTGAATGGTCAGATACAGATATGGTCATCAAGCAAGGATTCAGTACAATGCTGAAATATAAGATGACAATTAAGAACTTGACAGATGATGAAATTGCGATGACGGATTTTGCCGGTGAAGAGCAAGACAATGCAACTGGACCGGAAATATCGGCGATCCTGCCATATATGGAAGATATCATGGATACGAAGTACAATTATGTGGATGCTCATTCACAAGAGTATGCAGACTCATTTGTTAATACAGCGTATACATCTGATGAGCGAATCGAAAGGGATCAGGCACAATGGACTTATTACGTTCAGGATAGTGACGGTAATATCAAAGCAAACTCTCGAATTAAAGATGTTGATTTCAAATCTTATAAGAAGAGTGCCGATTTATCCGGAACAGATCGAAAGATATTAACATGGTCATTTGATGGCTATTTGGAACCAGGTGAAACAGTAGCAGTTGAATTCATGGTTCCGATTGGAACAAAAGATTTTGGTATGATTTCTCCGGACTTATTGAACTGTAGCGGCTTTGGGTTCTTGCAGGGAAGTTTTAAAGGATATATCCCGCCATCAGAAAATACGAATGAAACGTATAGTATCGAGATTGATTCTCGTGATATCAATAATAATGGTAAGACGATCAGTGAAGCGACTTTAGTAAAAAGAGTCGGTGGAATTTCATTCGAATCGAAACAAGCATTGAATCGTCTGAAATTTGCATACTCCGAATACGATACATCGGGATTGGAAACGACACGTCCTGCATTAGTACCGGAAGGAACAGACTACAATTTCAGATCAGTCATCCTGAATCCGGATAATTATGGAGAACCGGGGTATAAGCAAGCGATTATTTATGATGTCCTGCCTTATGCGAATGACAAGAATATCGTCAACCCATTAGATCGAAATGATCCTGATTCACCTGCTGCCAGTCGTGATTCGGCATGGGCAGGCTGGGTAATGCCTGAGACTATCAAAGTATCTAAAACAACTACACCAGCAACAGGCGGAACAGTAACAACGGAATTAGTCGATAATACAGACTACGAAGCTTGGATAGGTCCGTTTGAAAAGAGCGGTGGAACGATTAACTTAAAAGATATCAGCCAGTTACCAGCATTTAAAGATACACAGAATACAGAATTCTACAGTAAGCTGTATGCCGATGAAAATTTGCGCAGACAGTATTTTGTGAAATTATCTGAACTGAAAGCTCTACAAACAACTGATAATGAAAGATATAAAATGTTATCAAAGAATATTCAAGCGATTTGGGTTCAAATCAAAGATCGTAATGATCTAGGCTTGGACGGAAGTATGAAGTTTGAATTGAATTACAGCTTGCATTCACCATTGAACCTTCCACAATACAATGGTGCCATAACAAGTGATCTTGGTGATGATGTAATTCGTCAAAGTGTAGCGAACTATACAGGATGGAATACTTTTGCGGTTCAAGCAAAAGCTTCCAACAATGATAATCCGATTTCAGTTGTAGAATCTCCACGTGCAGGTGTCTATTTGAATGCTCCAGTAGAAAAAGGCTATATCGGAAGCTATGTCTGGTATGATGCCAACTACAATGCTAATATCGATGAAGGTGAATATGTTCGTCGTGATGATGGTCGTCTGATCTTTAAAAATAAGACAAAAGACTTGGATTATGATGGTATCAATGATGATCCGGGAATCAATGGGGTACTTGTTGAATTATTATCAGAAAACGGATATCCGGTAAATAAACTGGGTGAAGCAGTTGTTGAAGAGGAAGGAACCGGTAAATTCATTCTTGTAGATGAAGCAACAGGTCTGAAGAAGAAAGATGTCAACGGAACCTATCTTTACACGATCTATGGACCGGCAACATATACGACAGAAGCAGATGCTTATGGAAATAACGGATACTTTGTGATTTCCAATGTTACACCGGGTAACTATAAATTAAGATATACGTTCCCTGAAAAAACGTATAACACACATGCCTTAACGACCTTAGAAATAGGGGATACAAAGGCAAAAATGGATATTTATCGTGATGGTGATACGCTGCCGGATTTAGGAAATCCAGGTCAGGGAGATGTCGAGAGCGATGCTCAGACAGTCACCAATAAATTAATAGTACAGACAGCTGACAGTATACGTATCGATGCAATCGGCAGTGATCCAAGCACGTATGCCGCTTATGATGCAAAAATGACATCATATAACGTTGGTGTATCAAGAGCGTATGTTTATGGCGGAACCGCATGGGTGGATGAAACACAAGATCCGACAGATCCAGATAACATCATCAGTGATGGATTGATCGGTGCAGCAGAAGAACGCTTGGAAAATGTCGATATCACTTTCTATGAAGTGACAGACACAGGTTTAGTACAGGCAATCAATGCCGATGGTAAACCGGCTGTGACCAAGAGTGATGCTGATGGTAACTTCGAGATGTCTTTATATCCAGACCGAAGTTATATTGCCAGAGTTAATACTTCCAATACAAACGGTGTTTATAAACCATCGCCTATTACATTAAATACTGATCCTAAAGCACAAAACAATGATAATGACTTAATACTTTCAGATGATAAGTTGTATAATCAGACCTTTACATTGCATACAGGTGTGGAATTTGATGCCAGCGGTAAACCTATTATGAACGCAGATGGCAATTACTATGGAAAATATAACTACATTGGCTTAGGTTTCGTAGAAGCGGGTCGAGGATATCTCGGTAAATATGTTTGGGATGATAAAAACTACGATGGTATTCGTGGGGACTATTTAGACCAAGACGGTAACCTTGTCAGTGAACCGGGACTTAAAGACATTAAGTTTATTTTAGAAAAATACTATTATGATGATGTGGATAATATATGGAAGCCGGTACCGGACGCCCCAACTACAGAGCAGTTCACTAATACCGGTGGATCATACACGTTCCAAAATGTAAAGACCACTTATACATTAGGCGATAAAGTATATCTGGCAGGATATAAGATTAAAGTAGATCCGTCCACTTTACCAAGTGATTATGCGGTAACAAAATACCAGATGAACAGTGGTAGAAATGACAGTGATTTGCCAATTCTATCATCGGATGGATATTTAACCTCAGTCGGGGATCACGATGCAACGTCACAGATGATCATCATTGCCGAAAAGGCAGATGAACATACACAGGCGGATTATATCAAAACCTATAATGGGGTGGATTATAACACCGCTGAAGGAAGAATGATTCTTGATTTGGATATTGGATTGACTTCAAAAGACAAAGCATCCTTCACCGGTATTGTTTGGGATGACAAGAATTATGATGGTATCCAAAATCAATATCAGAGTGAGACAGGGTTAGAAGATGAACCGGGCATTGCCGATATTGAACTGGAAGTTATGCAATACTATTATAAAGATTCTCAATGGATCAAAAATGAAGCTTATGTGTCACCAACAGTTAAAACCGATGCTAATGGGGTTTATACAGTGAATCAGTTAGATTCTTATATTGTAGTTGATGGACAGAATTATATTACTGGCTACAAGGTTCATATTAAAGATATTGACAGTAAGTATGCCGTAACAAAATACAAAGCAACTACAGATACAACCCTTGACAGCAACTTGATTGATGAAAACCTGAATTTGACAGAGGATAATGAATATCTTGTTGTAGCTAAGAAAGTGAATAATCTTAACTATGCTCCGGAATATATCATTAAAAATAATTTAGGTAACTTTGATATTCACAAAGTAGAAAATATTGATCATTATGATGCCGGTTTAACGGCTTATGAAAAAGCGGAAATCTCAGGAAAAATCTGGGATGATAAAAACTATGACGGTATTATCAATAAGTACAAAGAGACAGATGATTCATTAGTTGATGAACCGGGTATAAATAATGTAACTCTTCATTTAGAACAATATTATTTAGATGAGAATCAGCAATGGAAACAGGTTCCAGTAAGTCTTTGGGATCCTGAAAATCATCAGGCAGTAACCGATGCTGATGGTAATTATCTGTTTAAAGATGTGGATACACATGTCGTTATCAATGGTCAGCGTTACTTAGCTGGATACAAAGTCACTGTTGATCAAGACACAATACCAAATAAAGAAAATTATGGTATTACACTTTATCGAGTCAATATACAAAATGATGAAAGAAACAGTGATTTATCATCACAGTATAAGATGCAAAAAGAGGATGAATATATTATTACGGCCGATAAAGTGGCAGCAGGAAAAGAAAACACACCATATATCATCGAACTGAAAGGCAATCGCTATGACCTTGTGACAGCTGCAGATAGTGATCAGCATGATGGCGGATTAACCCTTTACCAAAAATCAACGATTTCCGGAAATGTATTCGCAGATGAAGATTATGATGGTCTGTATGACACAGAAGAAAGCTACAGCGATATTAAAGATGCTTTAGCAACCGGTCAGAAATTAGAAGTGACACTTACTTCTTATTACTTGGATGAGAATTCTGTTTGGCAGCCATTGATAAATGTTGGTGTGCCGGTACAACGAGTGACAGAGGTAGATGAAAACGGACAATATGTCTTTGATCAAGTGCCAACACAAGTCTATGTTAATGACAAACATTATCTAGCAGGATATAAATTATCCATTAATTTAATTCCGGAAGGATTTGGAGTTACTAAATATTTGAGAAATTCCGGTCAAAACGACAGTGCTTTATATAAAGCAGGCACAGACTTATTGATTACAAAGACGAGTCCTGATGATGGCTACACAGGAACCGCTGCAGAAGAAACAAATGGCTATATCATTGCCGCTTATCACAATAAGGCAAACGATATTGTAAACAGCAGTTCGGTAATCAATGGATACGACCTAATCAAATCAAGAGAATTAAATGAGTATAACGTAGGGTATACCGATAAAGTAGGCGGAAATATTATCGGTACGATCTTTGAAGACAAAAATTACGACGGTTTCTATGATGAAACAAAAGAAGTGGGAATCAATGATATTGAAGTCTTTATCGAACAGTATTATTTAGATGATGACAATCATTGGGTGCGTACAGATGCAACCGCAGATTATGCATCCACATTGACTCAGACAGTAAACAGCCATAAAGGAATATTTGAATTTAAGGATCTGCCTACGCATGTCACTTTGGCAGATGGAAGTGTTCACTTAGCTTCTTACAAAGTAAGAATCGATACGATTCCAAACGAGTATGGAATTACTCATCTCAATATGCGTACAGGTGAAAGTGATACGTATGATGAAATAAGAGACAGTGACCTTGTTTATGAAACAGGCTACCTGAACTTAAATGATGGAAAGAACGCAGATGATGAAAATATTATCGTTGCCTATCCATTACAAGAGGATGATGTACGTAATGAACAGTATATCTATTCTTATAAGGGTCAGGATTATGACATCTTATTAAATCGTACAGTAAACGACTACGATGCCGGATTAGTGCCTTATCAATTAGGAAGCATCGAAGGCGATATTTGGCTGGACAGCAGTGAAAACGGTGAAACCAGCTACAATGGGATCAAAGATCAAGATGAACAAGGCATCGCAGATCAGAATGTCATCTTGTCTCAATACTTACTGAAGAATGGTAAATGGGAATTAGTGGAAGATGAATATCTGACAGGTATGAGTGATGAAAACGGACATTACTTATTTAGTGATCTGCCGGTTTATAAAGAAGAAGCTGACGGTACACGTTATCTTTATGGATATCAGCTGCGCCTTGAAGAAATGATAGAAGACTACGCTGTGACAAAATACCGTCAAGGTGAAGATCCAACAAAAGACAATGATCTCAGCGTGGAAACTTCAAGCATGACAGAAGCAAAAGAATATATCATTTTGGCAAAGAATGTAACGAATGATGCTTATATCAATAAGCCATATACAATCAAGGTTGACAATGGCTGGTTCCGTTCAGTAAGCTATTATGATATTCTAGTAGGAGAAAACAACAAGGATTACAGTGCCGGATTTACTGAATATCAATTAGGAAGTATTGAAGGAATTGCTTTCGTCGATAGTGATTATGATGGAATTTTCAACAACAGTGATTCGTTTAAAGAGGGAATCTTAGTACAGTTGAAACGTTACTATTACAATAGTGATGAAAGAAAATGGATTGAAGATGACCGCAGTCCAAGAGTTATCGAAGAAAATCCTAAGGACGATGAAAACACTGAAAACACAGAAAGACCTGAAAGCATTTATCGTCAGTTCCTAACCGGAAGTGATGGACACTATCGCTTCGATAATTTAGAAACTTACAAAGAAGTTGATGGAAAACGTTATGTCTATGGCTATGAGTTATGGATTAACGGCATTCCTCAAGGCTATGCAGCAACGAAATATCAGCAGAATGCCGGCATTGAAGACAGTGCTTTAAATGCGAGTACATTGCAGATAATCAAGAATGATCCTAAGCTGCCGGAGATGAACAAAGGCTTGATCACAATAGCCGAAAATGTGAGTGAAGAAAGCTATCAAAATCTTTACTATACTATCGGAGATTATGATATTATCGCAGCCAAACATTTAACTGATTATAACGTTGGTCTGACAACGATCGATGAAGGAACGATTTCCGGAATGGTTTGGGAAGACGACGACTATAATGGTATTCAGCATGAGTCGGAAAGAGGGCTTTCTGATATTAAAGTGACATTAGAAACGTATTATTATCAAAACAGCAAATGGCATCTGATGGAAGATCAACACCTAACTGCCACAACGAGTGCAGATGGAAGTTATGAATTCAACCATCTGGCAACATTCAGCTATGTAGATAACGAACAGGTTCTTTTAGGATATAAAGTGAAAATCGAAACCTTGCCTAAAGGATACAATGTCTCTGACTATCAGTTAAATGGTCAATATCTGGATAGTGATTTAAACGAAGAAACAGGATATTTGGAACATGCAGACGATTATATTGTATTAGCTCAAAAGGCGGATCATACGATCGATCCAAGCTATGTATTAAATGGCTACAACTTCGTTAAAGTGGATCATGAAACGAATTTGGATGCCGGATTAACACCATATAAATCTGGTAGTATTGAAGCGATCTTATTTGAAGATGAAAACAGCAATGGTATCTTTGATGAAGGAGAATCGGTTATTAGCGGACAGCAGGTAATGTTGGAAGTCATGGTCGAAAACAGCGATTCACCGATAAAAATTTCTTCAGAAACCGGAATTGCTGAAGATGGTATCTATCAGTTGTATAATGATACTGTCATGACTTCTAATGAGGAAGGCAGAGTGGAATTTAAAGATATTCCAATGCTGAATGAAGAAACAAATGAATTGTATCGCTATCGTTTGCGTATGATCAAACCGGAACAAGCAAACTTCACTTATGTAAAAGCTAATGACATTCATAATGAAGGAGGATTAAACGGTTATGGTAAACGCCATGGATTAGACAGCGGTTATTCGGAACATGATGGTATTACGCATAGTTTCGAATTAGTTGATAATGTCCAATCATATGTAAGCCACAGTAACTATTATGGATTGATGTATAAGCCACAGGATATCTTAAAGGAAGGTAAACTGTATTTAGGATTGTCATATGCGGAACCGGTCAGCAACATCGATACCGGAGATCGAAATTCAATCATTAGAATTGCAGGCTTAATGCTTGTATCAGGCTTAGTTATCGCCATGTTGAACAGAAAGAAAAAGGAAGAGGAGTAATACACATTACTCCTTTTCTTTCTTATAGGAGAATGGAATGAAAAAGAAGAGTTTTATTATCGTATGTATAGGGCTAGTGATCATTATCGCCAGTGGACTTTACTTAAATAGAAAAGATCGTTCATCATCTCATCTCTTTTTTAAAGGAGATACAAGCAAGGTTTTACCTCAAGATCAAGATAGAAAAAATACTTATATCATAGGCGTCTCACAGCTGCCCATGACCATGCAGCCTTACTTACAGCTCACAGAAGGATCACGTGTTGTAAATGACTTGGTATTTCCTTCACTTGCGAAAAAAACAAAGGGAGATTATCAGTACCAATTAGCTAAAAGCATTGTCTTTCAAGAGGATACCCATAGTGCTAGAATAAAGATGGATTCTAACTCCTTTTTTAGTGATGGCTGTAAAATGACAGTTGAAGATGTTATTTACTCTTTTATGTTTTTTAATCATTCAAGCATTGCCTATGATAATAAAGCGATTTATACCTGCATTAAAGGCATGAGTGAATATCAAATGGGGTCTAGTGATGTGATTAGCGGTATTACTAAGATTTCTGATCAAGAGATACAAATTGATTTTATAAAAAAATCATGGGAGATGTTTCAAGCTTTTGAGTTGCCGATCCTGCACCCACAAGATCATGACTATTCTGTTTTTGACATGAGGAAAACGCAATTAGGCAGTGGGGCTTATAAGCTTGATAAACATACTCTTTATCAGGAGATAGAATTAATTAAAAATAATTACAGTCATCAAAGCGCACCTTATAAAACGATAAAAGTAGTGCCAGCTGATCTCAATCAGCTTGAATCACAAAACTTGGATACAATGATCATCAATCAAACTCAATTAGAGGAGATAAAGAATTTAGGCAGTTATCAAATATCTCAGCAGGGAATGAAAGATCAGGATTTTATATTGTTTAATCTCAATAATGAAGAGATAGCAGATGTACAGAAACGTCGTGAAATGGCGGAATCTATTGATACCAAGGTATTATTTAAAGAGGCATACGAAACAGGACAGCAGTCTGTCGGACTTTTATCCGGTGATAAAGAAGCACCGAATTATCTCTCTTTGATGAAGTCGAAGAAACACAGTTTAAATAAAAGTATTATCTTTCAATTTAGCTATGAGGGAACACAGCAAAGTCTTTACGAAGCATTAACTAAACAGCTTGCAAATGTGGGGGTAAATGTTGAAGGAAGAAAGAAACCGATCAATACGTCTACTGTTGAAGAAACCGATGTTTCTCTCTATTATTACAGTGGTCAAATAGATACCTTATTGGACAATTGGGATTTAAGTGAATTCTACTTTCAATTAGATGGAAAGTCTTTGCTTGAAGCAGGGGATTTGCTTGAAAGGTATTTGACTGAACAAACTTATGCTATTCCTTTGCATTATGAAAATTACTATATTGCTCATCTATGCGATAAAAAAGATCTTGGTCTATTGAATGATATTTATTAGGGTATAAGAAAACAGTCCTTTTATGAGGGCTGTTTTTGTTTGCTTGTATTTCCTAAGAATATATCTAAGATTGCTTTTCCGTATTTTTGGACTTTTACTTCTCCAAAGCCGGGAGTTTCCTTTATTTCTTCTAATGTTGTAGGGTGCTTTTCAATCAGCGCGTCTAAAGTTTTATTATTAAAAACGATATATGCAGCAATATTCTCAGCTTTAGCCGTTTCATATCTAAACTCTTTTAATTTTTGATAGAGTGTATCTTTATCTAATCTTTCAGGTTCTTCTATTATATACGGATTATACTTTTTTAAATAATCTGTAATATTGGTCTGATTACAGGCTAAGAATGATTCCGCCCATTGCCGAGTGAGCTTATCAGAAGACGGGGAAATCTTGGAAGCATTGTATTCCGTTTTCATATATTCGATCAGCTGATCCGCGCGGATTATTTTAGATTTGATGTTTTTAGGTGCATAGCGAGTGTTTAATATCGTTTTAGAATTGGCAATGACAATGATGGGTTTATAAGTAATGTCGAATGCGTTGTTTATAAGGATTTTCTTGATCGTTCCCGCTTGATTCAATCTTATTTTCTTGATAACCTGCAGATGTCTTTCATTTTGAGTAATGGGTGAATAGACTCCTTCAGAAATATAACGGCTGCCAAAATAGACTTTTCTGCTAAAGCTGCCGTCATTATTTACGGTGATGTTGCCGTATAAATTTTTACATTCAATAACAAAGCATAGCTTGGGCGTAAATACAAGAAAATCGATTTGAGCGGTAAAACCATCAATTTCAAAATAAACATCATGTAAAATATATAGGGGCATATGACTGTTTTGCAGTTCATAGATAATCGAATTTTCACCTAGCAGACCATACTCTAACAATTTAATATCCTTTTTTACTTTTTCTCTTCCAACTTCATTTAATTTAGGCTCTAATTCTTTGAGCTGATCGATCTGTTCCTGTAATGAAGAAGACTTATTTAGAAAAATGGGTTCCTTATACTGACTAAAAATACTCATACGTTTCTCCTTTTATGTAAACAGTATATCATAATTGGTATAGTCATTTCATTATCTAATAGAGAACTTTGTCTAAAAAGTAAAGAAAAAGCCTCATGAAAGAGGCAATTAATTATAAATTCTCTAATTGTTCAAGCCATAAGCGATAGCTGGCATCACTTGGCATACGTAAATCTCCGCGCGGAGATAAAGCCACACTTCCGACCTTCGGACCATCCGGAATGCAGCTGCGTTTAAATTGCTGAGTGATAAAGCGGCGATAGAATGTTTTTAGCCATTTTAAAATCACTGCTTTGTCATATTGGGTTTTAAATGCCATTTCCGCAATACGCAAAACTTTGCTTGGTTCATAGCCGAATCGAACAACATGATATAAGAAAAAGTCATGCAGTTCGTAAGGACCTACGATATCCTCGGTTTTTTGTGTGATTTCGTTATCCGCGGCCGGTAGAAGCTCGGGAGAAACTGGAGTATCTAATACATCACGCAGGAGTGTTTCTAATCGCTGTCCCTTATATTGACTGGCAACATAATCCACTAAATAGCGAACTAATGTTTTGGGCACAGAAGCATTGACCCCGTACATTGACATATGATCCCCATTATAGGTAGACCAGCCTAAAGCAACTTCAGAAAGGTCACCGGTACCTACGACAATGCCACCGATCTGGTTGGAAAGATCCATCAAGACCTGTGTTCTTTCCCTTGCCTGGACATTTTCATAAGTGACATCATGAACATTTTCATCGTGATCTATATCTTTAAAATGCAGCAGTACTGCCTCTTTAATCGGAATCGTCTTGCTGGTTACCCCTAATTCTTCCATTAAGCCTAAGGCATTGTTTAAGGTTCTCGAAGTGGTTCCAAAGCAAGGCATGGTAATAGCGTAAATATTCTCGCTTGGCAAACCTAACTTCTTAAACGTCATATGAGTCACCAGCAAAGCTAAAGTAGAATCCAGTCCACCAGAAATACCGATAACGGCTTTTTTAGTATGGGTGGCTTCTAATCTTTGTTTAAGTCCCATGATTTGAATATTAAATACTTCTTCACAGCGTATTTGTCTTTGCTGAGGATCGCTGGGAACAAACGGTGTTGGATCATAGCGGCGATCAATCTTAAATTCTTTAATCGGCATATTGAAATAAACACGGTCATACTCGTCATTCGTTTTAAACGTTGTCATCTTTCTTCTTTCTGCCGTTAATCTTGAAACATCAATATCTGCATAAATAATTCCTACAGAGTAGCAGTCCGATTCATTTAGAATCGTTCCATTTTCGCCAATGATATTATGTCCGCTGAAAACAACATCAGTCGTTGATTCCCCGGCTCCGGCATTGGCATAAATATAAGCAGTGACCAAACGGGCAGATTGAGACTGAACAAGTAAACGACGGTAATCGCTTTTTCCGGTTAATTCATTGCTGGCTGAAGCGTTGGCTATGATCGTAGCTCCGGCAAGTGCATGATCGCTGCTGGGGGGATTGGGTGCCCACAGGTCTTCACAGATTTCAACTCCGACACTCATTGCCGGCATTTGACTGTTTTCAAACAGAATATGACTGCCAAAAGGCACGATTTGATCATCGAAGATCACTTCGGTGAGAATCTCTCTCCCAGATTCAAAATGTCTAGCTTCATAAAATTCACTATAGTTAGGAATATGCGTTTTAGGCACCAGTCCTAGTAGCTGTCCTTCATAAATAACAGCCGCCACATTATATAATTTATGATTTAAAACATAAGGTAAGCCCACAATAGTCATCATCTCTAATGATTCCGATGCTGCTATAATATTTTTTAACTGCTGCAAGGCTTCGTTTAAAAGACGATCCTGAAAAAATAAATCCTCACAAGTATATCCGGTAATGGCAAGCTCCGGAAATACTAAAATTTTAGTTTGATTCTTTTGTGCTGTTTTCATCATTTTAATGATCTGTTCTGTATTGGAAATGCAGTCTGCGATCTTTGTCTGAATGGAAGCGGCACCTACACGAATAAAGCCATCTTTCATAATATGTATCCTCCTTATTCATCTCTATTATTATAGCAAATTTTTGACTTTATGCTATGAATTAAAAAAGAATATCATTCTATTATAAAATAGAGTAGAAAAGGCAATCAATTTATCAATCATATTAATGGAAAAAAACAAAGCAAACGACTATAATCATTAATGGAAACGGGGGATGTATAAATGAATTGCTTGAAATTAAAAGATAATTTTTATTGGATCGGTATCCAAGATGCACAGCTAAGAGTGTTTGACATTATCATGGAAACAAAATTCGGAACGACTTATAACTCATATTTATTAAAAACGAATGAGGGAGTAGTTCTATTTGAAACAGCTAAAGCTAAGTTTTTTGATGATTATTTAGAAAAAATCCAAGAATACTGCAATATAGAAGAGATCAGCTATATCATTGTGGAACATACTGAACCGGATCACAGCGGTTCAATCGAAAGGCTTTTAGAATTAAATCCTAATATTACGATCGTATCAACGATGATTGCTGCAAATTATTTAAAGGAAATCACAAATAAAGAATTTAATTCTAAGATCGTTAAAGACAATGAAGAAATGACAATCGGAGAATATTCATTTAAATTTTTGTCGGTCCCGAATCTGCACTGGCCGGATACGATGTATACATACATTAAGGAACTAAACACACTAGTAACGTGTGACTCTTTTGGAGCTCATTATGCGCATGATGGGATTCTTCTTTCAACAGTGGAAAACAAAGCGGATTATCAGGAAGCTTTGGATTATTACTTTAATATGATTTTAGGACCGTTTAAACCGTTTATGCTGAAAGCATTGAAAAAGATTGAAGGGTTAACGATAGATATGATTGCACCGGGACATGGACCTGTGTTAGATCAGGAGATTACAGAGATTCAGGAGCATTATTATAAGCTTTGCCAGCCTAAACCGAACCATCAGCCTAAAGTCGTCATTCCGTTTGTTTCAGCTTATGGCTATACACAGACCATGGCAGAAACGATTGCAGAAGTATTGAAAGATAATGGTATTGAAGTAGCAATCTATGATTTGACAGAGGCAGACCGTGATCATGTGATTACTAAAATGAAACAGGCAGATGGCATTATGTATGGCTGCCCAACCTTGCTGAACGATGCCTTGCCGCCGATTTATGATGTAATGAACAGTATCATAACGGCGTATGATGGGGTAAAAGTTGTTTCCGCTTTTGGTGATTATGGCTGGACAGGAGAAGCAGTAGGCAATATGATGACACGTTTAAAACAGCAGAAACATAAAATTGTGGATGAAGGCTATCGTGTTAAATTCAAGCCAAGTGATAAGCAGATTGAAGAGATTAAGGCATATGCTTTAAATTTTGCGGAACATCTCAAATAGCGGGAGTTGTCTAATTTTGAAAAAATGAATCGGTAAAATGATAAATGCGCTAATATAATGATATTGATTCATTATATTAGGAGGAATTTATGGGCAGAACAGAACAAAGAAGACAATACCAAAGCATTATCCGTTATCAGTTGAATACAAAAGAGCCTAAAACAACGATTGAATACTATGAAAAACTGTATAAAGATGGTTATCATGAAGAACGAATTGTACAGCTAATGGCTTATGTATTAGAAACCTATACGAAAGCGATTATCGGATCGAACCAGCCATTTAGTGAGTTTGAATGGAAATCTTATTTAAACGATGTCCATTATACTTTGCCTAATGAAGAAGCTGAATCGTTTGATGAACGTGATGCAAGAAACAACAGTAAACGAATAAAAAAAGATTATGGCGATCTACGAAAAAATGAACGCCAGTATTTAGATGAATTGATTGCGATTGAAGAATCCTTATATATGGCATATTTGCTTTTTGATATTAATGAAAATGACGCAAAAAAGATTCTTCATGTTGTTATTCAAACCATCTTTGATGAAATCGATCAAGAGGTTCATAATTTTGAAGACTATGTTGAGGAGGATCTGCATTTCTTGGCTAAGAATATCTTGTATTGCAGTGATCCGTATCTCAATCCGGCATTGAAGGAATTCATTGATCGAATAATAGAAGTAAAACCGGAAAACAATGAATGTTTATTTAAACCTTTGCTGCTGTGTTTAAACCGTATTCTTGAAAAGATAAGTCAATCAAGTAAATCAAGAGGTTATTTTAATATTGTTAAAACTTATGTGGGAGCTGACTTTTCTAAGGAACCGAAATGGTTTTACAATGAAAGAACTCTTGCTGGAATCAATGAATAAATAGAAAGAAGCATCGTATTGTGAGGTGCTTCTTTTTTTGATGGTTTTCAAAACCTGAAAAATATATCGGTATACTAATTAGGTATGGTATTGTAAAAAAGATATATTTTAAGGAGGGAAATCATGTCGAATAATAGAAAATTAACAAATGACCTTACAGAGGGGCATGTCGGTAAAAAACTGTTAGTTTTTGCTTTGCCTTTTATGTTATCTAATGCTTTGCAGATGATTTATAATATGGTTGATATGGTTGTTGTAGGTAAATTTGTAGGGAGTTCAGGACTTTCAGCTGTCTCTATTTCGGCTCAGATTGTGATGCTGATGACAACGTTATGCATGGGGTTTTCGACTAGCGGACAGGTGTATATATCACAGCTGACCGGTGCCGGTAATAAAGAAGGAATTAAAAAAGCGGTTGGAACATTGTTTTCTACTTTAATGATCGGGGCAGTGATCATGAGTATCATCGGAATCGTTGGCTCAAATACTTTTCTGCATCTTTTAAATACACCATCAGAATCGATTGCTCAGGCTAATATTTATATGTATATTTGCAGCGGCGGGATTATTTTTACCTTTGGCTACAACATGGTATCGGCAGTATTAAGAGGTATGGGGGATTCTAAACGTCCTTTCATGTTCGTGGCGATAGCGTCTGTCATCAACCTTGTTCTTGATTTGCTTTTTGTCGGACCGCTTAAAATGGGAGTAGCCGGTGCAGCCTTAGCAACGATCATCGGTCAGGCGGTTTCATTTTTATGGGCATTGTATTTCTTATATAAAAATAAAGCTTCATTTTCTTTAGACTTTAAGAAAGAAAGCTTTAAAATAGATCGTCCTACTTTAAAAGTGTTAGTTAAATTAGGGGTTCCCTTCGCATTGCAGTCAAGTGCGATCTCATTATCCATGGTATTTGTAAGCGGACTGGTCAATACATTTGGTGTTTTTGCTTCAGCCACTTTCGGAGTCGGAACGAAAGTTTCGCAAATTCCTGGGATCATGGGACAGTCGATCGGAATGGCGGTATCTTCAATGGTTGGACAGAATATGGGAGCAGGAAAACCGGAACGTGCTAAACACACGGTACATGTAGGACTGATGTTTACGACTTGCATTTATACATTGATGGGAATTGTCTTCTTCCTTTTCCCAAGTCAAATCTTTTCAATCTTTACAAATGAACAGGAAGTTATTGACTTATCAAGAATGTTTGTAACATCGATGCTTTTAGGCTTTCCGGCAATGGCATTTATGTCACCAATCAACGCTTTTATTCAGGGAATCGGTTTTGCTGCATTCTCTTTTGTAACGGCTTTATTGGATGGTATCGTGATTCGTATTACACTAAGCTGGTTTTTGGGAATCTTCCTAAATCTGGGATTATTTGGCTTTTTCCTAGGATATTCTCTAGCTGCTTATGGAACAACAATTCCTGCTGCCGTTTACTTTTTTAGCGGGATGTGGCGTAAACGTAAAATGCTGACTCAATCATAGCGTAGAAATACGCTTTTTTTGTATTATTGCTCCATTTTTTAATGGTTTGTGATATGATTAAACACATGAAGGGGGGAGAATTGAATGACATATGAAGATTTAAAACCACATATATTGAGATGTCAGGCATTGAATGCCGCATTGACATTGTTTGCATGGGATCAGGATACAGAGGCACCGAGCCAATCGGTGGATAACACGGCTAAATTTGTCGGGGTACTGACCAATGATTATTTTGAGGCTGTGACTAATCCTGAAGTAAAAAGGATATTATTGGATTTATCACAGCAGGATCTGCCGTTAACACAAAAAACAGTTGTGAAAAAATGGCTGAAAGACCTTAAGCAGCTTGAAAAAATTCCGGCAGAAGAGTATCAGGCTCATCAGGAATTAATCATGAAGGCTCAACGTGTCTGGCAGCAGGCGAAGGTTACAAATGATTATCCGCTGTTCAAACCTTATTTAAAAAAGATCGTGGAAGATCAAAAACGCTTCGCAAAATATCGTCAGGAAGACGAAGCCTGTTTATATGATGTCCTGCTGGACGATTTTGAACCGGGATTTACTACAAAGGAATTAGATGAATTCTTTGCTTTGCTGAGAAAAGAGATAGTACCATTATTAAAAAGAATTCAGGCATCACCCAAAAAGATTGATAAATCGTTCATGACTCGTGAATATCCGATTGATTTGCAAAAGACATTTAATTTACAGCTGGCTAAATATATTGGATTTGATTTTGATAGGGGAGTGATTAAGGAAAGTGAACATCCGTTTACTACGAATTTCCATAATCATGATGTCCGTTTGACGACACATTATTATTTGAATAATTTAGAAAGTGCCATTTTTTCCACAATTCATGAAACCGGGCATGCCACTTATGAATTCAATATTGCCGATGACATCACCTTAACACCGGCGAATCAAGTGTCAATGGGGAGACACGAGTCACAGTCACGATTTTATGAAAATGTGATTGGACGCAGCGAGAACTTCTGGAAGCCTCTATATCCTAAATTGAAAGGATTATTTCCTAAGCAGTTGGATGATATTACTTTCGATCATTTTATGGAAGCAATCAATAAAGCTGAAGCCAGTTTGATTCGTACGGAAGCGGATGAATTAACGTATTCACTGCATATCATGATCCGTTATGAAATAGAAAAGAAATTGTTCAGTGAAGAAATTGACTATGATGCTTTACCGGCATTATGGAATCAGATGTATCAGGAATACTTAGGCGTTACACCGCCAAACGATACAGCCGGTATTTTGCAGGATGTTCACTGGGCTGGGGGAATGTTGGGATATTTTCCAAGTTATGCTTTAGGAAGTGCGATCGCCAGCCAGATTTATGCTTATATGCAGAAAAATACAGCGATTGATCAATGGATCAGCGAAGGTGATTTCGCTTCAATCAAAGCTTATTTGAAAGAACATATCCATCAGTATGGGGCTATTTATGATACGAATGAACTTTTAATGATGTTAACAAAAGAGAAATTCAATGCTCATTACTATGTAGATTATTTAAAAGATAAATTTATGGCACTTTATCAATTAAAGGATTGTCAAAATTAGGGTTGTGCGTTATATTTTAATTAAGGAGGGAGAATTCAATGAAACGCTACTATTATAAGTTTAATGAAAAAGAAATGGAGCAGTTAAAACAGGATTTAAGATTCTATGCTGAGATTAAGGGATATGAGTTCCAAAGTGAAGAAGATGGGGCTCGTTATGCCTGCCAAATCAGAAGAAGCAAAACAGCGACGAAATCTTGTACTGTTATCTTTAGGCATAATGTTTCAACACGTTTAACCATTCAAATGGGGATGATTGATTGGATTAACGGTTCTTTAATGGATGCCTTTTATCCGGAATTGGAAAAAAACATTGTGGATTCTACACCTGTCCCACTCTTAGAGCATAAAGAAAAAGAAATGCGACATGATGTAAAACTGTTAATCAAAGTAAGATTGGGGAACTATTTTGATCATAAGGATCAGGTAAAATAAAAAGTCGGGGAAACCGACTTTTTATATGAAAGGAAGCATTATGGAATATACAATCGATTCAGCAGTAAAAACAGCACATTCTATGTATGTTTATGAATCATCAGAAAAAGCAGATGAGAAGGAAATGGATTATCCTTTTGATGGTATCTGGTTTAGTATGTATGATGTCTGTAAACTTTATCATGATGGGATTATTGAAGATGTTGAAAAGGAAGAATTTGAGGAAGCAAAACAGTTTTTAAAGGACACACAGTTTCTAACACAAGATTATCAAGATAAGGTATTTGAGTTCTAGCTTAAATATCTTTTTTATTACTGAGTACCAATACGCCATAGATAAATGGAAGCAATGGATGCATAAGGGTGATAATATTGAATGATCTTATCAAATTCTTTTTTAGTTAGTCTTTCCGTTTGATAAACTCTGCACATTCCTTTGCGAATAGCGATATCTTCATAGCTGATAATATCCATACGCAGCAGCCCATGAAGTAAAATCATCTTGGCGCTCCAAGGACCGATGCCCTTTTCTTGACATAGATAATCGATTGCTTCTTGATCGTTCATCGTATATAAAGTATCTAAACAAAAGTGGTGAGTAATGATTTTATGGCTTAATAGATGAATAGTCTCTGCTTTTTTATAGGTTAAGCCACAGCTTTTAATTTCCTCAACGGTTTTATTTGCGAGGTTGGCAGGTGTTATATCGCCTAAATTATCCTGCATTTTCTGCCATATCTTTTTTGTGGCGGCCGTCGAAATGAGCTGAGCGGCAATGGTGTGAATCATCGCAGTATAAGGATCAGGGAAAACAATCCTTGAAAGAGGACCGATCTGATCAATGTACTTCCCTAATTGGGGAGCATTGCTTTTTAATTGCTCAACTTGCTGGAGCGTATAAGGAAAATAACTGGGGTTAACGGTATTCACGCTCTAAAGTGAGAAGTGCTTTTTTTATAGGCAATCCACCGCCGTAGCCTACTAATTGTCCGTTTGCTCCAATCACACGATGGCAAGGAATAACGATGATGATCGGATTTTTATTATTAGCACCTCCGACTGCTCGGCAGGCTTTTTCATTTCCGATTGCTTGTGCCAGCTGCTTATAAGACCACGTTTCTCCATAAGGAATAGTCTGCAAAACTTCCCAGCATCGTTTCTGAAAGTCCGTGCCTTTTGGACTTAACGGAAGCTCAAAATTTTTTCTTTTCCCCTCAAAATATTCGGATAGCTGTAAGCTGGCTTTTTTAATAAGGGGTGTTTCTATTAATTGATATTCTTCTTTATCAAATCCATCATGAATGGAAATTTGGGTAATTGCCTCTGTGTTATCTGCAATCGCCAGTCTTCCTATAGGAAAATCATAATAATATACATGATTCATATGTTTCACCTCACTACTACTATACCACAGTTTTTTAAAGATCCCTTTAAGTGAATACATTCTCTGCATATTTTTAACCATTTCAGCAATAATGAAGGTATAAGAAAGAGGAGGTCATTCATAGTGAGACTTAAAGATAAAGTGGTTTTAGTCACAGCATCGACACGTGGAATCGGGTTAGCAATTGTCGAGGCCTGTGCGAAAGAAGGGGCTATTGTCTACATGGGAGCCCGAAACATGGAACGGGCAAAAGAACGGGCAGACGAATTTAATGCTCGGGGTTATCAGGTACGAACGGTTTATAATGATGCGAGCGTTTTAGAAAGCTATAAGCAAATGATAGAATCGGTAATCAAGCAATCCGGTCATATTGATGTTTTAGTCAACAACTTTGGAACATCTGATCCAAAAACCGATCTTGATATTGAGCATACCGAATATCATCATTTTATCGATACGATCCAAATGAATCTCGCAAGTGTCTTTTTGCCTGTGCAAGCAGTCATTCCTTATATGCGGGAAAACAAGGGCGGAAGTATCATCAATATTTCTTCTGTCGGTGGAATGATTCCCGATATTTCAAGAATCGGCTATGCCATTTCCAAGGATGCCATTAACTATCTGACTAAAAATATTGCGGTACAAACGGCAAGAGATCAGATTCGCTGTAATGCAGTCATGCCGGGAATGACGGCAACTGAGGCAGTGACAGATAATATGAGTGAGGGCTTTACTCAGTTTTTCTTAAAGCACAGTCCTATTCCAAGAATGGCAAAACCGCAAGAAATAGCACATGCAGTCGTTTATTTTGCCAGTGATGAATCCAAGTTTACAACCGGACAGATTTTAGCCGTTTCAGGAGGATTTGGACTGGCTACCCCATTATATGGAGATATGATCGATCTAAGCAATAAGCATTAACCACTTTTACAGTGGTTTTTATTTTAATAAATAATGTAAAATATACTTTACAAAAAATGTAAAGTAAACTATACTATTTATAAGGGACAGGAGGGCTGTCATTGAAAACAAAAATTAAAGAATTAAGAAAAGCAAGGCGAATATCCCAAGATGAATTAGCCTTAGCTGTAGGTGTTACGCGGCAAACAATTATATCTTTAGAAAAAGAAAAATATCTTGCTTCTCTTCCGCTAGCTTATCGAATTTCACACTATTTTGGCTTAACGATAGAAGAAGTATTTGATTTTTCAGAACTGGAGGAGTTTTAAATGAAGAATTTTAAAGCAGAAGTACGTAAGCGTATTTTATTGAGAAGGTTTCTGCTAGTGGGGATTATTGTCATTGATATTTTACTTAATGTATTTAGAGATCGATTTACGAATATTCCCGATTTTGCCTTCGGCTATCAAATAGGAGTACTGATCGGTCTTATTATCCTGCTATCTATTAATCTGTATATGTATGAACATGCTTATCGCAATGAGGATCGCTTGAAGCTGCTGTATATCAAGGAGCATGATGAAAGAAAAGTGTTAATTAAAAGCAAAATGGCAATGGGAACACTGTTTATCAGCATCGGACTTTTAGGCGTTGCGACATTGATTGCTGTTTATATCAATCAAACTGTTGCATTGACGCTGATCAGTGTCATTTATGGCATGGGTATTATCTTAGGTATATTAAAGGTGTATTTTGCTAAAAAATATTAGAAAGAAGGAATTACTATGTGCAGAAGAAGAGGTAAAGAAGCAAACTATTTTATCGGTTTTGGTTTATTAATGAACTCATTTTGTATTTTGTGTAGGGATCATATTCCTCATTTTATCGCTATTGTGTTGTATATTGTCGCAATCGGTTTGATGTTGACTGGGATAGTTAAAGAGAGAAAGCACAGGGATTGTTTATAAAGATAATCGGTGGTATACTCAAAGCTAAGGAGGATGCCTATGAGACTATTCAGTAAGAAAAAAACAGTGGATTTGGATGAGGTGTTTAAGGAAAAATATAAAGCATTAAATGGTATTATGCAGTCTGCTCATGAGGAATTAGATTATACAATCAAGGCTGCTTCCATGGAACTGGCGATTGAAAAATATGATCTGTTATTAGATTTAATTGATCAAGGTGCAAATTTTGATCGTGAACATTTTAAAAAATTAAAAGAGGATGCGGTTAAGGAATTAAACCTAATCAAAGGCTTGGAGTAAGAGGTGTGAAAGATCACTTCTTTTTAATTGCCATTTTATATGTATTATGCTAATATAGTCCTATATCGGACTAAATGGAGGTAGGATAATGGAGATTGATCAACATATTAAAAGCTGGTATGCTCAATGGCTGTACATTGAATATTTATATAGTAAATATGCCGGACGCTACCATTTAACACGAGCTACTATGACAGCATTGGATGAAATTTATCATCATGAAGATGGATGCAGTCAAAAAGATATCTGTTGTGTATTGAATATGCCAAAGCAAACAGTATCCAGTGTGATGAGCAACTTAGAAAAAAAGGGATTCGTATATAAAAAGAATTCTGCCGTTGATAAACGTCTGCGCCTCTATTATCTTACCCAATCCGGCTGTACGCTTTGTGAAAAGATTATTGCCGATTTAGATAAAATAGAGTTTGAGGCGTTTAATCAATTAAGTATAAAAGATCGTGAAGATTTTACACGTATTAATGAACGATTAACTCAGTTAATCGAACAGGGAATGAATGGAGGGGGAAAATAATGGCAACACGCGTTAAAGATATGACAAGCGGATCACCCGCAAAACTGATATTTAGCTTTGCAATTCCGCTAATGTTGGGGAATGCCTGTCAGCAATTTTATGCAATGGTCGATACTATGGTCGTAGGTCGAGGGGTAGGTGTTGAAGCCTTGGCAGCTTTAGGAGCAGCAGACTGGCTGAACTGGATGGTCTTAGGAATTGTATTAGGATTTACACAAGGGTTCTCTATTCTGATTTCGCATAACTTCGGAGCTAATGATAAGAGCAAACTAAGAAAATCAATCGCCATGTCTTTTGTATTAGGTATGATTATGGCAGTTACATTGACGGTTCTTGCGTTATTGATGGCAAAGCCGATCCTGCATCTATTAAATACTCCCTTGAATATCATCGGACAATCGCTTACCTATTTATATATTGTCTTTTTAGGTATTATCGTTATCACTTTATATAATACATTCTCCTCTATTTTACGTGCTTTAGGGGACAGTAAGACACCGCTGTATGCGATGATTGTTGCGGCAATTATTAATATCATATTGGATTTACTGTTTGTTATGGTGTTTAAAATGGGCGTTGCCGGAGCTGCAATCGCAACTGTGATAGCTCAGTTTTTCTCTAGTGTATTCTGCTTTTTCGCAATCAGACGAATCTCGATCATTGAGATTCATAAAGAAGATTTTAAGTTAGACTTTTCGGTTATCAAAAGACTGATTCAGCTAGGAACACTGACAGCGTTTCAAAATGTTGTGATTTCAATCGGCGGCATGGTTGTTCAAAGTGTAGTAAATGGATTCGGATTTATTTATGTAGCCGGCTTTACCGCAACCAATAAGCTGTATGGATTATTAGAATTAGCAGCTACTTCATTAGGGTTCTCGATGGCAACCTATGCCGGACAGAATCTGGGTGCGAAACGATATGATCGTATTAAATCCGGAGTAAAAGCCGCTTTAATCATGGGATTACTGATTTCCTTTGTATTAACTGCAATCCTTATTCCGTTTGGAAAAGTATTCCTTCAGTTATTTGTCTCAGGAACACCGGATGTCACTTCACAAGTATTAGGCATTGCTTATCATTATTTATTTGTCATGAGCTGTCTGCTTTGGGTTTTATATATGCTTCATATTTATCGTTCAGCTTTGCAGGGGATGGGTGATACCTTCATGCCAATGGTTTCAGGTATTGCGGAATTAATCATGCGTGTTGGTACAGCATTGATCCTTCCACAATTCTTAGGATCAGATGGCATCTACTTTGCTGAAGTAACCGCATGGTGCGGAGCCGTGTTTATCTTATTCTTTGCTTATCATTCTAAAATGAAAAAGATGCTTCCAGCAGCATCAAATGAAAAAATAGCCTAATGGCTATTTTTTTAGGTTCGCTAATATTTCCTGATAACGCTTCGTGGCAATCACACTTGGCTTTCCTTTTCGGCAGAACTCCAATTTATTTAATTTAGGAACAACCCTTTCGACAATGATCTGACCGTCTATGGTCTTGTCTTCCAGTATTTTTAAGGCATCTAAGAAACGGGGATCCGTTCTTGCACAGGGGTAAAAGGAAAGAACATAAAGATAATAAAATAGATTATAGCCACGAAACGGATATTCCACCTGCATGAAAAGGGTACCGATACCATAATGACAAGGACTGATTGGCTTACGAACTTCCCAATGCCAAAGTAAGAATTCTACCGCTTTTTCTAATTGTTTGTTTTGTTCAAAGCCAGTGGTAAAGCGAAAAGAATCTAGGACATATAGAGTAGTATTCGGAGTGGAGTATTGGGTTTCTTCCCCTCTGCCAAAACTATACTTGTTGCATTTCCAGCCGCCATCTTCTTGCTGAGTCTCTAAAAAGTAGTGGAAAGTTTGTTTCAAGCGGACATCCTGACTATATCCCATATGACATAAACTGTTTAAGGCAATGGCAGTATGACATGGATAAATACCGCCGCTTGGGGATATTTTAAACCGTCCGTCCTTCTTTTGAGTGCTAAAGATCAAAGCCGCGGTTTCTTTCATGATCGGATCACCGGGATCAAATCCTAATTCCAATAAATAAAGGACACTTTCTAAAGTGGTAAAAGGAGCGCCTTTAAGCAGCTTATGATCAGGTGTTGTCCAATAGTCATCGCCATTATCGCAGCGGTGTGATAAGATCTGTTCAATGTCTGTCGCCATATTATTCCTCCCATGGTTGTCTATCTATTATTTTACCATGATGTCTTGAATTTGTCTTATGTTCGTCAATAATAACTGTAATTGATATCCACATCTGTAGAGATTCCGGGAATCTTGCCTTGGTTGGTATATTGCCATAGCTTAATCGTTCCGTAATAAATCGGCTCCTGTCCATAGCTGGCAATCCAAATATCATGCTGATCTAAGAGATCAGATGAAAGATAGCTTAAACGATCACTGTTGGCGTAAAGACCGGTTGAATAATGACTGTTTTCTATTGTTGTCAAAAATGCCTTGGCTATTTTATTCATTTCATTGCTGCTTAATACATCATGACAAGAATCTTCAAAATCAAAATAAACCGGGAGATCAAGATCGATGCCTTCCAAGATGGATAAAACAAATTCCGCTTCCTGCTTAGCTTCTTGGGCGCTCATCGCATAACTGTAGTGATAGACTCCTACTTTGAGTCCACGTTCTTTTGCCTGTTTTATATTTTCATAAAAATATTGATCGATCGCTCCCGTTAAAGTATCTCCATATCCACTACGTATAACAACAAAACTATATGTGTTGGTATCAATTTCCTGCCAATTTATTGTCTGCTGATGTTCACTGACATCAAACCCTAATCCGGTTGGTGTCTGTGTCATTCGCTGCTGACTAAACGCCTGATGACTGGGCTGATCAATTAAAAAATTAGCGAACATCAAAAGCAGGATAATGATAGGGAAAAATACAACGGTTAAAAATTTATTCGATAAACGGCGATGTCTCATTTTACTCACTCACTTTCGTGTACAGTGTACTTGATAATTTTAAAGTAATTGTGGGTAAAATTTAGAAGAAAATCTTAAGATTCATCACTGCCTCTAATTATGGTAAAATAAAAGTGATAGGAGGAGATGATTATGTTTAGCTGGCTGCTTTATGAATTTTTAAGTTCCTTAATAATAATGGGACTGTTTATCGGCTTATTCTCTCGTTTTACTACTACTTGGATTATGGCTTTAGGGATGATATTTTTTGCTGTCTTTTTCGTTTGGGTTAAACGGAAGAAAATTGAGTCTAAGATTCAAAAATATTTCAGCTATTATATCATGTATACCATCATGGTTCTCATGCTTTGTTTATTGATTTCTAAGGGGGCTAACAGTCATCAAATATGAGGGCTCTATAATTATGCGTTGCTGCCATCATTCCCTGTACGTCTATTTGCAGTCCTTTATAATGAACCAATGGTCTACTATCTAGTCCCTCTGATTTGGCAGATGACTGTTTATATGGGTATGGTCATCCTCAATAAGGACTATCAGTGGAAACATCATATTAAGTTGATTGTGAGTTTAGTGATTGGGTTAAGTGTGAGCAGTGTGATTCTGTATCAACGTCAGCACGTCGTACTGCCGGGACATGGCTTTGATTACAGTGGTGGTTATTCCAGTGTCAATTTAGAGGAATATGATGTCATCAACAAGGACAACAAGTTAGCTAAACTTGACGAACCGGCTGCCTTTACTATCACGGATCCCGATAAGATGCCAATACTAGATGGGGCAGAAGCTGCCTATCCCGTATACAGCGCATTAGCGAATGCAGTATATGTCAATATTGATGAAATAGAGCGTGATCGTTTAGGAATGAATCAGGAAACTGACGAAGAAGCTACAAAGAGTGAAGCGGAAAAAAATGTTCAACGCATTGTTTCATTCTATAATACAGCGGTTGGATTTGAACGTTTAGTCAATGGAAAAGCGGATATGTTTTTTGGAGCTTATCCATCTGCATCACAGCTTCAGTTAGCTAAAGATTTAGGGGTAGAGCTGGAATATACGCCGATAGGAAAAGAAGCGTTTGTCTTTTTTGTTCCGGAAAATCAATCAATCAAAGAGCTAAGCAGTGAACAGATTCGCAAGATTTATTCAGGGGAATATACAAATTGGAAACAGCTTGGCGGAGAAAATCAAAGGATTATGGCATTTCAAAGACCGGAACGTTCCGGCAGTCAGTCAATGATGGTAAAGTTTATGGGAGATACACCATTAAAAACACCTTTGAAAGAGGAATATCAAGCGGCTATGGCAGGGGTTGCGGAAAGGGTAGCAGACTATCGCAATCTTTCCGGTGCCATCGGTTATTCTTTCCGTTTCTTTTTAACGGGAATGAGTGAAAATCCTGAAGTTGAGATGTTAAGTATTGATGGGATTGCACCTAATAAAGAGACAATAAGAGATGACTCTTACCCTCTTACCGTTAATTTGTACTGTATTACAGTAAAAGGCAACAAAAATGAAAATGTAAATAAGATGTTGGAATTTATGTTGTCAAAGCAGGGACAAACGTTGATTGAGGAGAGTGGTTATGTAGCTTTATAAGCGATGCAACCGTTGGTTGACAGATTGATAAGCGGCGGTTTATTGCCTTTTATAAAGGTCATGCTATGATTTAAGGGCAATGAGGAGGAAGAAACATGGAACTTGCAGATAAGATCATTGAATTAAGAAAAAAACAAGGCTATTCTCAAGAAGAACTGGCTAATCAACTTGGTGTTTCCAGACAATCCGTCAGTAAATGGGAAGCGGGGCAATCAACACCGGAATTAGAAAGGCTTATTGAAATGGCCGATTTATTCCATGTCAGTTTAGATGAGTTAATCAGAGGACAGACCACTGTTTCAACAAATGAGCTTGATCCGATTACTTTACGCCATACCATTCGTCAGGCGATGGGATATGAATATAAGAGTAAGCTGCATATTGGGAAAATCCCTTTAGTGCATATCAATTTTGGCTATGGTTACCGTGTAGCAAAAGGAATCTTTGCTTTTGGTAATATTGCGATTGGAGCTTTCGCCATTGGCGGATTAAGCTGCGGCGGAATTGCTTTAGGTGGACTTGGCTTGGGACTCTTTGTTTTAGCTGGGCTGGCAGCAGGATTCGCAGCCCACGGCGGTGTAGCTTTTGGAATCTTTGCCCTTGGTGGTTTTGCTTTGGGCGTGTACAGCTTTGGTGGAGTGGCTTTAGGGGCACAGCTTGCGGTAGGTGGTTTTGCCAAAGGTTATATAGCCATTGGTGCAGAGGCTCAGGGAACTCATGTACTCAAGGTGATAGAAAGTACAACATCATCTCAGATTTTTGAATTTATTCGTCAGTGGAACAGTCAGCTTCCATCATGGTTGATTCATCTCTTTAGTATGTTTAAATAAATATTTAGGACATCTTGGATGTCCTTTTTATATAAACATACTCAATCTTGATAGAGTTTGCTATAATGAGAAAAAGGGGTGAATGTTATGGATGGATTGTTTGTCAAACAAGTGCGATTAGAAAAAGAGACAGCTTCAATGGAAGCCTATCCTTTCAACATACCGCTTATTCAAGATTTTGATAGGCTGGTATTTGAAAGTCCGGTTTCATTTTTTATTGGTGAAAATGGTGTAGGTAAAAGCACATTTGTTGAAGCTTTGGCAGTTGGTTTGGGGTTGAATGCCGAAGGCGGTACTCAAAACTTCTTATTTCAGACAGCAAACACACATTCTGATTTATACCGATACCTAAAAATTATGAAGGGCTATCGCAGACCCCAAACTAAATTCTTTTTACGTGCAGAAAGCTTTTATAATGTTGCAACCGAATTGGAAGAGTTAGACAAAGTCCAGTCCGGTGCTTTCAATAGCTACGGAGGGAAAAGTCTGCATCAAAGTTCGCATGGTGAATCGTTTATGCAATTGATGACTCACCGTTTTACTAAAAATGGCTTATACTTATTAGATGAACCGGAAGCGGCACTTTCGCCTTCAAGACAACTGGCTTTACTTGTCTTGATTCATGATCTTGTTAAAGGGGGATCACAGTTTATTATCAGTACCCATTCACCGATCCTGCTTTCTTATCGAGATGGCATCATTTATGATCTCAACCATCATTTTAGTAAAGTCAATCTCAAAGATACCGATATTTACCAGACCTATAAATTGATTTTAGATGATCCTGACAGCCTGCAGCATCATTTGTTTGATGATTTGGATGAAAGATGATCTAAAAGCAGTATTCACTGTACTTTATTAGGATCTGCTATACTTTTTATAATGGCATCATTTATATCGGTATTTACAGGAAAAAATGAGTGGATTCACTTAATATTAGAAAGCTGTTAAATTAGCCTGTTTTAGTAAAGATATATTATTTGGAAAGGAGAAAAATGAAACCTGAAGTTGATCAGACCAGTTTTAAAAATACAATAAAATACTTAATCATATCCGGATTAATTTTATCCAACGCCTTATTGCTGTATGGTGTCTGTTGGATTTTAAAAGATGTTCATTATATGAATACTGCCCAAATTACATTGTGGCTGACTTGGATTGCATTATTTTTTCTAATGTTGGCAATAGGTACCTTGGTGAAAGAATTATGTAAATTTATGATCCTATTCATTAAAAAATTTAATGATCTGAGAAAATAAAAGCTTCTTTGAAAAAGAGATTTGCATTATGGTATGCAGATTTTTTTTACTGGTGTTTCCAAATAATGTATATATAGGATATAAAAAACTTCCCCATAAATAATAGAGGAAGTTTTTATCAATTTTCAAGGTATGATAAAACATTATCTAAGTATGCGATAACAAAGGGAACATCTTCTTTGTATCAAAATGAGTAAGCATATTTTTTGTGATAAATAAATGATTTTCTTCTAAAGGCATAACAGTATAGCCCTTTGTATCTTTTGGAGTAAATCCGA
Source organism: Beduini sp. (assembly GCF_047239305.1). Taxonomy (NCBI): domain Bacteria; kingdom Bacillati; phylum Bacillota; class Erysipelotrichia; order Erysipelotrichales; family Erysipelotrichaceae; genus Beduini; species Beduini sp. The sequence goes on from NZ_JBKTEM010000002.1 coordinate 337,226, forward strand.
GGGTGATATGCGGATGGTTAAGGTCGCTAAAGGAAGCAGTTATCTCTTCTAATGAAGCGTTCGGTCTGCCGAAAATATCATAGCACAGCAGGGTGTTCTTTTTTTGCTTTGCTATCATGACAAGATCAAATTGTTTAGAATAGTAAACGCAGTCTTTTAGATCATCCAGACAGTAAAACATCAGCAGTTCAAGGTTATCTTTCAAAGCAAAACTGGAAAATGGATTCCCCAGTGCATAATAATGTTTAAATAAGGCTTGATGTTCATGCCGAGTCATATCCAGTTCATAAAAATCACCGCTTACTGGCTGAATAGTAAAACTGTACTGATACTCCATCGCTTTTATAAAAGAGAATTTAGGATAGAATTCTAAAGCAGTTTCATTGGCGAATAAATAGATGCCGTCACACTGGTCTTTCCACTCTTTAATGACTTCTTTCATTAAGAGTTTAGCTAAGCCTTGGTGGCGATAATTTTCATCGGTCATTACGGTACCCAGTTGAATATATTTTCTGCTTGTGCCTTGATCCACTATATGAATTAGATTGACGGATATATTAGCGATTACCTTTGACTCTTTCACAAAAACATAGGGAATATAGCGCTCTGTCCAAAAACCATCTTGATACCATTTTTCAAAGGTAATGCCGAAAGTCTTTTGGGCTAGGGAATTAAAGCTTTTTCGTAATGTTTCATTGTCTTTTACCTGTTTGATTAATGTATACACGATAAACTCCTTTCATTAAAAAAGACAAAACAATGTTTTGTCTTGGCTGTTTTATCCTTTATCCTGGTCTTGATTGCGGTAAGCAAATCTTCTTCTTATTTTTAATGGGTTATCTTCACCGGGGAAATGCCATGGATTCATATGATCTTGTTTGAATCCTTCTACAATATCTTTTGCATCCGTAATGACTTGATCTAAAAACATAGTGCCATACATTCTAGGCGGCAGAACATAGATAGGGGTTGTCACATTTTGTTTTTTACATAAAGCATCTACAAAAAGACGCAAATGAGGACATACCATGCAAATATCATACTCTTTTAATTTAGTAACAGCTTTGTCCCCTGCCATATGAATGGGGTAAAAATCAAAACTGTATTCTTGATCCAATCCTTTTTCGATGCAGGCATTCTGCAATTTTTGGGCTAAAAAGCTTGATGACATCCCGGCTCCACAACTAATTAATATTTTGATCATGATTATTATCTCCGTTTCTTCATATTAATTTAATTATAAGCAATATGCACGGGGATTACAATGATAGAAAGAGGAGTTTTTATTTTAGTTCGAGAAATTGGCTTATAACTTGCACCAATGTTTTTTTATAGTATAATAAAATTACAACGAAAGTGGGGATAACATGAAAGTAAAAGATATCTTAGCGGCTACAAATGGGAAATTGCTTCAAGGAGATATAAATGCGGACATTCGATCATTTAATCAAGATACACGAAAAATACAGCCAGGGGATATGTATATTCCTTTAGTGGGAGAAGTGTTTGATGGTCATACGTTTATTGAGACGGCTTTTCAAAATGGTGCAGGATCGATTATCACAGCAAAAGAAGGCGATTATCCTTCGGATAAAACTGTCATTTTAGTAGCGGATACCTTAAAGGCATTACAGGACATGGCACATTATCATCGTATGCATAAGAGTGTAAAAGTAGTGGCGATTACCGGAAGCGTTGGCAAAACCAGTACGAAAGATATGATAGCCAGTGTTATTGAAACCAAATATAAAACCTTAAAAACTTTAGGGAACTATAATAATCAGATTGGGTTACCTCTCACTATTTTAAGACTGCAGGATGAAGAAGTCATGGTACTGGAAATGGGAATGAATAACTTAGGTGAAATTCATGAATTAAGCTTGATTGCTGAACCGGATATTGCGGTCATCACCAATGTCGGAACGGCACATATCGGTAATTTAGGATCACGTGACAATATCTTAAAAGCAAAGCTGGAAATTATTGACGGCTTGAAAGAAGATGGCAAACTAATTATTAATAATGATAATGATAAGCTTCATGAATATGCTTTAAATCATGAGGTGATTACATTTGGAATGGAACAGCCTTCTCTTTATCAGGCATCTGATATTGTATCCATCCCACATTTAAGTACATTTAAATGGAAAAATCGCTTGGTAACGGTAAATGTTCCGGGCAGTCATTTTGTATCAAATGCTTTGGCGGCGATTGCAGTGGGAGATCAGTTAAAGATTGAACCGGAATTGATGATTAAAGGTATTGAATCCTTTGAACTTACAAAGAAAAGAATGGATTTTTATTCATTATCACAAAACATGACGCTGATAGACGGTACTTATAATGCTAATTTAGATTCCATGATGTCAAGTATTGATGTGTTATCTAAATATAAAGAAAGAAAAGTAGCGATCTTAGCGGATATGTTGGAGCTGGGTGAATTCAGTGAAGATCTGCATCGTCAGGTGGGGAGTACCTTAGCTAAAAAGAAGATTGATCTTGTTATCTGTATCGGAAAGGAATCTAAGTTTATTGAAGACAGTGCCAAAAGAAATGGGATCAAGGAAACTTATCATTTTAAAGATAATGGTGCGGCTATCCGTCAGTTAGACAGCTTATTAAAACCGGAGGATATTTTGCTGGTGAAAGGGTCTCAGGGCATGAATTTAGTAGAGATTACACGTTATTTGATGGAACGTTATAAAGCAGCTTAGAGACTGTCAAAGGACAGTCTCTTTTAATCGGAGGTGAGACCATGAAGATTATTATTGCTCCAGCTAAAAAGATGCGAACGAATATCGATTATATGGAAGCTAAAACAATTCCCATGTTCATTCAAGAGAGCGAGGAGCTTAGACGCCATATGAAAACATTGAATGTTCCAGCCTTAAAAAAGACACTAGGATGCAGTGAGGCGATTGCGGAGCAGGCTTATCAAATGTATCAGAAGATGAATCTTCAAGAATCTTTCACTCCGGCTTTATTAGCGTTTGATGGGATTCAGTATACCTACATGGCACCTCATATCTTTGAAACAAAATGGTTTGACTATGCCGGTGAACATCTCTATATTTTATCTGGGTTTTATGGCTTGCTGCGTGCATTTGACGGAGTGGTACCCTATCGTTTGGAAATCAATAATCCGTTTCATACTTCTTTTTGTAGCAGCTTGTATGATTTTTGGAAAGATAAGATCTATCAAGCTATTATTAAGGAAGATAAAGAAATCTTAGATTTAGCGAGTGCCCAGCATAGCCGTATCATACAAAAATTTGTTACGTCGGATGTAAGATACGTGAAATGCTACTTTATGGAAGATGATGGTACTTTGTTAAAAGAAAAAGGTGTTTATGTCAAGATGGCACGAGGGGCAATGGTACGCTATTTAAGTGAACATAACATTTTAGACTTTGAAGGGGTGAAGGCCTTTCATGAATTAGGCTATCATTTTGATGAAGCGTTGTCTGATGAGTCACGCTATATTTTTGTAAGAAAGCAAAAACAAAAAAGTTAGGGTTTATCTTTTTGGCATTTTTATATAAATAGGGGTATAATGAAATCAATGAGGAGGACGAAAGTATGGAAATAAAAGAATATCGATTTGATGGAGATAAGGAATGTGATATTCGAAAGATGCCAACCAACAGTAAGCTGGATAAGTCAAGGCGAGAAGAAATCGTTCGTAAAACAAATGAAAATCAAATGAAAATCGATGCTTTGCAGGATCGATTATATGCGGATTCCAAAGAATCATTAGTTATTATTATACAAGCACTGGATGCAGCCGGTAAGGACAGTACAATCAAGCATGTGATGAGCGGCATTAATCCTCAAGGGATCGATGTCTACAGTTTTAAACAGCCAACCAGTGAAGAATTGGCACATGATTTCTTATGGCGCGCCAACAAGGCGATGCCAAGACGAGGAAAGATGGCGATCTTTAATCGTTCTTATTATGAAGATGTTTTGGTTGTAAAGGTTCATGAACTGCAAAAGACCTACCAGATGGCAGAGCGCTGCCTGAAAAAAGATTTCTTTGAAAAACGCTATAAACATATTCGTCACTATGAGGAATACCTTTACGACAACAGTTACCGTATTGTTAAGATTTTTTTGAATGTGTCAAAAGAGGAACAAAAAAAACGTTTCTTAGAACGTATTGAAATTCCTGAAAAGAACTGGAAATTCTCTGAAAGTGATCTAAAAGAAAGAGCGCTTTGGGAAGAATATATGGAAGCATTCAATACAGCGATCACTAAAACGGCAACAAAGGAAGCACCATGGTATGTCATTCCTGCCGATCAAAAGTGGTATACCCGCTATTTAGTATCGGAAATTATGCTTGATGCGCTTAAAGAAATTGATCCGCAGTATCCTGAAGTATCTGATGAAATGCGTGAAGCAATGCAGGAAGCAAAAAAACAGTTAAAACAATAAAAACGTGCTGTATGACACGTTTTTTTCTTTATCTCTATGCTTATATTACCACAAAATCACGATTTTTTCAAGAATTGATATGTAAGCATGGATATGTTATTAAGTATGTAGTCTTTAGAAAGGAGACAACATATGCTCATAAAAAAACAAGTGGAAAAGGATAAAGAATGGCTGAAATTAAAGCAGGATTTTTTAGTGATCAAAGTGACATTATCTTTAGAAGATTATCAAAACCTGGTTACCTATCAAAGACAGGTTTGTAAACAATTGGAATGGGTTGAGCTTGATCCTGCTAAAATGAGGAAAATGATAATCCCTATTATTGAGAGTGGTTATCTGCACGATCAAAACTATATAGATACATTAAGAATGATCATTCGTTCTTATTATATGGTTCGGTCACAAAATGACTGGCGACTGTCCGATGATCGTTTAAGTGAACTTGTTGCTATTGCTTTTAAACAAACAAAGGGTCAGTACACCTCGATCATGGATGAACTCCTTATTTTATTGGATCAGGAGGTAGGTCAGCATGAGAATCAATGAATTAGTTTTACCACACTATTCTCTTTTTGAGACAATTCAGATTGCTTTAGATCGGCATTATATCAGCGATGAAAAAGCTGCAAGTATCTATCAGGAAATAGAGGAGCTTACTTTGCATTTAGCGTTGCATTACCAACATCAAAACAGCAGCTCGGTCAGTCAGAGTCAGTTTTTAAGGATTATTGATACCATTAATTATATGTTTAAGCATAGCTGTAAAGATCCTAAAGCATTAAACGATCATTCAATCATGTTCTTTTTTGAGGATGGACTTCATATACTAAAAAGAGACACTCAAAAAATACAAGTCATCTACGACTCCTTAAAGACACAGATACTCCCTGTTCAAAATGACCGCTATCTCAGTATCATCAATGAACAGATTCCTAATTTTCTAAAGACTTTACAAGAGTATCGAGCAGTTTTTAATTACTGCTATGTAGAAGGAGATTTGGATTATCCGCTCATTGATGGATTACCGTTAGATCATGACATGTATGGCTTATCGGGAACAGACTTAGTTATTTACTATATCCGTCGTTTTGCTTTAGAAAATCGTTTCTGCTGGTATTTTCGTCATGATTTGCCTGAGCTTATTGGGCAATATGTTGCTCTTAAAGGCATTTCAATCGACTATTTAAGCATCAATCTTTTTGAATTAATCGCATGTCAGATGACAGCTTACTGTTTACTGCATCATTCCATCGGATTATTTTTTGAAAAGAAAGACATAGATGAATTGAAAAATATCTTATCAGACAAAGATATAACACACGAAATAACCTCCGCTTTATCCCATGTCGCACATCAGGAAGTCAGAAACTATTTACTTAGTTATAAAGAAAATATTATCCGTATATTTAAATATTTTATTTATGAGAACTATGATGCTTTCGTATACCAGCTTACCTTTAGTGAAAAAACGATGGTCTATTTAGAAAGTCCAGCTAATGCTGTATTTGATAAAGCATTCTATGATTTAAAAGAGATGACCAAAGCAGAGGAAAAGATTCGTTATCTTGCTGATATTCCATTTTATGATGTACTGGATTTATTGGAAAATGATATCTTTTATGGTGAAGAATACCAGCAGTTCTTTTCCGGTATGGACTTAAAGGAGGTGGCGGTTATCATCAAACTGCTTAATCCTAATGGCGATGCTTTCCATCAGACCCAATGTTTAAACCATTCCTTATTAGAGGAGTTAGAGAGTTCGATGGAATGGCAGAGGCAGTTTATTCAGTTTTTGAAGGCGTTGTCATCTGTAAAGTGGTCAGAAATTGAAAAATGGCTTAATTGTCTGAAGATAGCATGTTGATTTGTGAGATGAATTTCTTTTATTTTTTAGTGATTTTTTTTAGTTCAATGATATAATAGGTAAGGATTAAAAAAAGAAGAGGACGAGAGAGATGAATAAACGAAAATTACTTGTCATTTGCGGAGGACAGTCAACTGAACATTCCGTATCAAGAATGTCATGTACATCTGTATATAGAGAATTAGATAAAAATAAATATGAGATTACACTAGCGGGAATCGATCTAATGGGGCAATGGCACATTTTATCACCTGAGCAAACCGATTTAACCTTGCCTTCTTGGCTGGATGGAAGCCAAAAAGTGGAAGATCTTTATGGATTGATTAAATCTTTTGATGTTGTATTTCCGGTACTTCATGGAATGTATGGAGAAGATGGAACGATTCAAGGGTTGCTGGAATTAGCTAAAGTGCCTTATGTCGGCTGCCGAGTGCTGGGTTCAAGTGTATCAATGGATAAAATTTATACAAAAATGATCCTTGAACAGGCAGGGGTGAAGCAAGTGAAATCCGCCTATGTGAAAAAGCGTTACGATGGCACTCTGGTAATCGTCGATCAGGATTTTTGTGAACATACGAATATTGAAGACATCATTACATCAAGGCTTGGTTATCCTTGTTTTGTTAAAGCGTCTAACAGCGGGTCTTCGGTGGGCTGCTATAAGGTGAATGATCGTCATGAATTAATGGCAAAATTAGAGGAAGCAGCCCAGTATGATCGTAAAGTAGTCGTAGAAGAAGGTATTAACGCTACAGAATTGGAATGTGCGGTTTTAGGAAATGATGATCCTCAGGCAACAATCGTGGGAGAGATTCTGCCAGCCGGAGACTTCTATACTTTTGAATCTAAATATGAAGATGAAAATTCAAAAACAAGAGCACCGGCATTAGTGAGTGATGAAGTGACAAAATATATTCGGGAAACAGCAGTCAAAGTATTTAAAGCAGTCGATGGACATGGATTAGCACGTGTGGATTTCTTTTTAGATAAAGATACCGGAGAGGTCTATTTAAATGAAATCAATACGATGCCCGGGTTTACAAGTATCAGTATGTATCCTAAATTATGGGAAGCAAGTGGACTGAGCTATCAAAAATTATTAGACCGCTTAATCGAATTGGCATTAGAAAGATAAGAGATGGGGAACCATCTTTTTATTATGTTTGCTTGTAGAGATATTCGAATTATTATAAAATAGGAAAGAGGTGGGAATATGAGTAAATACTATGCGATCTATCTGCAGTTAAAAGAAGCTATTGAACAGGGGAAATTCCAAAAAGGAGAACTTCTTCCCAGTGAAAACGAATTGATGAAAACCTATGAGGCAAGCCGGGATACGATTCGCAAAGCCTTGACGCTATTGGCTCAAAATGGATTTATTCAAAAAAATAAAGGAAAAGGATCGATTGTTCTGCAAACGGATCGCATCAGCTTTCCGGTTTCCGGTGTTATCAGTTTTAAAGAACTGGCAAAAGGACGCCCAGAAAGTATTAAAACGCATGTGAAAAAAGTATGCATCATCAAAGCCGATCAAGCATTGAGTGAAGAAATGTCGATACCTCAAAATACAGAACTATATAAAATAGAACGAATACGTCAGTATGACGATGAGAAGATTATCTATGATATTGATTACTTAATCAAAGACATTGTCCCTTTCATGGATGAACGAATTGCCGGAGACTCACTGTATGAATATATTGAAAATACACTGCATTTACCCATCAGCTATGCTCAAAAGGAAATAACGGTGCAGTCATGCACAGCAGTGGATCGGAATTATTTGGATATGCTGAATTATGATTTGGTTGTCGTAGTAAAATCGTTGGTTTATTTGGAAGATACTCGCTTGTTTCAGTTTACTGAATCTCGCCATCGTCCCGATAAATTCCGCTTTGTAGATTTTGCCAGACGCCATGGATAACTATCTTCGGATAGTTTTTATTTTGACCATTGACATACATGTACGTACAAGTTATAATGCAACTGATAAAAGAGGAGAGAAGCAAGATGGGAAAATATAAAAAAGAAGCGGAACTACTGTTTGAGGCGGTGGGAGCAAGTGAAAATATTAAAGCGTTAAGCCATTGTGTGACCCGCTTACGTTTTGAATTAAGAGATTCATCGAAGGTCAATCAGGAAGCGATTGAAACGATAAACGTGGTGAAAGGGGTAGTCAAGCAATCGGGACAGTTTCAGATTATTATCGGAAATGATGTTTCTTTGTTTTACCAAGATTTAATGGAGCTATATCAGCCTAGCACATCCACACAGCTAAAGTCAGAAGTAAATGTGCATCCGTTAAAAAAGATCATGGCTAATCTGGGAGCAATTTTTTCACCCATCATCCCGGTTATTATTTGCGGTGGGCTGGTGATTGGCTTAGAAAATATTATTGGCAGTATTTATTTCTTTGATCAGGGAACTCATACATTAGCTCAGATTTCTCCATTCTTTCTTGCAGTAGCAGAATTATTGGGAATGATAGGCAATGCGGTTTTCTATTTCATGCCGATTGCGATTGTGTGGTCCATCATGAAGAAAATGAAAGGCAGTGAGATATTAGGTATTGTATTAGGGATTACTTTGGTATCTCCGGCTTTGCTTACCTCCTATCAGCAGCTTGAAAACATTAAGGGATATCCATCTGAAGTCATTCCGGCTATTTTAGCGGGGTTTGCCCTTGTTTATTTAGAACGTTTATTTAGGAAGTTATCGCCGGAATCAATCGGTATGCTGGTGGTTCCTTTTGGATCGTTGATCAGCGCAGTTGTACTTAGTCAGTTTATTTTAGCGCCTTTAGGTAGTCTGATTGGTGGTGGTTTGGCTGATTTGCTGTATTTTCTTTTTACTCCACCATTCTCTTACCTGAGTGCAATTCTATTTGGCGGAGGCTATATGTTTTTAGTGATGACAGGCATGCATCATATCACAACATTGCTAGATTTGCAGTTTATCAGCAGCTTTGGCGGAACGATGCTTTGGCCTTTGATTGCTTTAGCGAATGTTGCCCAAGGAGCTGCTGTATTAGGGATGATCTGTCTGCAAAGAAATGAAAAGAAGTATCAGGCTGTGAATGTACCCGCTTGTATTTCCTGTATGCTTGGTGTGACTGAGCCGGCTTTGTTTGGAGTGAATAAAAAATATGGTTTTCCATTTATTTGTGCAGTGATTGGCAGCAGCTGCGCGGCTTTGTTTGCTGTACACCAACAGATTATGGCGGCCTCTATTGGTGTAGGGGGATTGCCGGGTATCTTTTCCATTTTACCTCAATTTATTCCTTCTTACCTGATTGCGCTGTTCATCGCTATATGTATTTCGTTTATGCTCACCTTGATTACAGGTAAATTATGCTTAAAATCAGATGTCTCAGCTTTCTTTGTTTCACCGATGAAAGGGAAGCTAATACCTTTAGAAAAGGTTGAAGATCAGGTCTTTTCTCAGCGTTTAATGGGAGATGGCTTTGCGATTGAATTAGAGGGAAACGCAGTATATGCTCCTTTTGATGGTGAAGTAGTAATGACCTATCCAACCGGTCATGCTTATGGTATTAAAAGTCAGGATGGGCAGGAGGTTTTAATCCATATTGGTATGGATACGGTGGCTTTACAGGGAAAAGGATTTATTCCTTTAGTAAAAGTCGGAGATAGGATTAAACAAGGAGACAAGCTGGTGGAAGTTGATCCGACTTATATTTTGCAACAGGGAAAATCGTTGGTTTCACCCATTATCTTCACCAATGGACAGGAAATTACATTGAAACAAAGCGGGAAAATAAAGGCATTACAAGAAAAGATTATAGAATTGAAAGGGGAACATAATGAAGAACTTTAAAGATAAAGTGATCTATCAGATTTATCCTAAATCATTTAATGATACGAATCATGATGGTATTGGGGATTTAAATGGAGTGACTGAAAAGTTAGATTATTTAAAAAGGCTAGGGGTAGATATGCTGTGGCTGACGCCTTTTTTTGTCTCACCGCAGAATGATAATGGTTATGATGTAGCTAATTATTATGAGATAGATCCGATTTACGGAACCCTTGATGATTTACAGCGATTGATTAAAGAAGCTAAAAAAAGAGAAATCGGGCTCATGTTTGATATGGTTTTTAATCATACATCTACCCATCATGAATGGTTTAAAAAAGCAATGGCAGGAGACCCTTACTATAAAGACTTTTATTTTTTCAAAAAAGGACAAAATCATCAGCCGCCGACGAATTGGGAGTCCAAATTTGGTGGAAATGCTTGGGAATATGTAGAAGCATTCGATGAATATTACTTACATTTATTTGATGTTACACAGGCAGATCTAAATTGGGAAAATCCGAATGTTGTTAAAGAGATGGCAAAGATTGTCAACTACTATCTAGAGATGGGAATTACCGGATTCCGTTTTGATGTCATCAATCTTATCAGCAAGGAAAGCTTTGAAGATGATTTTGAAGGCGTAGGAAAACGTTTCTACACTGATTGTAAGAAAGTAAATGATTATCTAAGAGAGTTGAATGAACATTCGTTTGGTCGTTGTGATGATACGATTACCGTCGGTGAAATGTCAGCTACCACAATAAAAAATTGTGTACGCTACAGTAAACCGGAACATCATGAGTTAGATATGACCTTTAACTTTCATCATTTAAAGGTGGATTATTTAAATAAAGAGAAATGGACGTTAATGCCATTTGATTTTATGGAATTAAAGCAGCTGTTTAATGACTGGCAGATCGGTATGCAAGAAGGAGGCGGTTGGAACGCTTTGTTTTGGTGCTGTCATGATCAGCCCCGTATTGTCTCTCGTTTCGGCAATGACAAGGAGTATCATCGTGAATCTGCAAAGATGCTCGCAACAGCCCTGCATATGATGCGTGGAACACCTTATATTTATCAGGGGGAAGAATTGGGCATGACGAATGCTTATTTCACAGATTTAAAGCAATATCGTGATATTGAAAGTATTAATCATTTTCATATCCTTAAAAATCAAGGATTAAAAGATGAAGAAATTTATGCTATCCTGCAATCAAAATCACGCGATAATGCAAGAACACCAATGCAATGGGATAACACGATGAATGCGGGCTTTAGTGATCGGACACCATGGATGGAAGTAAACCCCAATTATCTGCATATCAATGTAGAAGCTGCTTTGCAGGATAACGATTCAATCTTTTATCATTACGCTAGATTGATTCAGTTAAGAAAACAATATCCTGTGATTCAAGAGGGATTGTATGAACCCTTGTTAGAGGATTCAAAGCAAGTTTTTGCTTATTTGCGACATCTTGAGTCCGAAACTTTGTTGGTAATTAATAATTTTTATGCCAAGGAAGTCATGATACAACTAGATGATATTGAAGGTTATCAGTTATTGTTAAGCAATTATCCTTCGCAGTCACTGAAAAAAGAACTGACTCTTCGTCCTTATGAATCTTGTATTTATTATCGAAAATAGGTGATCTTTGATCATCTTTTTATTTTATCGTGTATACTTAGGAAAGGGGGAATACATATGAAAATAAGAAACTATCAGCCATCAGATACGTTTACGACCATGCAGTTATTTTATGATACTGTTCATACAATTAATTGCCGCGATTATAATCAGGAACAGCTTGATGTATGGGCACCTAAAAAGCGAGATTCTAATCAATGGAACATCTCTTTTCTTGAACACTACAGCTTGATTGTTGAAGAAGAGGGCCAGGTGATTGGATTTGGCGACATTGATGATTCGGGTTATCTCGATCGATTTTATATACATGCCTCCTTTCAAGGAAAAGGAGCCGGCAGACTTTTATTAGAAGCACTGGAGGCTTGTGTGGCAGAAGATCAAGATATTGTAACCCATGCATCGATTACGGCTAAACCGTTTTTTATAAGAATGGGGTATGTGACAGATCATGCACAAATTGTAGAAAAAGCTGGGGTTCAGATGAAAAATTATGTCATGGTAAAAAGACGGCAATCTCATGAAAGATAATTCACTTTATTAAACAAATTAATCCATTTTTATATTATTGCTAAATTAATAAAAAAATTTTTTAAATAATATAATGAAAGGGGTTGACTTTTTAATAAAAAACAGGTAATATCATGTCAACAAAACAAATGCGATGAATGGAAATAGTAGATGATGAACATAGCATAGAGAGATTCTGGTTGGTGTAAAGAATCATATGTGATTAATCGAACTCGTCCACGAGCAGAGCACTAAACGCCATAGGCAAGTAAGCTGCTACGGTCCCTGCACCCGTTATCGTGCTAGAGTATATACTGATTTATTCAGCGTACTTGATAAGGTTAATATGGTGACATATTAATAAATTGAGGTGGAACCACGGAAGCATACAACTCTCGTCCTCTAATCTTTAAGATTAGTGCGGGAGTTTTTATTTTATATGGAGGAAGGGCGAAACAATGATGAATTATAAAAAATACAAAAAATTTGAAACCGTGAAATTGAAAGATCGTACATGGCCGGATAATGAAATCACCAAAGCACCGATCTGGTGCAGTGTCGATCTAAGAGATGGCAATCAGGCATTAATTACCCCAATGAACATTGAAGAAAAAATAGAGATGTTTCAAATGCTGGTAGATATGGGATTTAAAGAAATTGAAGTGGGATTTCCTTCTTCGTCACAGATTGAATATGACTTTTTGAGAGCTTTGATCGACCGCCAGCTGATTCCGGATGATGTGATTGTTCAAGTCTTGACACAGGCGAGAGAACATTTGATCAGACGTACCTTTGAATCCTTGAAAGGTTTGAAAAAAGCAATCGTGCATATTTATAATTCAACTTCAGTATTACAGCGTGATGTTGTGTTTGGAATGGATAAGGAACAGATCAAACAGATTGCCGTAGAAGGAACGCGTTTAGTTAAAAGCTTAACGTCGGAGTTTGACGGTGAAGTCATCTTGGAATATTCACCGGAAAGCTTTACGGGAACGGAAATGGATTACGCAGTCGAAATCTGTGATGCGGTCATGGATGAATGGGAAGCGACAGAAAATAAAAAAGTGATTATCAATCTTCCTTCGACAGTGGAGATGAATACTCCGAATGTCTATGCCGATCAGATTGAGTACTGCTGCAGAAACTTTAAAAATCGTAACCGTGTGATCGTCAGTGTTCATCCACATAATGACCGCGGATGCGGCGTTGCTTCTACCGAATTAGCACTCTTAGCCGGAGCTGATCGTGTAGAAGGGACTTTATTTGGAAACGGAGAAAGAACCGGAAACGTCGATATTATCAATGTCGCAATGAATATGTTTACTCATGGCATTGATCCTAAATTAAATATGTCAGACATGAATGCGATTAAAGGAGTTTACGAACGTGTTACTAAAATGGAAGTCGGTCCAAGACATCCATATGCCGGACAGCTTGTCTTTACTGCTTTCTCAGGCAGCCATCAAGACGCAATTAATAAGGGCATGAGGGCTTATCATGAAAGAAATACCGGTACTTGGGAAGTGCCTTATCTGCCAATTGATCCGGCGGATCTGAATCGTCAGTATGAACCGATCGTTCGTATTAACTCTCAATCTGGAAAAGGCGGGGTTGCCTTTGTGATGGATACGACTTACGGTTTCAGACTGCCAAAGGCAATGCAGCAGGACTTTTCTAAAAGTATTCAAAAGATTACCGAAGCAGAAGGTGAAATCACACCGGAAAGAATCTATCAGGCATTCGATCAGGAATACTTAACGAAAGAAACACCGTATGCTTTTGTAAGATACCGCATTGAAGATCATCATGATACAACTAGTGAGAACCCTATTAAAGTAGAAATAACCTTGATGGATCATGGGAATGAAAAAACAATTATCGGGCATGGAAACGGACCGATTGATTCCGTAAAAAATGCTTTAGATCAAAATGGCTATATTCAAACAGAATTAATTGATTATCAAGAACATGCTTTAGCTTCCGGTTCAAGTGCCAAAGCCGCGGCATACGTTCAGTTAAAAGAATCTGCAAGCGGCATCTGTGAATTTGGTGCAGGGGTCGATCCGAATATTAATATCGCTTCGATCAAAGCAATCTTCTCAGCCATGAATCGTATAGATGAAAAAATGAAAAAGTAGGTGAAACAATGAAACGATTTGTAATTTCAATCCTAGCAGAAAATTCATTTGGAGTGCTCAGCCGTGTGACCGGTCTGTTTGCCCGCCGTGGGTACAGTATCGATACGCTGACTGCCGGAACCACACAGATCCCGGGAATTTCCCGCATGACAGTGGTGGCTCGCGGAGAAAGAGATGTGATTGAACAGCTCAAAAAACAGCTTAGTAAATTAGTTGATGTGGTAGAACTCTATGAATTGCCGGAAGAAGGATCGGTATTTCGAGAACTCGTCTTATTAAAAGTGGAAGTCGATGATGACAGCCGTCAGAAAGTTGTCTCAATCGTCGATTTATTTAGAGCGAAGGTCATTGATGTCGCACCGGCATCATTAACCATAGAAGTAACAGGGGATCAATCCAAAATTAATGGATTGCTCGCCATGATGAAAGGTTTCAACATTATTGAAATGGCAAGAACCGGCTTAACCGGACTTAGCCGTGGTATCAGTGATGGAAACATAAATAATTAATAACCAAGGGGGAAAAGAAAATGGCAAAGATTTACTACGAAAGTGATTGTGATTTATCAGTATTAGACGGAAAGACAGTAGCGGTGATCGGTTATGGTTCACAAGGGCATGCTCATGCATTAAACATGAAAGAATCAGGAGTGAATGTCATTATTGGATTATATGAAGGATCAAAATCTTGGAAAAAAGCAGAAGAACAAGGCTTCCAAGTGTACACTTCTGCCGAAGCAGCAAAGAGAGCAGATATCGTCATGATCTTAATCAATGATGAAAAACAAGCTAAATTATATAAAAATGATATTGAACCAAACTTAAAATCAGGAGCAGCTTTAGCGTTTGCTCATGGATTCAATATCCATTACGGGTGCATTACACCGGCTAAAGATATCGATGTTTTCATGATCGCACCTAAAGGTCCGGGTCATACAGTAAGAAGCCAATATCAAGAAGGAAAAGGAGTACCTTGCTTAATCGCTGTTCATCAAGATGCAACCGGAAAAGCCTATGACATCGGATTAGCTTATGCATTAGCGATCGGTGGTGCCAGAGCCGGAGTATTGGAAACAACGTTCAGAGAAGAAACAGAAACAGACTTATTTGGAGAACAGGCCGTATTATGCGGTGGGGTTGTGGCTTTAATGAAGGCCGGATTTGAAACATTGGTAGAAGCTGGATATGAACCTGAAAGTGCATATTTTGAATGTATTCATGAAATGAAGTTAATCGTTGACTTAATCTTCCAAAGCGGATTTAAAGGAATGCGTTATTCAATTTCAAACACAGCAGAATATGGAGACTACATCACAGGACCTAAAATCATCACAGAAGATACTAAAAAAGCTATGAAGAAGATCTTATCAGATATCCAAGACGGAACATTTGCCAGAGATTGGTTAGTGGAAAATGAAGTGGGATGTCCTCATTTCTTAGCTATGAGAAAAAATGAAGCGAACCATCAGTCAGAAAAAACAGGGGAAGAGCTACGTAAATTATACAGCTGGAATGATGACAACAAATTATTAGACAACTAAATTAAACACATCGCATTTAATGCGATGCTAGTAATGAGTAATCGATACTCATTAGTAGCTTCGTCATTTAAACAAAGGGAGGACACAACAATGGCAATGACAATGACACAAAAAATCTTGGCAGCACATGCCGGATTAAAAGAAGTAACAGCCGGACAGCTGATTGAAGCAAAACTGGATATCGTAATGGCAAATGATATTACCGGTCCAATGGCTAAACCGATTTTTGAAGAAATGGGATCAAAGGTTTTTGATAAGGACAAAGTGGTAATTGTACCAGACCATTTTACACCGGCTAAAGATATTAAATCTGCCGAAAATGCAAAAGCAATGAGAGAATTTGCCTGTGAACAGTGCTTAACGCATTATTATGAAATCGGACGCATGGGGATCGAACATGCGTTACTGCCGGAAAAAGGATTGGTTGTCGCTGGGGAATGCGTCATCGGAGCCGACAGTCATACATGTACCTATGGTGCTTTGGGCGCTTTTTCTACCGGTGTTGGAAGTACGGATATAGCGACCGGGATGGCAATCGGAGAACTATGGTTCAAAGTCCCATCTGCCATTAAATTTAATTTAGTAGGAAAACTTCCACCCCATGTCAGTGGAAAAGATGTTATTTTGCATATTATTGGGATGATCGGAGTAGATGGAGCATTATATAAATCAATGGAATTCGTTGGGGAAGGTGTTTCTTCACTTACTATGGATGATCGTTTCACGATTTCCAACATGGCAATTGAAGCCGGAGGAAAAAACGGGATTTTTATCGTTGATGATCAGGCGAGAGACTACATGAAAGAACATTCCACAAAAACATATACTGAATATGCACCGGATGAAGATGCTGTATATGATGAAGAATATACGATTGATTTGTCAAAAATTCGTCCGACGATTGCTTTCCCACATTTACCGGGAAATGCAAAAACGATTGATGAAGTATATGCGATGGAACCGATTAAGATTGATCAAGTTGTTATCGGTTCTTGTACAAACGGACGTATGAACGATATGCGTGAAGCTGCTGCTATCCTAAAGGGCCATAAAGTTGCGGATCATGTCAGAGTAATGGTGATCCCGGCAACACAAAAAATCTATCTGCAATGTATTACCGAAGGTTTGGCAGAAATCTTTGTTGAAAGTGGCTGTACATTTAATACACCAAGCTGTGGACCATGCATGGGCGGACATATGGGCGTATTAGCTGCAGGAGAAAAATGTGTTTCAACGACAAATCGTAACTTTGTTGGACGTATGGGACATGTTGATTCAAAAGTATACCTTGCATCACCAGCAGTAGCCGCTGCCAGCGCTATTAAAGGTGTCATAGCATGCGTGGAAGATATTTAAAGGAGGAACATTATGAAAGCATTAGGAAAAGTATTCAAATATGGGGATAACGTTGATACAGATGTCATTATCCCGGCACGTTATTTAAATTCATTTGATCCTCGTGATCTGGCCGCACACTGCATGGAGGATATTGATAAAGAATTTGTGAACAAGGTTCAATCCGGGGATATAATTGTCGGTGGAAAAAACTTTGGCTGCGGTTCTTCTCGTGAACACGCCCCCTTAGCAATCAAGACCTGTGGTGTAAGCTGTGTCATTGCTAAATCATTTGCCCGTATCTTCTATCGTAACTCAATTAATATCGGTTTTCCGATCTTAGAATGTGTAGAGGCAGCAGATGACATCGATGAAGGAAATGAAATCGAAATCGATTATGCAACCGGAATTATCTATAATAAAACAAAGAATAAACATTATCAGGCTCAGCCTTTTCCGCCATTTTTACAGAAAATGATCGAACTAGACGGATTGGTGAACTATGTCAACTCAAAAAAGAAGGAGGCACAATAATGGCTTACCAGATTACAGTGATTAAAGGGGATGGGATTGGTCCCGAAATCGTTGATGAAACAATCAAAGTTTTAGATGCTGTCGGGGAAAAATACGGATATCAATTCAATTATGAACGTGTATTGATGGGGGGAGAATCCATCGATGCCTATGGTGTTCCTATTACCGATGAAGCGATTGCCATCGCTAAAAAAAGTGATGCCGTTCTTCTAGGGGCGATTGGCGGCGATACAACGACGTCACCTTGGTATCAGTTAGCGCCTAATCTTCGCCCGGAAGCCGGACTTTTAAAAATAAGAAAAGAACTAGGTTTATTCGCAAACTTAAGACCTGCTTATCTTTATGAAGAATTAAAAGGTGCCTGCCCATTAAAAGAAGAAATCACAAAGGGTGGCTTCGATATGATGATTATGCGTGAATTAACCGGCGGAATCTATTTCGGTGATCGTAAAACAGAAGAAGTGAACGGGGTTAAGAAAGCTACCGATATCTTAACTTATGATGAAAACGAGATTCGCAGAATCGCAAAATGGGGATTTGATATTGCCATGAAACGTCGAAAATCAGTGATCAGTGTGGATAAAGCAAACGTTTTGGATTCATCAAGATTATGGCGTAAAGTAGTGGAAGAAGTGGCAAAGGATTATCCGGAAGTCAAATTAGAACATATGCTGGTAGATAATTGTGCCATGCAGTTGGTTCGTGATCCAAAGCAGTTTGATGTCATCTTAACAGAAAATATGTTTGGTGATATCTTATCCGATGAAGCCAGCATGGTAACAGGATCTATCGGTATGTTGTCAAGTGCTTCTTTAGCGGAAGGAAAATTCGGTTTATATGAACCAAGCCATGGGTCTGCACCGGATATTGCCGGAACCGGAAAAGCAAATCCAATTGCGACCATTTTATCTGCAGCAATGATGCTTCGTTATTCTTTTGATTTAGATGAAGAAGCAGCAAAGATTGAGGCAGCAGTTGGGCAAGTATTAAAAGAAGGGTATCGTACAAGCGATATTTACGAAGAAGGAACAAAGAAAGTAACAACAAGTCAAATGGGTACATTAATTGCCCAAAGAGTATAAGAGGGGGAACAAGGATGAAAAGTGATAACGCAAAAAGCGGTGTAGAGCGTGCACCACACCGTTCATTATATAATGCATTAGGATATACCGAAGAAGAATTAGCACGTCCATTGATCGGTGTGGTAAATTCTTATAATGAAATCGTACCCGGACATATGAATCTTGATAAAATTGCGGAAGCCGTTAAAAAAGGTATCTATCTAGCCGGAGGAACACCGGTAGAAATACCGGCTATTGCGGTCTGTGATGGAATTTCAATGGGACATGTGGGAATGAAATATTCATTAGCGACTCGTGAATTGATTGCCGATTCCACAGAAGCGATGGCGATTGCTCATCAATTTGACGGACTGGTTATGATTCCTAACTGTGATAAGAATGTTCCAGGGTTATTGATGGCGGCAGCCCGTGTCAATATCCCGACAATCTTTGTCAGCGGCGGACCGATGTTAGCAGGGAAAGCCTTGGACGGTAAACGTACTTGCTTATCATCTTTGTTTGAAGCAGTCGGACAATTTAATGCCGGAAAAATGACAGCAGAAAAATTAAAAGAGTTTGAAAATAAAGCCTGTCCTACCTGTGGTTCTTGTTCGGGGATGTACACCGCCAATTCAATGAACTGTTTAACTGAAGTTTTAGGGATGGGGTTAAAAGGGAATGGAACAATTCCAGCGGTTTACTCTGAAAGAATTCGTTTAGCTAAACATGCCGGAATGCAGATCATGGAACTTGTGAAAAAAGATATTAAACCAAGAGATATTATGAATGAAAAAGCCTTTATGAATGCCTTAGCTGTGGATATGGCTTTAGGATGTTCAACGAACTCTATGCTTCATCTTCCTGCTATTGCTTATGAGGCAGGGGTGCAACTAGACTTAGAAGTCGCTAATCAAGTGAGTTTAAGAGTTCCGAATTTATGTCACTTAGCGCCAGCCGGAGATACCTTTATTGAAGATTTAAATGATGCCGGCGGAATCTATGCAGTCATGAATGAATTAAATAAAATCGGTGTTCTGAATACCGATATCATCACCTGTACCACAAAAACAGTGGCAGAAAATATCGAGGGATGCATTAACCTGGATCCAACGATTATTCGTCCGGTAGAAGAGCCTTATTCAAAAACAGGCGGTATCGCTGTTTTAAAAGGAAATCTGGCAAAAGATGGGGCAGTGGTAAAACAGTCAGCGGTCGCTAAAGAAATGCTTGTGCATACAGGACCAGCTAGAGTGTTTAACTCAGAAGAAGAAGCGATCGAAGCGATTCGCTCAAATAAAATTGTCAAAGGTGACGTGGTAGTAATCCGTTATGAAGGACCTAAAGGCGGGCCGGGTATGCGTGAAATGCTTTCACCAACATCTGAGATTGCCGGAATGGGCTTAGATAAAGATGTTGCCTTAATTACAGACGGGCGTTTCTCTGGGGCAACCCGAGGGGCATCCATCGGACACATCTCACCAGAAGCTGCCGTGGGCGGAACGATTGCCTTTGTTGAAGAGGGAGATATGATTCATATTGATATTCCAAATCATATTTTAGAAGTACAAATTAGTGATGAAGAACTAGAAGCACGTAAAGTGGGATGGAAACCAAAAACACCATCAATTACAACGGGTTACTTAAAACGTTATGCCGCTTTAGTCACTTCAGCAAATACAGGAGCCGTATTAAAAGTACCGGAAGAAAAGTAAGGGGGAATAAATATGTTGATGACAGGATCACAGATCGTCATTGAATGTCTTTTGGAACAAGGCGTAGACACTATTTTCGGATATCCGGGAGGAACTATTTTAAATGTCTATGATGCCTTATATCAATATCGCGATAAGCTGACGCATATTTTGACCTCACATGAACAAGGGGCATCCCATGCAGCAGATGGGTATGCCCGTTCAACCGGAAAAGTAGGGGTATGCATGGCAACTTCAGGTCCGGGAGCGACGAATTTAGTAACCGGATTAGCAACTGCTTATATGGATTCTGTACCTGTTGTTGCGATTACATGCAACCAGATAACCAACCTGATCGGTAAAGACAGTTTTCAAGAAGTGGATATCATGGGAATGACAATGCCCATTACTAAACATAATTATATGATTAAAGATATTCGTGATTTGGCACCGGCGATCAGAAAAGCCTTTAAAATTGCTGCATCGGGAAGACCGGGACCGGTTCTTGTTGATATTACTAAAGATGTGACAGCCGCTAAATATGAATATGAAAAAATGCCAAAACAAGAAAAAGAAATGGCGAAAGATACATTTACTTTAGATCAAATCGATCAGGCTGTCGAAATGATCAAAGCTTCCAAGCAGCCGTTTGTTATGAGTGGGGGAGGAGTCATCATCAGCGAAGCAACCGACGAACTGAAAACTTTTGTTGATCTGGTTGATGCCCCTGTCTGTGATACATTAATGGGTAAAGGAAGTTACCCGAATACCTGTTCACGTTATACCGGCATGATTGGAATGCATGGAACAAAACCCACTAACTTTGGGGTTAGTCAATCTGATTTACTGATCGTTATCGGGGCTAGATTCAGTGACCGTGTGACTGGGAATACAGAAACTTTTGCCAGTCAGGCGAAGATCATTCACATCGATATTGATGAAGCAGAAATCGATAAGAATATCAAAGTGGATCATGCCATTGTCGGTGATGCTAAAGAGATTCTGAAAGTGTTGAACAGCCGTTTAGAAAAACAAGAGCATTCATTATGGATGAACACAATTCAGAAGTTAAAAGAAAAATATCCGTTAACTTACGATCGAAGTATTTTAACGGGTCCTTATATAATTGAAACGATTGACCGTGTGACAAACGGGGAAGCCTTGATGGTCACCGAAGTCGGACAGCATCAGATGTGGGCAGCACAGTATTTTAAATACAAACATCCTCGTCAGTTCATTACATCAGGCGGATTAGGAACAATGGGGTTTGGTTTAGGTGCAGCCATTGGGACAAAGCTAGGGAACAGAGAAAAAACCGTGTTTAATATTGCCGGTGACGGATGTTTCAGAATGAATTTAAATGAGATGGCAACCGTATGCCGCAATCAGATTCCGCTTATACAAGTCGTGCTGAATAATCAAGTGTTGGGAATGGTGCGACAATGGCAGACTCTATTCTACGATCAGCGTTATTCTCACACGATCTTAAATGACGGGGTAGACTTTGTGAAATTGGCGGAAGCCTTTGGGGCAAAAGCTTATCGTGTGACAAAGAAAGAAGAACTAGAAGGCATAATCAAAGAAGCGATTGCTTTAAACGCTCCTGTTTTAATCGAATGCATCATCGATCAAGATGATAAAGTATGGCCGATGGTAGCACCGGGAGGCGCTATTGCAGAAACCTTTACAGATGAAGATTTAAATAAATAATAACTCTGCGATAAAGCAGAGTTTTTTACTTTAGAGATTAATTCAACCATAGATTTGTTTTCAATTTGACTTTATTATCCTAAAATAATCTTGGAGGCAGAAACTATGGATCAGCTTAAAATCGGTAAGTTCATTGTAAAACAACGACATAAAGAAAATTTAACCTAAAAACAATTAGCTGAGAAGCTTAATGTTTTGCTATAAGCAAGTGGGAAAGAGGAATTTGCTTAATGGATATCTCGTTATTAAAGCCTTTAAGTTTATTGCTGGGTGTCAGCGTTATCGATCTTTTGTTAGGTGAGCATGTTCTCCAACAAGAAAGGAATGAACGCCATGAAGAAAGTCTGATAGATATTGCTAAAATGAATGAGATGAAATCAAGAGCGTTTGGAGTAAATGGATTTTTATTCGCTTATCAGTATTTTAATGTTCTTTTTATCTTTTAAATTCTATCAATTATATCAGTTAGATCATGACTAGAAAAATAAAATTACGAGCTGGATCACCTTCGTTGTAAGACTGTTCCTATTATTGTTTTTCTTATATAAAACTTGGCAATTCTTTTAAAAAATACTGTAATTCTTTAGAAAGGTTTTCATCTATTTTGACTTTAATTTAAGGCTTTTATTGTATCCTGTAAGCAAGGCAGGAGGGAAATAAAAACTATGGAAAGTCAGTTGAGTGTTTTTGATGCAATCATTGATATGTTGTGTTTAAAACCAATATTTATGATCGGATTTGTATTGTTGTCAGTGGTGTTATTTGCATTGTTTAAGAAAGAGAATAAGTTACCTAAAGGTCAGATCATCATTGCTTCATTTTTATTGTATTATTATGTATGTATTGTTTTATATAATGTGGTGGGAATTCCGACAATCAGTGAACTTATACGTGTCACAAGTTTAGGAGAACCTTTGTTTAATCCAAATATCAGTTTAATTCCATTAGATGGCGGTGTCAGTCTCGGATTTATCTTGAACATCTTTTGTTTTATGCCTTTAGGGTTTTTCTGCCCGCTGGTCAGTCAATCCTTTAATAAGATGAAAAATGTTGTAGTATTAGGATTTGGAGTATCCTTAGTCATTGAATTAAGTCAGTTATTTACGCTGTATCGGGCAACGGATATTAATGATCTGATTGCCAATACTTTTGGTGCTTTGCTCGGATTCTTTTGTTATCAGTTAATTTTAAAACTAAAAGTAAAAGAGACACCAGCATCCGAACACAAAGTCGGTCAGCGTTTGCCAATTTTGGTAATCGCCACAGCCTTTGTGATGATTTTTATGAGTTAAGTTCTAAAATATTTATTTTTCTTATTGCCTTGGAGTATACTCCAAGCATTATACTGTTCTTGTAATAGAAATAAAAAACAGATAAAGGAGAAAAAAGTATGAAAACATGGTTAATTACAGGATGCTCAAGTGGGATTGGAGAAGGAATTGCTAAAGCGGTATTAAAAAAGGGAGATCAGGCAGTGGTTACAGCTCGAAATCCTCAAAAACTATCAGATTTGGTAAAAGAATACCCCAAGACCGCTTATGCAGTCGCTTTGGATGTGACTGATAAAGAAAGCATTACAAACGCCTTTAAAGAAGCCTTGGCTAAATTTGGTACGATTGATGTTTTAATCAACAATGCCGGATATGGCTATCGCTCTTCAGTAGAAGAAGGAGAAATTGAAGGTGTCAATCAGTTATTCAATACAAACTTTTTTGGACCTATCGAATTAATTAAAGAAGTACTGCCAACTTTAAGAGCTAATAAAAGCGGAGCGATTGTCAATGTTTCTTCTATTGCAGCGGTTCGTTCAGGTGTTGGTTCTGGATATTATGCCGCTAGTAAAGCAGCTTTGGAACTGATGACGGATGGATTGGCAAAAGAACTGAAACCATTGGGCATTAAAGTCATGATTGTTGAGCCGGGATCATTCAGAACACATTTCTATGATACATCATTGAAAGGAACAGAAAAGAAGATTGAGGATTACGCTGAAACGGCTGGAAAAACACGTAAAGAAAATGTTGTTAATTTGAAAAATCAGCCGGGAGATCCGATTAAAGGCGGAGAAGTTATTGTTGAAGCAATTGAACGTGAAGATTATCCCTTTAGGTTATTATTAGGAAGTGATGCAGTCAGAATCGTTTCAGAAGCATTGCAGGAAAGAATCAAGGAAATTGACAACTATAAAGAGATCAGTACAAAATCAGATTATTAAAAGACCATTTCAAACTGGTCTTTTTTAGATTTGTAAGCGCTATGCAGTGTATGCTATAATGGGGGCTAAAGAAAGAGGAATGATATGAAAACAGAAAGATTAATTCTAAGACGGTTTATGTCAGAAGACTATAAGGGTTTATATGAATATTTATCACAGGCAGAGGTTGTGAAATATGAGCCTTATGATGTCTTTACTTTGGAAAAAGCAAAGAAAGAAGCAGTTAAACGATCAGTCAATCCGGCTTTTTGGGCGGTTTGCCTGCAAGAAAACGGAAAACTGATCGGTAATATATATTTTGAAAAGCAGGATTTTGATACATGGGAATTAGGCTATGTGTTTAACCAGCATTTCCAAGGTATGGGATATGCTTCAGAAGCTGCTCGTGCTTTGATAAAGGATGTGTTTATTAATCAGGGCGCCCACCGTGTAGTAGCGATGTGTAATCCGGAAAATATACCTTCTTGGAAATTGATGGAACGATTAAACATGCGCAGAGAGGCTCATCATATCAAAAACATTTGGTTTTTTAAAGATAAAAATGGGAATCCGATCTGGCAGGATACATTTGAGTATGCCATCTTAAAAGAGGAATGGATAAAAGAGTAGAAGTGTAATGCTTTTACTTTTTTATAAAAATACAAAAAAGCCCTTGACTTAGAGTTAACTCCAAGTGCTAAGCTATAGATGTTCATTCAATAGACATGCGATTGGAGGGATTTATATGACCATTGAAGAATTAAAAGAAATGCAAAGAAAAAATCATTACTCTTTTGTAGCGAGTTCACAAGATTACTTATATACGGCGAATGATAGTGGAACAACGCCGATCTTATACAAAGCTGTTAAGCATCGTTATTATTTCAAAGATGCCGTTATTTTAGAATGTCGTGTTGGCAAAGCGACAGCAATCTTGCTGGCTAGGAGCCGCATTCAATATTTACATGCCCATGTGATCAGCCGTCCGGCGAAGGAAATTCTGGATCGTTATCACATCTGCTATACGTATGATCATGAAGTGGAATATATTGAAAATATTTGTAAAGACGGTATCTGCTCAATGGAAGAAGATTTATTAGAAATTCATGATTTAGATGAAGGATTTAAGATCATCGTTCAGTATTTAAGTAAGTCAATGAACTCATTATTGTGGAAGCTGACGGCTTAATAATATTAAAAAGGATAGGAAGACCTATCTTTTTTAGATATAGAAAAAGATCCCGCAGGATCTTAAATCATAAATAAACCGTCTTGAGTGCAGTAATAATAAATTTTGCTTCCTCTTTTTCTTGGCATACGCAATGCCCCTGATTGTTCGGGATAGAGTTTGACAAGCATTACCCGATCATACATCATCAAAGCGATAAAAGAAAGGTAATGATCTTTGTTCATCGGATGATCAAACGTAATATAGTCCTCACCATCACTTTCAGTAATATTTAAATGGTGTAAGTCATCAGGTTTATTTGTTTCTAAGGGTTCAAGCTTACGTCCGCAGCAGGCAATGTCAATGGTATTCATCGAATAGATAATATTGCCGCAGATGGGACACACATAAAATTTGATTCGCTTCATATTTCCTCCATCTAGGACGTTGCATGAAAGTTCTCCGGAAAGAATATCCTCAACACTTACACCAAACAGATTGGCTAATGAAGGAAGCAGACTGATATCAGGACAGCCGATTCCGCGTTCCCATTTAGAAACGGTGCGATCACTGATTGATAGTTGATCTGCCAATTCTTTTTGAGTCATCTTCTTTTCCTTGCGTAAAGCTAAAATTAATTGTCCTACTTTTAAACTGTTCATAACAACACCTCCTCTATCATTGTAGCGAATTTCTTCCTTTATACAACCAACGCTCCGGCGAGTTAAACAAAAATAACGAAATTACCTAATGACAGATAATTTCGTTATTTACGCTTTTTTACTTTTCTTGGAAAGACGACAAACAATCCATACGTTCTTTAATACGCACTTTATTTTCTTCGTTCAACGCTCTGAAGCCTTGAAGAATTTCATATTCATCTTCGCGAAGTTGAATCCATGTATCATTCTTTATAATTGGTGCCGGATTATCCGTTTTACCAAGCAAATAGTCAGTTGAAGTATCTAAACGAGTAGCAATTTCTCCAAGCACATCAGCTTTTGGAACATTGATATCATTTTCATATTTAGATAGCATTGACTTTGTTATACCTACAGACTTCGCTAAAGAAATTTGCGTAATGTTTAATTCTTGTCGTAATCCAACGATTCTTGACCCTAATTTCTTCATTTTATACCCTCATTTTTTTTAAAAACTTTAATCATATTATATACGATTCATATAGAAAATACGATAAAATCTCTAAACTTGTATGAAAATAAATTATTTGTTTCTCTTTTTCCTTTATTATCATATTTTCTGTTAGCTATTTGGAAACAATAGCATACACCAAACTAATATTAACACTAAATAGTTTATTGGTACAGTCTTATTATGGTTCAAAATTGTAAAGTTACTTTTAAGAATTGAAATTTTTATAATTTTTTTGTTCAAATATAACGAATATGGTATGATATAGATATATATAAATTATAAATACGGGGAGAATAATATGGATATATTAGAAAGGTTAAAATTTTATGAACCATTATTTAATCAATGGAATGTCGATGAGATTATAACGTGTGAAGGTGATATCACTTGGTGTAAAGTGAAAATCGAAGGATTTAGCGAAACACAGACTAAATTATTAAAAGTAAAAACATTGATAGCAGCTAAGAGTGATGATAATGATCAGAAGATGAATGAACTTGATAAAGCGTATAAGCAGGTACTAAGCAATTATGAAATAGAGGACTTGGATTTTACCAATACTCCCTATATCAATGAAGAACATTATTATATAGAAGAAGATGACTGCATTTTAGGAATGGATATCTGCTTTTTAATGAAGGAAGACGAGATCATTGAAGAAGTGGAAGAAATGCCGTCTACGCCAGAAGGTATCTATGAATTAGGATTAAAATATTTTTATGGAAATGGAAAGCTGCATGATGAGATTAAAGCGGCAGAGCTGTTTAAGCACGCGGCTATCTTAGGATTTCCTCCTGCTCAATGTATTTTAGGGTATTGCTATGAAATGGGACAGGGAGTAGGCGAAGACTTGTCAGAAGCGATTCACTGGTATACTGCCTCAGCTAACAATGGGGATGATGTCGGACAATGCAATTTAGCGTATTGCTATGAAATGGGACGCGGAGTAGAAAAAAACTTTGAGGAAGCGGTGAAATGGTATCAGGCATCGGCAAAACAAGGGTATGCACGAGCATTATGCAATCTAGGGCATTGCTATGAATATGGGATTGGAATCGAAAAGGATCATCAAAAAGCATTTGAATATTATACAAAAGCGGCAGAAAAGAATTTCACTCCGGCTAAATGGTGTATTGGCGCTTGTTATGAATTTGGGATTTATGTGAATCCGGATCCGGAAAAATCGTTTGAATGGTATTTAAAAGCGGCAGAAGATGGATATGAAAGAGCGCAGTTCAATGTGGCGTACTGTTATGAATTTGGGGAAGGCATCGAACAGAACATGGATGCTGCCATCGAATGGTATGTGGCTGCCAGCAATCAGGATTATGCACCGGCATTATGTAATTTAGCGTATTGCTATGAAAACGGCAATGGAGTTGAAAAGGATATAAAAAAAGCGAATGAGCTTTATGAGCGTGCTGCTTATCAAGGGTATCCAAGAGCAATGTATAATCTTGCTTACAACTATGAAAATGCCATTGGTTTAGAAGAAAATATTGAACGTGCAGTAGTTTTATACCGCCAGGCAGCAGAAGCGAATTATCCGCAGGCACAGTGCAAATACGGATATTGCTTAGAAGTAGGCTTTGGGGTTGAAAAAGACGAAGCTTTGGCATGTGAATATTATCGTCGTGCGGCTGATCAAGGGGATCCGATCGGAGCATGCAATTTAGGGTATTGCTACGAAAGTGGAATAGGGGTAGAAAGAAATGCAGACGAGGCTTTTAAATATTATGAGCAGTCTGCTAAAGAAGGCTATCCACGTGGTCTGGCAAACTTGGGTTATTTCTATGAAGTGGGATTAGGTTGTAAAGCCGATCCGCAGATTGCCGTTTCCTTATATCGTCAGGCGGCAGAACAAGGCTATGCAGTAGCTCAATGTAACTTAGGATATTGTTATGAAGTGGGAATCGGGGTTGAAATCAATTATGATGAAGCCTTTAAATATTATGATATGGCAGCCAAGCAAGATTATCCACGCGCCATTTCATGTATCGGGTATTGTTATGAAGCGGGTCAGGGGTGCGAGCAGGATGAGAAAAAAGCAACCGATTATTATCGAAAAGCATCTGACCTTGGATATCCGGTAGCCCAATGCAATTTAGGGTATTGCTATGAAGTTGGAATTGGGGTTGAAGAAGATGCCAAGCAGGCTGTTCACTTCTATCAGTTGGCAGCAGAACAAGGCTATCCGCGTGCCCAATGTAATTTAGGACTTTGCTATGAAGTGGGACGTGGTACTCAAAAGAATATGGAAGAAGCGGTAAAATGGTATATTGCCGCCTCTAATCAGCATTATCCACGTGCGATGTATAATTATGCCTGCTGTTTAGAAAACGGTGATGGTGTAGAAGCTAATATGGAAGAAGCGTTTGTTTGGTATAAAAAAGCGGCGGATGCAGGATTTGCAAGAGCCCAGTGTGTAACTGGCTACTGCTATGAAATGGGAGAAGGGACTACAAAAGACCTTGCTTTGGCACTTCATTATTATACTTTATCAGCGGAAAATGAGGATGCAGTCGGACAATGCAACTTAGGCTATATGTACGATTACGGAATCGGAACAGAAAAAAATATCGATTTGGCATTTAAATGGTATCAGGCTTCTGCTCAGCAAGGCTATCCGCGTGCCCAATGCAATTTAGGCTATTGCTATGAAGTAGGAGACGGTGTCGAAGCGGATCTCAAAACGGCTGCTGAATGGTATCAAAAAGCTGCGGATCAGGATGATATCAATGCCTGCTGTAATCTTGGGGTTTTCTTTGAATTCGGAAAAGGTGTGGAACAATCTTATGAAAAAGCGGTGGAATACTATCAAAAAGCTGCTGATATGAATTCGGGCAGAGGGATGACTAACTTAGGGGTTATGTATGAAAACGGCTATGGGGTTGATAAAAATCCGGATAAAGCCGTAGAATTATATCGTCGTGCCTCTGATCTTGGGTATGCCAGAGCTACTTGCTTCTTAGGGTATTGCTATGAAACGGGAATCGGTGTCGAAGTCGATCTTAAAAAGGCGATTGAACTATATCAAAGCAGTGCAGATGCAAAATTTCCGCAAGGGATCTATAACTTAGCTTGCTGTTATGATTTTGGAACCGGTGTGAAAAAAGATGAAGCAAAAGCTGTTGTGCTTTATCAAGAAGCCGCAGATTTAGGACATATTACAGCGATCAATAATTTAGGAGTCAACTATGAAAATGGAACCGGTGTCAAAAAGGATGAAGCAAAAGCAGTAGAACTTTATGCCAAAGCAGCCCGTCAGGGAAATCGCATCGCTAAAAGCAATTTAGGGCACTGTTATGAAAAAGGTATTGGCGTTAAAAAAGATTTAGATGAAGCGATTCGCTGGTATCAGGAAGCTGTAAATGATGGGTACGAAGAAGCGGTTGAGAAACTGGAAAACGTCAAAAAAGAAAAAGCAGAACAAGAAAAAAATAAGAAAAAGGGACTCTTTGGTTTCCTTAAAAAGTAGAATAACCGCTGGTGAAGCCGGCGGTTTTTCTTTAGTAATTAATAGTAATTAAGGAAAATTCTTGGTATGATAAACAAGGTAGGAGGTAGGTTATGAGTAAAGCTTTCTTTTTTGATATTGATGGGACATTGTTAGATACTCCACATGGACTCATTGATATTTCATCGGTGAATAAAGCCGCTATTTTAAAACTTCAGCAAGAGCATCTGGCATTCATTGCGACTGGAAGAACAAAATGTTTTATTGTAAAGCCGATTCGGGATTTCCCTTTTAGCGGTTTTGTGACATGCAATGGAGCTTATGTGGAATATAAAGGGAAATGCATCTTTAAGCAAAAAATTTCTCAGTCTGCTATTAAAACGCTGATACAGGTATGTGATCAATATGGTTTTGATTACTATATTGAAGGCTATGATCATATTTATGTAAATGATAAAAATAGAAAAAGCATCCAGGATTTCAGCAGACGCTGGGAAATGAATGCAGAAACGATGGTGGATAGCTTCGATGAAGAGGATATTGAAGCGTATATTGCAATGGTCAAGGTTCAAGCTCCTAAAGAATTTAAGTTAGTCTATGATTTGCTGGGAGAACATTTTGATATTGCTCAGCATCCTAATCAGCTTTCCTTTGATCTTAATATCAAAGGGATTAATAAAGGGGTAGGAATCATTGAACTGACTAAAGCATTAGCCATTGATATTAAGGATACCTATGCTTTTGGTGATGGAAATAATGATCTTGAAATGCTAAGTGTTGTTGGGCACGGTATAGCGATGGAAAATGCTGTAGAAGCATTGAAAGAAATTGCCGAATACATCAGTGATGATGTGGCATCAGATGGTGTAGCCAAAGCGTTAAAGCATTACCGGTTTATTTAAAAAGGTTGGAATTTCCAACCTTTTTAAATATAGATAAATAGGCCGATGACACCACATAAGCTCATCATGACAATCGGATTCACCTTATATTTTCTTAATAAAAATAAGGCAGCTCCAAATACCAGCATTGCCAGCAAATCCCCATGAACAGAGCTGTTTAAAGTGGAAGTGCCAAAAAAAGTCAGCAGCAGAATCGTAAAGGCGGCAGAGACGATTAAACCTAAAGAGGTGGCTTTCAATGATTTAAGGATCTCAAAAATATATTTAGAATGTTTATATTTTTTGAAGAACTCATAAAGCAAGGTAGAAATAAGGATACCACACAGGATACATCCTACAGTGGCAACGATAGCGCCGGGAATGCCTGCAATCTGAATCCCGACAAAAGTAGAGGTGTTCACCGCTAAAGGACCCGGTGTCATTTGTGATATAGTAATAATATCAGTAAATACTTTTTCACTGATCCATCCCTGTGTTAAAACAACTTGCTGCTGAATCATCGGTATGATCGCATAACCGCCGCCGATACTGCATAGACCGATTTTTAAAAAGGTCATAAAAAGATTAAACATGCTTTTGCCTCCTTTTGACAACCGGCTGCATAAATAAGAAGAAAACGCTGATTAAAGAACTGATAACCAGGATCAGCATGACATTAACATTAAAAAAAGCATTGGCAATAAAAGCGGCGGGAACCAATAGATTTAATAATACCGATTTTTCTTCTAAGATCATTTTATACATATCAATAATCAAATCAACGATCAGAGCGGCAACGCCGGCTTGCATACCTTTTAAGATTGCGGCGATATAGAGATTATTGGAAAATGCCACATACCAAGTAGATATAAAGCTGAGAATGATGATGGGAGGAAGAATCGAACAAAGACTACTGATGAGGATGCCGATCCAGCCGGCGGTGCGTTTTCCTGCTAAGATACTTAAATTGATTGCGATTGCTCCCGGAGAAGATTGAGCAATGGCAGCCATCTCCATCAGTTCCTCCTCACTGAATAATTTTCTTTGCTCGACGAAGTATTTTCTGATCATCGGGATGACCACATACCCTCCGCCAAAAGTAAACGTACTGATAAATAGATTGACATAACACAGCCATAAATAAAAACGAATTTTCTCTTTCATAGAACTCCTTTCTTTGTATGCAAGGTTTATTATAAAAGTTGCTTTGCCATTTGTGAAATGATAATATATTGGGAGTGATATGAATAAAATTCATGGCAAAAGGAGCTTTATATGAACCTTAAACACTATCTTATTTTTAGAGAAGTCGCTAAAACAGAAAATTTTACCCGTGCCGCAGAAAATCTGTTTTTAACACAATCAGCCGTTTCTCATGCAATGAAAGAATTAGAAGGTAAAGTCAATACGCCTTTATTTGAAAGAATGCATAAAAGTGTGAAGCTGACAAAAAGCGGAGAATTACTTTTAAAAGAAGTCCTCCCTCTTCTTGAAGAAATGGAACGCTTAGAGGCTCGTTTAGGGGAGTTGAAGGAAGCGGCGCCGCTTTCTATTTCCAGTTGTATTACGTTTGCCCAAATTTGGCTGCCCCGCTATATTGAGCAGTTTCAAAGTATTCATCATACTAAAGTACAAGTAGAGATTAACAGTGCGGCTTCAGCGTTAAAAGCATTATTAGAGGGAAGAGCGGATGTTGCCTTTATTGAAGGGGCACTGCCGTCACAGTCTTTTTTAATGACTCCGATTTTAAATTATGACATTGGGGCTTATGTGTCACCTAATACAACGATTCATAGTAAATTATCACTCAAAGCATTGATGGAGCATCGCTTGCTGTTAAGAGAACGCGGGAGTGCAGTGCGGGAAACTTTTGAATCAGCCGTGACATTGGCGGGTTATCAGCTTTTTGCTCAGTGGGTCAGTGTGGATTCACAAACCTTGATCGAAGCAGCAAAAATGGGATTAGGCATTGCGATTTTACCCAAAGTATTGGTTCAGCAGGAGTTAAAAGAAAACAAATTGATAGAATTAGAGATTACAGATTTAAACCTGAGCAATCCAATCACGATGGTAATGAATAAGAATAAAAAGATGACACCGATGCTGGAAGCATTTTGTGCGAATATACCGCATGATATCTTGTTATAATAAAGGTGAAGGAGAAAATCGAATGGAGTATAAAACAATCACACCGCAGACTGCAAAAGAAATGATCGATCATGAAAAAGTAGCGATCGTGGATGTTCGTGAAGAAGATGAGTATGCAGCAATGCCATATCCCAGGGTCAATCCTGCTTCCCTTAGGAACGATTACACAAACAGCAGCGGAATCATTAAAAGATCTCGATGAAAAGATTTTAGTCTATTGCCGCAGCGGAAAAAGAAGTGCGGCGGCATGTGAACAACTTGAAAAAATGGGCTATCAGAATGTGTATAACTTTGGTGGAATTTTAGATTGGCCCTATGAAATCAATCGGTAAGGATTGCAGAACTGCAATCTTTTTTTAATTTATAAAGGTTAGTTTTATGAAAGGACTTTCGTTTGTAAAGGAGTGAAAATCAAGCTGTTTTGAACATAAAAAAAGTGTAAAATTTTGAAAAAAACGTTCTTTTGGCGATTCACTTTAAAATTAAGAAAAAGTATGATAAAATCAATATAAATAAGAGCTAGTTTGATTTACATTTCACGGGGTTTAAAAAAATTTTTTAAGTGTAAGCGCTTAATGTCAAAAAGGAGGTAAAAAAGCTATTGTATTTTTTTTCACAAGATGATAAACTACGTGTGTAAATCAAATTAAATATTTCACAAAAAACATACGGAGGTGTGATCATGGCAGAAAAAAAAGTTGCCAAAGTAGAAGAAATGACAAATGAACAAGTGGATGCTTATGTAGATGGTCTAGTAAGCAAAGCCTTAGTTTCATTGGAAAAATTTAGACGTTTAGATCAAGATGCAGTAGATTATATCGTAGCAAAATGTTCAGTTGCTGGATTAGATCAGCACGGTGTTTTAGCAGAAGCTGCTATCAAAGAAACTGGCAGAGGGGTATTTGAAGACAAAGCCGTTAAAAACTTATTTGCCTGCGAATACGTAAACTCTAACTTACGTCACTTAAAAACAGTAGGAATCATCAATGAAGATCCACTAACTGGAATCACTGAAATTGCTGAACCGGTTGGGGTAGTGTGTGGAATTATCCCTACAACAAACCCAACTTCTACAGTTATCTTTAAATCATTAATCGCTTTAAAAACAAGAAACCCAATCATCTTCTCATTCCATCCATCTGCTCAACAATGTTCTAAGTTAGCAGCTATTTGTATGAGAGATGCAGCGGTTGCAGCCGGAGCTCCGGAAGATTGTATTCAATGGTTGGATTTACCAACTCCATCAATGTATGCAACAACTTCATTAATGAATAATGATGGTATCGCTACAATCTTGGCAACAGGTGGTAACGCAATGGTTAAAGCTGCTTATTCTTGCGGTAAGCCAGCATTAGGTGTAGGAGCTGGAAATGTGCCTGCATACTTAGAAAAAACTTGTAACATCAAGCGTGCAGTGAATGACGTTATCCTATCAAAATCTTTTGATAACGGGATGATCTGTGCCTCTGAACAAGCAGCAATCATCGATCATGAAATCTATGATGAAGTGATCAATGAAATGAAACGCTTTAAAGTTTATTTTGTAAATGATAAAGAAAAAGAAGCATTAGAAAAATATATGTTCGGATTTGCTTCTAACTCTGAAGGTGTTGAAAACGCTAAATTAAATCCAAATATCGTTGGACATTCAGCTTATTCAATCGCTTTGGAAGCCGGAATCAAAGTACCGGAAGATACTCAGATTCTTTGTGCAGTATGTAATGAAGTAGGACCAAAAGAACCTTTAACAAGAGAAAAATTATCTCCAGTATTAGCAATTTTAAAAGCGGATTCTACAGAAGACGGTATCGCAAAAGCAGCAGCAATGGTTGAATTTAACGGTTTAGGACACTCTGCAGCGATCCATACTCAAAATCATGATGTAACAATCGAATTCGGTAAAGCTTGTAAAGCAATCCGTATTATTGAAAATGCTCCATCTACATTCGGAGGAATCGGTTCAGTTTATAATGCCTTCATTCCTTCATTAACATTAGGATGTGGATCTTATGGTAGAAACTCAGTTTCTAACAACGTAAGTGCCATCAACTTATTAAATATTAAGAGAGTAGGGAGACGTAACAACAATATGCAATGGGTTAAACTTCCACCAAAAATCTATTTCGAAAAGAACTCAATCAAATACTTGATTGATATGAAAGAAATGGAAAAAGCTATGATCGTCACTGACCGTGGTATGTATAATTTAGGTTAT
Source organism: Beduini sp. (assembly GCF_047239305.1). Lineage (NCBI taxonomy): Bacteria > Bacillati > Bacillota > Erysipelotrichia > Erysipelotrichales > Erysipelotrichaceae > Beduini > Beduini sp. Next base: position 372,722 of record NZ_JBKTEM010000002.1, read on the forward strand.
GTAGCTAAAATTGAAGATGCGATCAAGAGAAGAAGAAATAAAGTAGATATCGAATTATTCTTTGATGTTGAACCAGATCCAAGTGTAGATACAGTACAAAAAGGTGTTGAATTGATGAATAAATTCAATCCTGATGTTATTATCGCTTTAGGTGGAGGTTCTTCAATGGATGCCGCTAAAGTTATGTGGTTATTACATGAACATCCGGAAGTAAACTTCGATGATATTAAACAAAAATTCATGGACATTAGAAAACGTGCATTCAAATTCCCTGAATTAGGTAAGAAAACAAGATTAATCTGTATCCCAACAACTTCAGGTACAGGTTCAGAAGTAACACCATTTGCGGTTATTACTGATCGTAAAGAAAATAAAAAATATCCATTAACTGACTATGCATTAACACCAACAGTAGCCATCGTAGATCCAGAATTTGCAATGAGTATGCCTGCTTCTATCGCTGCGGATACAGGAGTTGACGTATTAACTCATGCCGTTGAAGCTTATGTTTCAATCTTAGCATCTGACTTTACAGATGGATGGGCTAAACAAGCTGTTAAATTAGTATTCGATTACTTAGAAAGATCAGTTAAAAATGGTAAAAACGATCCTGAAGCAAGAGAAAAAATGCATAATGCTGCAACGATCGCTGGTATGGCATTCGCAAATGCTTTCTTGGGTATGAATCACTCATTAGCGCATAAGATCGGTGGAGAATTCCATGTCCCTCATGGACGTACAAACGCTATTTTATTACCACATGTTATCCGTTATAACGGAACAGTACCTACAAAATTAAACATCTGGCCTAAGATCGAAAACTATAAAGCTGATGTTAAATACATGGAATTAGCTCAGTTAATCGGATTAAATCCAAAAACTCCGGCTGAAGGTGTAGAAATGTTTGCACAAGCTTGTGATGAGTTATCAGGAAAAGTTGGAATCCCTTCTAACTTCGCATCTCAGGGAATCAGCAAAGAAGATTGGGAAGAAGCAGTTCACAGAATCGCTATGAACGCTTATGAAGATCAATGTTCACCAGCTAACCCTAGAATGCCGATGGTTAAAGATATGGAACAAATCTTAAGATTAACTTACAGCTATGAAAGAAAAACAACTAAAAAGTAATGTCTGAAATTGAAATAATCTGGGGATCAAACCTCAGATTATTTTTTTGTTTTTTATTTGGAATAGACAGACATTATGATATACTATAAGGGTTAAGAAGGAGGCTCGTATGAAAATAAATAAATCATTCATTATATACTTTATTTTATTTTTATCTACCCTTCTTTATCAAATCTTTGTAGCCGTAAGTCCCCTTATTACATTTGGAGTAAAAGAAAAAATCGGAGTCGTGACACTGGGGATTTTATGGCTGAGCCTTTGTGTATGGCAGCTATTAAAAGAATTAAAGGAACGTTCACAAAAACGTAAGCTGATGACCGCCTTTATTTTTATTGTTTTTATTATTTATTTGGTTAATCTCGTCTATTTATTATTCTTTGATAGCGACTTTGGCAGAAATATCACCGTGCAAAGTAATAAACTCTTATCCCATATGGTTGAAGGGATTAATTTAGAACCGTTTAAAATGATGAAGGACTACATGCTGGCTTATCAAAATGGCAATATCTACTTATCCCATCTATTGCTTAATGTTGTAGGCAATTTAATCGTCTTTGCTCCAATGGGGATTCTGTTGCCAACCTTATCGGAAACGATGGATTCTTTCTTTCGCTTTCCGCTTTTTATGGCGACAACTATCATTTTAAGTGAGTGTGCACAAGTATACTTTAGTGTAGGTGTTGGTGATATTGATGATTTTATATTAAATTTTACCGGGGTCATGATTGTCTTTTTCATTTATAAGATTCCATTTGTAAAGAAAGCATGGAAACATTTGCTTTATCGGGATTAATTATTATTATATAATAAATATAAGGAGGGAGAGCGATGAAGGATAAACGTTGGGAATCCTCTTCAATGGTCATCGGGGGAACATGTCTTGTTGTATTAGGCATCAGCGTTATGATTATGCGAGCTACGTTTGCGATTACGATGATCGAACTTATCGCTTCCCTATTGATTATCGCCGGAGTATTTCAACTAGTGGCATTAGTGATTGGTTCAAATGATATTAAAAAATCAGTATCTCTGACAACGGCTTTAGTGAGTATTGTGGCAGGAGAACTGATACAGTTATTTCCCGAAGTGCCGGTTTCTTTGATTGTCATCTTGTTTGGACTGTATGGCATTATGACGGGAGTGTTAAAGCTTATTACTTATTTTATTTACCGTAAAGATCATGTGAAAGGACGTTTAATCTTATTATTGGATGCACTCTTGTTTATTGGTTTAGGGTTGTTTTTGGTCTTAACTCCTTTTGCCAGAGTAGGGCAGCTGTTTTTACTGTTGGGTTTGTATGCCGTATGTTTGGGCTATACCTATGTACGTGATGGCTTTGAGCTCATCATTCCAAAAGCAACAAAAACAAAGTATAAAAGGATGATCCGTATTAATTTACCAATCTTTTTGGTGGCATTATTGCCGTATCGTGCTTTGCAGGCGATCAATAAATATTTAGGGGAATACGATGATGACGGCGAGGTCACTGAGTTTGTAGAAAAGAAAGAAGAGGTTATTCCGGATATCGAGGTTTTTATTCATGTCACGCAAAATGGCTATGGTGCCTTAGGACATGTTGATTTATACTTTAACAACGAGATTATTTCTTATGGCAATTATGATCAAGATTCCTTTAAACTGATGGAATCTATCGGTGATGGGATTTTATTTATCACAACTAAAGAAAAATATATTCCCTTTTGCATTGAACACAGTAAAAAAACATTATTCAGCTATGGTTTGAAATTAGATGAAGAACAATATAAAAATGTCAAAGCGAAGATTGATGATTTGAAATCACGATTAGTGCCCTGGGAGCCACCGATTATGAAAGATCCGGAGCATCCGGAGAAATATCAGGATTATGGGAGTCTGTTAGTTAAAGATTGCGACGCTTTGCTTTACAAGTTTAAATACAGCCGCTTTAAAACCTATTTTGTCATGAGTACAAACTGTGTCTTGCTGGCTGACAGTGTATTAGGAAAAGCAGGAACGGATTTATTGAATATCAACGGGATGATCACACCGGGGACTTATTATGATTATTTTGAACGAGAGTTCAAGAAAGAAGGCAGTTTCGTGGTAACACGTACAGTTTATAAATAATGGGGTGAGAAAAATGAAATTAGTCATTTTTATTCTCAACAATCCGGATTTACAGGAAACGTTTTTAGGCAAGCTTTATAATGCCGGGATTCGTGGTGGTACAATTTTGGATAGTATGGGGATGGCAAAGAAGCAAACAGATTATCAGAATGAGGATTTAGTATCTGTATTAAAACAGCTGTTTATTATTCCTCGGGATGCCAACAAGACAATGCTTTTTTGTATGGAAGAAGAAAAGGTTGCAAAGTTTAAACAAATTGTAAACGATGTGACCGGTGGTTTGGATCAGCCGAATTCGGGAGTATTGATGATCCTGCCCCTCGATGAAGTTGATGGCAGTTTTATCACAAGAAAAGGACAATGATCATGTCATTGTCCTTTTTTATATTAGATGATAATGCTTTAAAGCATTGGCAATGCCGTCATCATCGACATCTGTCGTGACGTATTCAACATGACTAAAGATTCGCGGATCACTGTTTTTCATAGCGACACTGTGCTGACAATATTCAAGCATCGAAAGGTCATTTGTGCTGTCACCAAAGCAGTATGTATGCTGATGGTCTACCTGCAGATGCTTCATCAAAAACTGAATACCGGTTGCTTTGGTAAAGCCATGCGGTACAAATTCGCCAAAGTCAAGGGCACGTTCGATATAATCGAAATGAGAAGTCATCTCGTTTTTTAACGCCGGAAAATCACTGTGTGCATCATGCCAAATTGTAAACTTATCAAAATGAATATCAGCATCATCCCATGTGTGCTGAGTATCCATCCCAATTGCTGTATATTTATTTTTAATTTGGGCTACATGAGGGTGTTGGTTGTTTGGATCATAATATACGGCATCTTTTCCTTCTAAAAGGGCAGCGACCTTATGTTTTCTTAAAGCAGTTATGACCTGAACGATTATTTCCGGGGAAATTTCCCGATGAAATAAAATCTGCTGATGATACTCGATGTAAGTGCCGCAGCCGCACAATATTCCATCATAGTTCAAGTCTTTGATCTCCTGTGAGATGGAAGCATAAGGACGACCGGTATTAATAAAGATGAGATGTCCGTTTGCCTGTGCCTGTTTTAATGCTTCTTTGGCACTTTGAGGAACCTGATGAGTAGTATCGCTTAATAAGGTCCCATCAATATCAAAGAACAGAAGCTTTCTCATGATTATAAAACCTCTTCTACGGACTTCATTGCCAATTTATAGGCAGCGATAACTTGGTCACACCATTGATCAAATTTTTCATCTGCTTGTTTTAATTCGGGGTGTTTTTCCATATAATCAAGATACATTGCCAATCCTTTTTCAATCGTAATGGCACATTTAAAGTCAGGAGCAGCCTGTTTGATCTTTGTTGTGTCAAATAGATGGGAGAACTGCTTATCTCCCTGGATGCTTTCACTTAATGCGTAGGTTTTGCTTTTAGAAAGCAAATCTGTAGTCATATAGACAGGTTTAAAAGGAACGCTCAATAATTTAGCTAAATAAAGATAAATCATATTCCAACTGACCTGTTCATCAGAAACAATTTGATAGGCTTCATTGATTGTATCAGGATTTCCCACTAAAGGAACAAAACCTTTGGCAAAATCATCAGCATGTGTGCATGTCCATAAGTTGTTTCCATCACCGTGGATAATCACTTCTTTTCCTTCCAGCATTCTTTTAATAACACTGTAGCAGTTCTTTCCTTTAATACTTAGAGGAATACGGTCATTGGAATACGTTTGGGAAGGGCGAACGATAGTAATTGGAAATCCTTCTTCCTGATAGGCTTTTCTGAATATTTCTTCACAAGCTTGTTTCCCTTGTCCGTAGCGAGAATAACGATTTCCCAGCGGATGATCTTCATTAAAGCAGACAGCTCCGTCATGGTTATACGTGACCACTGTCGAAATAAAAATAAACTGCCTCGTTTTCCCTTTAAATAATGCAATATTATCATAGGCCTGTGCGGGTGTGAATAAAATAAAATTAATGACAGTGTCAAATGTCATTTCTTTGATTAAAGAAGAGATTGCTTCTTTATCATTGATGTCCCCAACCAATGAGATAATGTTTGGGTGCAGGCGATCATTATGATTACCGCGGTTTAAAACATAGACTTCATTTTGAACGTTTTGAGCTAAGGCGGAAGTGATAGGAGTACTGATCGTACCGGTACCGCCGATAATTAATATTTTCATGCTGTTACCTCCTTAACAATAGTAACAAAGATTGATTGATTTTAAAATAAAATTTATATATAATAAGGAAAAAGTGGAAAGAGGGTTGAAAAATGTATAAAATCATAAAAAAAGAGAAATTAAACGATGTCGTTGAATTGATGGAAATTAAAGCACCTCATGTATCACGTAAATGTCTTGCTGGGCAGTTTATTATATTAAGAGTAAGTGAAGATGGCGAAAGAATCCCATTAACAATTGCAGATTTTGATCGTGAAAAAGAAACTGTAACGATCATTTACCAGATCGTGGGATATTCTACTGCACAATTAGCAAAGCTGAATGAAGGCGATGAACTTCAGGACTTTGCCGGACCGTTAGGCGTTCCTACCGTTTTGTCTAAACATCAGCATGTGATTGGAGTTGCCGGAGGGGTTGGCGCTGCACCACTGTATCCGCAGTTAAAAGCACTGCATGACATGGGTGTAAAAGTGGATGTTATTATTGGGGGAAGAAGCAAAGAATACATTTTATGGAAAGAAAAATTTGAACCCATCTGTGAACATGTTTACATTGCGACAGATGATGGGACAATGGGGACAAAAGGGTTTGTTACAACCGTATTGCAGGATTTGTTAGATAAGAAAGAAACATTTGATGAGGTCATTGCGATCGGACCTGTGCCAATGATGAAAGCAGTGGTTAATGTTACCCGACCATATCAGATCAAGACTTCAGTGTCCTTGAATCCGATCATGATTGATGGAACCGGAATGTGCGGATGCTGTCGTGTCAGTGTCGATGGCAAGATCAAGTTCGCCTGTGTAGATGGACCTGATTTTGATGGAATGTTAGTGGATTTTGATGAATTGATTAATCGTCAGCGTATGTTTAAATCTGAGGAACAGCATATCTGTCACCTCACCATGGAGGATAGATAAAATGCCAAACATGTCATTAGAAAAAGTCAAGATGCCTGAACAAGAGGCAGATGTACGTAATAAAAACTTTAAGGAAGTTGCTTTGGGATATACTTTAGAACAAGCGCAAGAAGAAGCAACCCGTTGTTTAAACTGTCGTCATAAGCCTTGTATGAATGGATGTCCGGTAGGAGTTCCGATTCCGGAATTTATCCAGCATGTAGCTGAAGGGGATATCGAAGCGGCATATCAAACAATCAAACGTGAGAATGCACTGCCTGCTATTTGTGGACGTGTTTGTCCACAGGAAAATCAATGTGAAGGAAAATGCGTACGTGCAATCAAGGGAGAAGCGGTTGGAATTGGTCGCTTGGAACGTTTTGTTGCCGATTATCACATGGCTTTAAATAAAGAAGAAAAGGTTGAAATCGAAAAGAATCATCATAAAGTAGCAATCGTAGGTTCCGGTCCGGCAGGAATTACCTGTGCGGGAGAATTAGCCAAACGTGGTTATGATGTGACTGTCTTTGAAGCTTTGCATGAGACAGGTGGGGTATTAGTTTATGGAATCCCTGAATTCCGTCTGCCAAAAGCACTTGTGGCAAAAGAAGTAGATAATGTAAAAAAATTAGGAGTTCATGTTGAAACGAATGTGATTGTAGGACGTTCCATCACGATTGATGAATTAAAAGAAGAAGGCTATGAAGCGATCTTTGTCGGTTCTGGTGCCGGACTGCCTCGTTTTATGGGTATTCCCGGAGAGAATTTGAATGGGGTTTATGCTGCGAATGAATTCTTAACTCGTGTTAATTTAATGAAGGCTTATCAGTTCCCTGATCACCCGACTCCGGTTAAAATCAGTGAAAAAGTAGCTGTTATCGGAGGTGGAAACGTAGCGATGGATGCCGCCAGAACGGCAAAGCGTCTCGGTGCAAAAGAGGTGTATATCGTTTATCGTCGTGGTGAAGAAGAACTGCCTGCCAGAAAAGAAGAGATTCATCACGCTAAAGAAGAAGGGATTATCTTTAAACTATTGAATAACCCAATTGCGATTCATGGTGAAGACGGATGGGTAAAATCGATGGAATGTGTGGAAATGACATTAGGAGAACCTGATGCTTCCGGAAGAAGACGTCCGGTTGAAAAAGAAGGCAGCGAATTCTTGTTGGAAGTAGGGACTGTTATCGAAGCGATCGGTCAAAGTCCGAATCCTTTGATCCGTCAGACAACTCCGGGGTTGGAAACACAAAAATGGGGCGGAATCATTGTGGAAGAAGAAACCATGGCAACCAGCAAAGACGGGGTTTATGCCGGCGGGGATGTTGTGACCGGTGCGGCAACTGTTATTTTAGCGATGGGAGCAGGTAAAAACGCCGCTAAAGCGATTGATGAAGCATTAAATAAACAATAATGGGACAGGGTAATATGATTTGGAGAGAAAACGAATTGTCGATCCTCATCATGTGGTACTGATTGAAAAGTTAGATTAATTTCTAACTTTTTTATTTATTCTGTTGACAATCATTATAGTCCGTGTTATTGTATTAGTGTATTAATACAGTAGGAGGGAAACTATGGAAAACGAATTAATTAAAATAGAAGATCTTTCAATGACTTACGGAAAGAAGATTGCTTTAACAAACATTTCTTTAAGTCTTACATCAGGGAAGATTATTGGATTATTAGGACCAAATGGTTCAGGGAAAACAACATTGATTAAAATATTGAACGGGTTATTAAAAGCATATCATGGGAATGTATTGATCGATGGACAGCCAATCGGAGTGCATTCAAGAGAAATCATCTCTTATTTGCCGGATGAATCTTATTTCTTAGACTGGATGCATGCTAAAGATGCATTAAATATGTTTAGAGAACTGTATTCAGATTTTCAATATGCACATTGCATCGAACTGATGACTCGTTTCAACTTAACACCGGAAATGAAGATTAAATCGATGTCAAAAGGGATGCGAGAAAAATTTCAATTATGTTTGGTGATGTCACGTAAAGCAAAGATTTACATTTTGGATGAACCGATTGCAGGGGTGGATCCGGCTGCCAGAGAAGTCATCTTAGATGTGATATTAAATAACTATGCTGAAGATGCCTTAATTATTATTTCTACCCATTTAATAAGTGATTTGGAAACTATCTTTGATGAAGTCGTCTTTATTAAAGAGGGGAAATTAATTATGCACGAAAATACGGAGACATTGAGAAATGATCGTCATATGTCTATCGATGAATTGTTTAGGGAGGTATTCAAATGCTAAAATTATTAAAATATGAATTAATTGGTTCTTATCGTCAGTATTTATTGACTTTTGCTGTTTATTTATTACTTTGCTGTGCGACACCGTTCTTGCCGACAGTGATTAATCAATTTTTGAGTGGATTATTGATGGTAGCTTTATTTGGGATCGTCATATCCATCTTTGTCAATATTGTTCAGCACTTTTCACGCTCAATGTTTAACCGTCCCGGTTATTTGACTCTAACTTTGCCGGTATCATCTAAAGAACTTGTTTTTTCTAAAATGATTGGGGCAATGATTTGGACTTTTGTAGCTTTCTTTATCTTAGGGTTGGGACTGATGATCTTAATGATGTTAATCGCCGACTTTTCATTCGGAGATATCTTTAATTTTATTAATCAGCTGTGCTATAATATATCTCTTTATCCGGGAGAAGTATTGCAGTCACTTCTTGCTGCCTTCACTTCTATTTTAGCGATGATTGCTTCATTCTATTTTACGATTACCTTTGTGCATACGAAATATGTTACTAAAAACAGAGTATTGATTGGGGTAGGCGGATATATTCTCGGACTTTTGGCTTTAGGATTTATTGCCGATTCATCAATGTTTTATGGATTAGTCAGTTCAATGAACAGTTCATCACTTTATATCTTTAATATATTTATCAATGTAGTATTTACTGTTGGATTCTTTGTTGGAACAACCTATTTAATTGATAAAAAATTACAAATTGAATAGCGAGGTGGGAATATGAAGAACAGTTTCGATCCAAATTTACCGATCTATCTGCAAGTCATGGACGAAATCAAAAAAGATGTCTTCACTCATCACTACTTGCCAGGGCATAAAATTGCCTCTGTACGTGAATTAGCCTTACAATATAGTGTTAATCCTAATACGATTCAAAAAGCACTCAGTGAGCTTGAAAGAGCTGGTTTACTGCATAGTGAACGAACCGTCGGACGTTTTGTGACAGAAGATCTTGAATTGATTGATCGCCTGCGTTTCGAGATCAGTCATGAAAAAGTGCATACTTTTGTCAGTGAAATGAATGGCTTAGGATATGATCGACAAGGAATTATTGATGCCATTAATGAAGAAATCGAGGCACAATAAAAAAGTACGGAGATTATAATCCGTACTTTTTTAACTATTATTTTTGGTAAAATTCTTTGTAAAGGTTAGCGGCAGTTGTAAATACGGCACTTCCGTTCATTGTTCCGTAATTACGCATGTCGATGACTTCGACAGGATATTTACCGTTTAAGATTTTTTTGACCGATTCTAGCTTGTAGCGAATCTGCGGTCCTAGCAGTAAAACGTCAAAGTCACCAAGATAATTTTCGATTCCAGATTCTCCTATCGCCCAGATCTTGCAATCGATACCTTGTTTTTTAGCTTCTTCCTGCATTTTGGTTACAAGTAAGCTTGTTGACATTCCACCGGCACATGCTAACATTATCCTCATCATTATCTTATACCTCCGTATTTATTCTAGCACACTATAAATCAAATGTTAACTGAATCTGTTCATTCTCTTCTTTATAGGCAGCGATAATATCTTCCATTTTGTAAAGTAGTCCGTATTTTTGGCACTCCTGTATAAAAATCCTCTTTAAATGGGAATAATTTCGGATTCCACACATATAGCTGTTTCCAAAAAACTGCTGATATTTTTCTTTTAATCCGGGGAATAACTGATCTAGCTGCGAATAGTAATAGTCTCTTTGATTTTCCCTTAATGTTACCCCAAACATCGAATAAATAAACTTAGCTCCATGCTCATAGGAAAGACGAATAACGTTTCTGATATTGTCTTCCTGATCGGTGATAAAAGGCAGGATCGGAGTAAATAATACTCCTGTAAAGATCCCTTCGTCACTCAATGCTTTCATCGCTTTGAAACGGGCAGAAGAAGCACAGACATGCGGTTCGATTTTTTTGCACAGCTCATCATCGGCGGTTGTAATTGTGAACTTTATAATAACATTCTTCATTTGCTTTAATATATCAATATCTCTGGCAACGAGGTCACTTTTTGTATCGATTGATACGCCAAAATGATAAAATTGCAGCAGCTTTAAAGCTTGACGGGTAATCTCAAGATTTTTTTCAAAGGGGTTATAGGTGTCACTCATGGCACCAATCCCTACCACGCCTTTTTTCTTTTTTGACTGAAGTTCCTTGTTTAAAATCGCGATCTCATTTTCTTTGATGCGTACTTCATCAAAATGGTCGATCTGATAGCAGCTGCTGCGGCTGTCACAATAGATACACCCATGAGAACACCCTTTATAAAGATTGATATTATAATCGATGCCAAACCACTGATTTGAATGTTCTCCGACTTTTTGAAGAATTGATTTTGCTTTAATCACTTGCATGGTATCACCTCATTTTCACTATCATATCATGATCCTTAAAGTCACAACAAGAAAAAAGAGGCTTATTGTGCCTCTTCAATGATTTCTTCAGTTACTGCCGTTTCTTCTGGTTCAGTGCGAATCTGCTTCATTTGGTGATAGGTTAGTAAAGTAGTAATTAGGAATGAAGCGGCATCGGCAATTGGCACGGCAAAGAAAATTCCGTATAGACCAAATAGATTCGATAAGATCAGGATCATTGGGATTAAAATAATGATCTGTCTTAATAGTGTCAGAATACTAGCTTCACGTACTTTTCCAATGGCTTGGAAATAGTTGGCGCAACAGATTTGCGCTCCGATCAGCGGCAGGCATAGAAACCAAATTCGTAAGGCATTGGTTCCCAGCTGGATGATATCCGCTTCTTTATTGAAAGCTGTAATAATAAATCCCGGTAATAGCTGGATCGCTGCAAAACCGATAACCGCAATGGTAGTAGCTGCGATAATTGCATATTTCAATGTTTCTTTGACACGACTCATTTGCTTTGCCCCAAAGTTGTAGCTGATTAAAGGCTGCTGTCCTTGTGTTAGACCGGTAATTGGCATGAATAAGATCGTTTGCACACTGGTGATAATTCCCACTGTTGAGATCGCAATATCACCGCCATAACTAACTAATGTACCATTCAAGATGATATTTAAGATACTATTAGAAAACTGCATTAAGAAAGCAGGAATTCCTGTCGTTATAATCCTTTTAGTATGTTCAAATTTTAAAACCATCGATTTTAATTGAATTGGAATTAAACAACGCTTTGAAAATAAGAACGCTAACTGCCAGACCATGCTTAAAAATTGACCGCCAATGGTCGCTAAAGCAGCGCCTTCCATTCCCATATTAAATTTAAAGATCAGAATGTAATCAAAGACGATATTGAAGCCTGCCCCAATCAATTGAGAAACCATAGCATTTTTAGGATTCCCCTGTGCTCTTGAGAAGTTGTTTCCGCACATTGTAATGCATGAGAAAACAGCCCCGTATAAAATAATACTTAAATATGAGCGAGCATAAGGCAATACATTGCTGCTGGCTCCCAGTATTCCCAAGACCTGATTAATAAATAAATTTCCAAAAATCATGATGACGGCTCCGAAAATAATTGCCAAAGTTAATGCATTCCCTATGTATATACTGGCATCTTTATTTCGCTTTGCACCTAAACTGATGGAAAAACATGTAGCTCCTCCGACAGCACACATCAAACTGACCGCCATTAATATCAATGTAACCGGATAGCTGACTGTAATCCCGGCAATTCCCAATGATCCTAAATGCGGTGCATTTCCGATAAACATACGATCGACGATATTATATATAGCGTTTACTAACATTCCGATAATAGCCGGAACAGAGAATTTAATTAATAACTGGGAAATCTTTCCCGTACCCATTTCATTTTTTTCCATATAATTCCTCCTACATTGTTTTATTGTAAGGTACCGAAATAAGAAAGTCAACCCATAAATAAAGAGAAAAGAACCAATTATTCCATCGGTTCTTTATAGAAACGTCCATCTATCTTAATTGATTTAGCAATATTGACAAAGGCTTTTGGATCGTAGGTTCTTACAAACTGTACAACGTCTTTTACTTCATGGGCTGAAACCACCGTATAAAGCAAGGTACGCGGTTCATCTTTATAGCAGCCTTTTCCTTCAAAACGTGTAATTCCGTGATGCGTATAAGTTAACAATGCTTTTTCTAAACTATTGGGATCAGCAGTAATGATAAATAGGGTTGTACGCTGATCACGCTGATAGAGCTGTCCGATGATCTGTGTCGATACAAACTGGAAGATGATCGAATATAAAGCCGCTTCCCAGCCAAATAAGACACCGGAAATCATGAGGATAATCGTATTTAAGCCAAACACAAAATTCCATGAAGAGGTATTCCAGCGATCAGATAAATACACAGCAATAAAATCTGTCCCCCCGCTTGAAGCTTTGCCATGTAAAGCGATCGAAATAGCTAAACCGTTAAAGATTCCCCCGAACACTGAAACCAGCAAAGGATCCGATGTAATCGGCATTGCCGGAATAAGATCAACTAAAAATGAATTAAGAACGATCATTAAAATAGAATAACCGGTAAACTTCTTACCAATCGTTTTAAAGCCAATATATGCTGGTACAGCATTCAAAGCAATATTAATAATTGAATAAGGCAAAGAGATACCGAATAATTCTAAAGCGATTCTTTGAATCAGCAAGGATAATCCGGTAAATCCACCGGGCAGTAGGTTTCCTGCCCGTACAAAGGACTTGATATTGCAAGACATAATGAATGATGCAATCACGACACAAATAATCGAAATAAGATGTTTTTTCCAAAGCTTTTGTTCTTTGGATTTTGCATAAACCATGTTTTTAAATTCTCCCTTATGTAAATTCCTTTATCATTATAGTATGTATCAAAAAAAATACAATGAAAACTGCAAGATGTTTGAAATTAATTTTATTAAAGATGTTTTAGCTTTAGAGCTTTGCTATAATGGGGGAAAGAATCAGCGAAGCAAAACATATTGGAATGGGGGAACAGAGATGAAAAAAAGTATTGTGAAGTTGTTTTTTGGAGTTATGATTATTTCTTTATTAACGGCATGTTTAAAAAATAAACCTGTTCCTAGTCCGATTGAAGAAGATAACACAGATTTATTGACGAATGCTATAATGGCTTCTTATTATCTTGATCAGGATTCTCCTGCTTATGATTATTTTCATCATACCAGCATTCAAAGATTTTTAGCGATGTGGGTAAAAAACGAAACAGGCGATATCGATCAGCCGATCTGGCAAGATAATATTTTTACAAAAATTGTCTATGTCGATGCAGATTTAAAGGTAATGTATCCCGATCAGCAGCTATACTGCTGTAATTTTTCTTATCAAAATAATCGTTATGGCTATGTGGTTTTTGCTTATAATGCTTCTGATCCCAGCATTACCAACTGGGAGGTAAAAGAGACAACTCCATATTCCTATGATTTAAATAAGAATATTAACGAGATTCGAGATCATTTAATAAAAACAGACATTGATCCAGACTCTGTTCAAGCCCGTTGTATTTATCTTTATGATAAAGTTCAAAAAAGGGCAGATCAGGCAATTGAATTTACAGATGGCAAAGGAGATCATTATATATGCTGCTATGGTGATCCAGAGTTTAAAGTTGAAAAATGGCAAATAGATAAATGAAATAAGGAGAAACGGATATGGAATTAAGATTAGCGAATGAAGCAGATTTATCTCCGCTAAAAATCATGTACAACAAGATTGTGACACAAATGAACGAAAATAATATACAGATTTGGGATGATGTTTATCCAAGCGCATTTTTAGGTGAAGACATCAAGCAAAAGCAACTTTATGTTTTGATCGATCATGAAACGATTGTCGGGGCTTTCGTATTGAGTGATACACATTTGGGAGCACAGGCGATGCAATGGGAAAATAAGCAGGCTAAAGCGTTTTATATTGATCGATTTGGTGTGAATGCGGATTATTTAAAAAGGGGACTGGGCAGTTTTATGCTGAAAGAAGCGATGACTGTGGCAAAAGACAAGACGGGGGAGTATCTGCGCCTTTTTGTTGTGGATATGAATACTCCGGCGATAAAACTGTATATAAAGAATGGCTTTAAACAGGTAGAAGGTGTTTTAGAAGAAAAAATAGATGATGAACTGACCTTATGGGAATATGGCTTTGAAATAAAATTATAAGAATTAGGGGAATGAGATATGGAAAATAATGTGAAAACAGAGATTGAAATAGACTATCGACAGAAAATCGATAAATTAAGAAAAAAGATAAGAACATCTAAGCAATTCGATTCCGCTATGCAGTTAGCACTTGAAATCCATGCGATGACACATACAAGCATTGTGTCTGGCAGGGATCAGCCCACTCTTTGTGATACGTTGCTGGAGGGATTAAAAGATGAAGATTACAGTGTCATGCCAACAAGTAAAGATGAAACAATTGCTTGGCATTTGTGGCATATTGCAAGAATTGAGGATTTGGTCAGCAATCTGTTGATTGCTGAGCAGCCTCAGGTTTTTAATGACGAGTGGATGACTTCGCTTAACGTAGAGATTAAGGACACCGGCAATGCAATGAGTGACGAAGAAATTATTGTTTTTAGCCAAAAAGTAAACAAACAGGCATTGATACACTACCGTAATGCGGTTGGCTGTCAAACGCGGAATATTCTCAGAAGATTAAAAGCAGAGGATCTTAAAAGAAAGCTGAAACCGGAGTATTTGGACAGACTGGTCAGCGAAGGCGGGCTTTTGGAGGACAAAAAATCGATATGGCTCAAAGACTTTTGGGGAAAATATACTGTATCCGGATTGATCTTGCTTCCGTTAACGCTGCATCATATGCTGCATTTGCCCGACAGTATTCAAATTAAAGCGTTTATAAAAAATAATAAAAGGGTTATGGAGAATAAATGATGATGCAGACAGAAACAGCGATGAATAACTATAAAATGCTGGATTTAATGAAATATGTGGCAGCAATTATGGTCATCTGTATTCATTGCAATGTACTGTTTAATCAACCTTATCTCAATTTTTTCATAAAGCAGATCATGTGTCGGATCGCTGTTCCGTTCTTTTTTATCAGCAGTGCTTATTTTATTAGAAAAGGCAGTGATGGAAAGCCGAGGTATGTTTCAGACTATTTAAAGAGATTAATGAAATCGTATTGGGCATGGAGTTTGGTTTTTATCCCGATTGGCTTAGACTGGATTCATCAGAATTTAAGCATTTCCAGTTATTTACTGCCCTTTGCTTTAATTTATGGACTTATTCATATTGGTACCTATTACCATCTTTGGTATATCCCTGCGCTGATCTTTTCTGTTTTCTTTGTAAATAAACTATTGAAGCACTTTTCTTATAAATACCTTTTTATCCTATCTACAGTGCTGTTTATGTTCGGCAGTCTTGAAACATATTACGGTTTATTGCAAAATGGTACATTTAAAGATTTCTTTGATTTGCTGATACAAATTATATTTACGACCAGAAGCGGACTGTTTTTTGGTATGATGTTTACATTAATGGGATTTTATATTTATGATCGTCAGGAAAAATTAAAGCTATTATTAAGATATGTTCCGGTATTGACACTCATCAGTGCTGTATTGTTAGTGATAGAAGGAACCTTCCTTTATTCGATCGAAAGACTGGATATGAACTTTTTACTGATGCTGGTCCCTTTTAGTTTCTTCTTTTTTATTTGGCTGCTTTCTATTCCCTATGCACCTAAATGTGATACTAAGAAATTTCGCCGATTATCAAAATACTATTATTTTATTCATCCGGTCTGTATTATCCTTGTGGAGGAGATCGGGCATGCCTATCAGATAGATTTCCTATCATCGGGAATGATCAGCCTTTTACTTGTTATTTTGTTAACCCATATATTAAGCTGCATGATACTTGAGATAAAGCGCCCACAAAAAAGAAGCACTTTGCTTTATGCGGCCTTGTTGGGAATGGCGGCAACATTTATAATAGCGACTATCTTCTTTTTATTTAAGCCATTAGATACTGTGATTAAGTTTGAATTTGTTCCCTGTTTATGGTTTTATTGCAGTTTTGTTATGTATGTTTTGTTATGGAGACAAGGGAATAAAAATAAAGATCAGCAGCCATTAGATTTAAATGTTAGAAAAAGAAGAGGAATATCATCGAAATTAAATTAATCTTTACGTAGTATCCATGAATCAAAGAAAGTGAAAAATAGGGTTATCTATGGCATTGAACTATCTATGGTGTTATCATGATCTTACTTGGTGTTTTGTTGTTCCATTTTGGAATGGATAACCATGAATGAACAAAAAAGATGAGAACTACAAAGAAAAGTATACGCCGTTGATTATAGTCGCCTTTTCCTTGATATAGGGGCAATAGGCGATGTGGAGGAATGAAAATGAAAAACTTTTTAGAGGAAGATTTATTTTGGATTAGAAAACCCGAACATGTGAAAGTGGAAGATGGGAAGATTGAGATCATGACACTGCCTAAAACAGATTTATGGCAGCGAACTTATTATGGTTTTCAAAATGACAACGCACCTGTTTTGCAGATGAAAACCAAAGAACAATACTTTTCTTTTGTCGTTAAGACGACCTTTGAAAGCAAGCATCGCTTCGATCAATGTGGCATTGTTTTATATTTAGACAGTGAGAATTGGCTGAAAGCTTCGATTGAATATGAAAATGAAACGTATCAAAGACTGGGGAGTGTAGTTACAAATCATGGCTATTCGGATTGGGCAACAACGGATATCTCTGCTTCTATCAAGGAAATGTGGTATCGTCTCAGCAGAAGAGAAAGTGATTATTGTATCGAATGCAGTGAAGATGGCATTCATTTTAAACAGATGAGAATATGCCATTTATGGGAAGGGAGTAAAGAAATCTCTTTTGGAGTCTATGCCTGCAGTCCCGAAGCTTCTTCTTTTAAAGCTTCTTTTACAGAATTAAAAATAATGGATTGTCAATGGGCTGCCCACGTTTAGGGGGATTGAAAATAAAACAAGGAGGAAAGTGTATGGAGAATGCACAAACAATAAATAAGAAAGAACAAGAAATCGAAGGCTTAAAAGGCTATAAAAGAAATGTGGAGGCGCCTTGGGGGTTACTGTTTTATAAGATTATATGGGATCAGCTGGGAAACTTAAATAATAAAAAGATACTGGATTATGGCAGTGGATTTGGTATTACGGCAAATTATTTAGCCGCCAAGAATGAAGTGACAGCAATCGAACCTAATGAAGATATGTTACAGTTAAGAAGCTCTGAGCATGCTTATACACAACTGATCGGGACACTTGAAAGATTAAAGCAGGAACCGAATGAAAAGTACGATGTGATTATCTGTCATAATGTTTTAGAATACGTAGAAGACCGCCAAACATTATTAGAGGAATTTCATCGAGTGTTAAAAAAGGACGGATTTATATCGATTGTAAAGCATAATAAACTGGGAAAAATCATGCAGAAGGCGGTACTTGAATATAAAGTCGATGAAGCAATGACATTACTGGATAATGAGGATGTAAAATCATCAAATTTCGGAACGATTCATCTCTATGAAAATAATGAGATAGAAGTCTATTCTAAAGGTTTGTTGAAGATTGACGATTATTATGGGGTAAGAATTTTCTTTGCTTTGCAGAATAATGATTTAAAAGTAAAACCGGGTTGGTTGGAGGAGATGTTCGCTTTAGAAAGAAAAGCGGATCAGATTCCACAGTTTAGAGATATTGCTTTTTTTCATCATTTAATGATAAAGAAGTCAGGAAATGATGAAAAAAAGGCGGTAAGTGTATATTAAAAAATAAACAGTCATCATCGACTGTTTTAAAGAAAGGGAATTATGATGGATCTAACATTTAAAACTGACTGCGGACGATTTAACTATCGTGTCGGGGCAATCATAATAAAAAACGGAAAAATATTAGTTGTTAAGAATGAAAAATCAACCTATCATTACAGTGTGGGCGGACGTGTGCAGTTTGGTGAAACAACAAGAGAAGCTGTAAAACGTGAAGTGAAAGAAGAATTAGGAATCGAACTGGAAATTGATCGTCCTATCTTCTTTCATGAACAGTTCTTTGATGAAGTGGATTCTAAAGAACATTTTCATGAAATCTCCCTCTATTACTTGATGAAGCAGCCAAGTGAAGATCAAGAGATGGTATGCACTTCTGTATCGGAGACGGGAAATAAGGAAATCTTATGCTGGCTGCCGATCGATCAGCTGAAAAACTATACGGTTTTTCCAAACTTTTTTGCTAAGGAGTTATTGAATCTGCCGGAACAGGTGAAGCTGATCAGTGATCGTGAATAAAATGTCAGACCAAGAAATATGATTGAAAGCTGTTATGAAGAATTTTGAAGTGAAAACGAATGATGAGAGCAAATGGAGGACTGTTGATCAAAGCAGCCCTTTTAAAACGTAAAAAAATAGAGATTAAATCTCTATTTTCTCGATAATACCAGATACTAAGGCTACCATATTCTTTTCTGCTTTATTAGCAGCTTCCATCACTTCTTCATGTGATAATTGATTTTGAGATAAACCAGCCGCTTTATTGGTAACTAAAGAAATTCCTAAGGTTTTCATACCGCTGTGACGAGCGACAATGGCTTCAGGTACAGTAGACATTCCCACCATGCCGACACCTAACATTCTCAGCATGCGAATTTCTGCCGGAGTTTCAAACATCGGACCTTGGAAGAAGCAGTAGATACCGCTTGTTACCGGAATTGCAAGCTCATCTGCAACCTTTCTAGCCAAAGTCTGATAATTTTTATTGTAGACTTCGGTCATATCCTTGAAACGAGGACCAAATTCATCTAAGTTTGGACCGCGTAATGGACTTGGGGCAAAGAAACTGATGTGATCTTCAATGATTGAGATTGTACCAGCTTCCATGTCGTCTTTCAAACCACCGCAAGCGTTTGTTACAATTAATGTTTCAATGCCTAACTTTCTAAACACTCGAACCGGTAAGGTATTCGTGTAGATATCGTGCCCTTCATAATAATGAAAACGTCCGTTTAGAATAACCACTTTTTTGTTACGGATTGTTCCAATCACTAATTTACCCGCATGAGATGCAATCGTTGGGGTTGGGAAATGTGGTATATCCTTATAATCAAGAGTAATTGGATTTTCTACGATATCTGCTAATGGTCCTAACCCTGAACCTAGGATAATAGCGATTTCCGGCTGCCATGGCAAGTATTGCTGGATATAGCAAGAAGCTTCATTAATTTTATTAATCATCGATTTTTCTCCTTTATTGTTTTTAATATTATATCATGTTCTCTGTCTGTTTTTAAAGTGGCTTAATAAAAAAGCGAAATTTGCCGGTATATCGTAAATAAAATAAGAAAAAGTGAAACAAATATGAGGAAGAAAGAGAAACTTTCATGTATAATAAGAGTAAAGAGCGAGGTGGGAAAATGAACAAAGAACATTTTAAACTAGATAAACTGCAGCTGCATGACAGCCGTGTGTTTAGGGATCCGATTCATAACTATATTCATATCAATCATTTACTGTTTTGGCAGCTGATCAATACCAGAGAAATTCAACGTCTGCGTCGTATTAAGCAATTAGGCGGAACCTTTCAGGTATACCAAAGTGCAGAACATTCACGTTTTACCCACTCTTTAGGGGTTTATGAGATTGTCCGCCGCATGATTGAAGAAACAGAAATCAAACAGTATTTGAGTGATTATGATATGGCAACAGTACTGTGTGCAGGTTTATGTCATGACTTGGGGCATGGTCCTTATTCCCATTCCTTTGAACAAGTGTTTCAAACACATCATGAAACGATTACGGTCGATATCATATTAGGAGATACAGAAGTGAATCAGGTACTGACGCGCTATCATCCTGATTTACCTAAAGATGTGGCGAAAGTCATCGAAAAAAAGCATCCCAACAAAGTGCTGGTACAGATGGTATCCAGTCAGATCGATGCGGATCGCATGGATTATTTACTGCGTGATTCTTATTTTAGCGGTACGACTTATGGGCAATTTGACTTGGCACGCATATTAAGAACATTGCGTTTAGTGGATCACCAGATTGTTTATAAAAATTCGGGAGTACAGGCAATTGAAAACTATATTTTAGCTCGTTATCATATGTACTGGCAGGTATATTATCATCCTACTGCCCGTTCATTTGAGCAGCTTTTATCGCAGGTGTTTAAACGTATCAAGGATCTTTATCAAGATGGCTTTGATTTTGATACGGATATCCGTTATCTGCTGCCGTTTTTAAAGAATCATTGGGACTATCGTGATTATCTTAATTTAGATGAATCTGTCGTACAATATTATTTCAGATGTTTCAGTGACAGCAAAGATCCGATATTATCTGATTTATCCCGCCGTTTCTTAAATCGTCATCTGTTGAAGCATCAGGATTATCATGATCCTAGAGAAGTAGAACAGTTATCTAAGATTGCTTTAGAAAATGGATTTGATCCTAAATATTATATCATTACCGATAATCAGCGTCAGATTCCCTATAAGCATTATGGAACAGATGGAGCAATCGAGGATATTAAAATACTGATGGATGATCAAAAAACATTGAAAGATCTTCCTGAAGTATCGGAGATCGTTGACGCTATTGTCCGCAGCAAGCGCAATAAAACAGATCAAAAAGTATATTATCCCAAAGAAATAAAATAACGCTTCGATTATGAAGCGTTTTTAAGTGGTCTTTTTAATAAGGCGAGCATGATCATTCCAATGATTGATCCGGCTGTTAAAGCGATGATATAGCCAATAGGGTTCCCGATAACACCGATCACGAAGATTCCGCCATGAGGTGCCATCAGTGTACAGCCTAATGCCATCGACAGACCTCCGGCTACGGCTGAACCGATAACACAAGAAGGTAGAATATGCAGTGGATCGGCAGCTGCAAATGGAATGGCACCTTCGGTTATAAATGAGAATCCCATGATAATATTCGTTAAAGTTGTCTGCTGTTCTTTTTTAGTGAAACGGTTTTTGAAGAAGAATGTAGCTAACGCAATAGCTAATGGAGGAACCATTCCGCCAATCATAACAGCCGCCATAATATCGTAATTTCCGGTTGCAATTGATGCGGTTCCAAAAACATATGCCGCTTTATTGATTGGTCCTCCCATGTCGGCAGCCATCATTCCGCCTAAGACGATACCAAGCAGGATTTTACTTGAACCGCCCATGGAATTTAATAAACCGGTAATACCGTTATTAATTGCAGACATGGGCGGATTGATTAAGAAAGTCATTCCCAGTGCCATAAATAAAATTCCAAAGAATGGATAAAGCAGAACGGGTTTTAGCCCTTCAAACGCATCTGGCAGATGATCGAATAAGCGTCGCAGACCGTTTACTAAATATCCGGCAGCAAATCCGGCAGCTAAAGCCCCCAAGAAACCGGAACCACCGGCATTAGCTAAAGCTCCGCCTACAAAACCAACAGCTAATCCGGGACGATCGGCTATCGACATGGCAATGTAACCGGATAGGATTGGCAGCATGAAACCAAAGGCAGTATCACCGGCTTTTTTAAAGAAAGCAGCCAGTGGTGTATTAGTTCCAAAATTTGCTGGATTAATAGAAAAGTCATCGAATAAGAAAGCTAAGGCAATGAGGATTCCCCCACCAATAACAAATGGCAGCATATGAGATACCCCATTCATTAAGTGTTTATAAATAGTACGCCCTATTCCTTCGGAAGAAGTTTCTTCATCGGATTGCACAGCATGGTCACTATGATAGATTGGAGCATTGCCGCTGATTGCTTTATTAATCAATTCTTCTGCTTTATTGATGCCATCAGCTACTTTAACTTGAATAACGGGTTTGCCATTAAATCGAGCCATCTCAACATTTTTATCAGCTGCAATAATAACGGCTTCACATTCAGCAATTTCCTTGGCAGTAGGTGCGTTTTTAACCCCACCGCTTCCATCAGTTTCAACTTTAATGGAAATTCCCATCTGCTTTGCTTTTTCTTCCAAGGCTTCGGCAGCCATATAAGTATGAGCAATTCCGGTTGGACAAGCAGTGACTGCTAATAAGCGATAAGTACCGCTAAAAGCATTCTGTTCCTCTTTTTTTGTTTCTTCCTTTTGTCTTTGACTGACTTCTTTTTCATTGATTAGATTTAAGAATTCTTCTTTATCTTTAGCGTTGATTAGCTTATCTTTAAATTCAGTATCCATCAGCATTTGAGAAAGCATCGCTAAAATCTGAAGATGCTCATTCCCACCGGTTTTAGGAACTGCAATCATAAAGAAGAGATACGCCGGCTGCTGATCTAATGACTGGTAATCCACTCCGTTTTTAACGACCATTGCCGCTAATCCGGGAGCTGTAACAGTTTCACTTTGAGCATGCGGAATAGCAATTCCTTCACCGATTCCGGTTGTACTTAATTCTTCACGGGCATAAATGCCTTGCTTGTAGATTTCTTTATCTTTTAAATTTCCTTGATTATTCATTAAATCGACCAAGTGATTGATTGCCTGATCTTTATTATCAGCTTGTGCATGAACATCAACGGATTCACTTTTTAGTAAATCTAAGATTCTCATTATTGTATTACCTCCGTTTTTAGTTGTTGATAGATATTATCGATGGTTTCTTTGTGGGCTAAGTCTTTACTGAAAGCTGTTGCTCCGCCGCAGGCACTGCCAAGACGCAGGGCCTCACTGTAATCATGATGCTTTAAATATCCAGCTAAGAAACCGGCAACCATCGAATCACCGCTGCCTACTGAATTGATGAGCGTTCCTTTTGCACCCGGGCAGTAATAGACCTTCTGATCACTGGCAATAAGTAGTGCTCCATCTTTGCCTTGAGAGACTAAAACATTCATCGCTCCTTGTTCCTGCAGCTTTTTTGCGTAGGAGATTAATTCTTTTTGATTGTTGATTTCTGTTTGAAAAATTTCTTCCAATTCACGATGATTCGGTTTAATCAGGAAAGGTTTATAAGGCAGAACATTCAACAGCAGCTGTTTGGTCGCATCTACTAAAATCTGTATTTCTTTGTCTTTTAAACGATCCATGATTTTTTCATAAATATCATCCGGCAATGAAGAAGGAATGCTTCCAGCTAAGATTAAGGTATCTCCTTTTTTTAAGGTATCGATCTTGCTTATAAGTTCGTCCAGCTTTTTTTGCGAAATGAACGGACCATTGCCATTTATTTCCGTTTCTTTGTCACCTTTCATTTTAATATTGATACGTGTCATACCATCTTCTAGTTCGCATAAGTCACAGATGAAACCACGCTGAGCTAATTCTTTTTTGATTTGCTGACCGGTAAAGCCGGCAATGAAACCTAAAGCCGTATTTTGATAACCTAAACGTTGCAGGATTGTTGAAACATTGAATCCTTTTCCTCCGGGATACATGTCTTCTTTGACAGAACGGTTGGTTTCTCCTTCTTTGAAATCGGGAACCTGCATGATATAATCTAGCGATGGATTAAATGTTATGGTATATATCATTTTGAAACCTCCTTAATAAGGGTAAGATTTTTTAACTTTGTATGATCACAGTAATCGGTGATAATAATGGCATCTTCAATATTGGCGAAATGAACGGGACTGATTTTATTAAATTTGCTGTGATCGCAAAGGATATACTTTTTTTCACAGCGGTAAAATGCAGCTTCTTTCATGGCAGCTTCTTCACTGTCAGGAGTGGTAAAGCCATATTCACTGTCTGCACCGTTAGTACCAAAAAAACCTTTCGTGAAATGGTAGCGAGATACTTCTTTGATAGCTTGGCTTCCTACACATCCGCCGGTGATCCCACGTATTTCTCCGCCAATACAAATAACTTTAAAGCCATGAATAGCTAAGATATGAGCATGCAGAAGTCCGTTTGTTATATAGGTTGCGTTTTTTTCCTGCAGATAATCCAATAATTTTAAAGTTGTTGAACCGGAATCGATATAAACAATATCGTTTTTTTCTATGTACTGACAGGCATGATAAGCAATTTCCTGTTTTTCATGTTCATGCTGCAGCTGTCTTTCGCTCAATGGGTTTTCTACTAAAACATTTCTTTTGTCGAGAATGACAGCACCGCCATGCACTCTTTTTAATAAGCCTTGCTGGTCTAATTCTAATAGATCACGCCGGATCGTTGATTCAGAAGCGCCGATCTGTTCTACTAAATCGACCACACTGACACTTTTGTTTTTCTGTAATTCTTTTAAGATATAATCATGTCTTTTATCTGTCATCATTTATAATCACCACTTTCATTCTTATTTTATGACTGTTCAATCAAATAGTCAATCAAAAACAGTCAAATAATAATGAAATATTTATCGAACAGTCATATTGGTGATTTGTTTTGACTGAAATAAAAGGCTATCTGCTTATAATAGCCTTTATTCACCAAGAGTTTGTTCATCGTTTGGTGCTGCATTTACAATTTTGGTGGAAGATTCACGTTTAAACCAATAGAGACTGCCGTTAGGAGTAGATTTTCCGGTGATTGGGTCAATGATTCGTTCTTCGATATCGCCGTTTGGCTTATACCAGGAATCCGTTACATAGAGATTTGTGAGATCATACCACATATCCTTTGCGACCACACGGTCATCATAATTATCTAAATTTGTATTATCATCAAAGCCAACCCAGGTGGCACAGACGACTTTTTGATTATAACCAACGACTAAACTGTCATAATCACTGGTTCCGCTCTTTCCGGCAAACACCTGTGCACGTTTGTAGTTTAATAAAGTAGGATTGCTGTAAAGGATGCATTTATCATCGAAAGGAGCTGTTAATAATTGGCTTAATACAAGACAAGTTGTTTTATCCAGTAACTGAGTAGGGGTGCTGGAATGCTGATACAGCACATTTCCTTCCTGATCTTCGATTCGTTCAATACTGTAGGGTTTATCATAGAGTCCTTCGGAAGCAAAAGCGGCATAAATTTGCGCAATATCATACACTGATCCCGTAAACGTTCCCAGTGCTAAAGAGGCATCAGGGGAAATATGGGTATAGCCAAATTGCTTCAACTGATTGGTTAAGACATCTTCCCCTAAGAAAAGATGGGTTTTCATCGCATAAATATTATCTGACAAGCCAACCGCACAGGCGAGTGTAATCTTATCAAAGGCATAGAGATTGCCAAAATTTGTCGGAGCATATTCTTTTCCGCTTGCTAATTTAAATTTGGTCGGTTCACTGATGAAACTTGTAGTAGGATCAAATCCTTGTTTTAAGGCAATATAATAGAGAAGTGGTTTAATAGTAGAAGCTACCTGACGAGAAGCATCGGTTGCACGGTTAAACTGTGAATCCTGATAGTCTTTCCCACCGGTTAATGCGAGAATTTTAAAGGTGTAAGGTTCAATCGCAATCGCAGAACATTGAAGCTGTTCATTGGTCATTCGATTGTTGACACTGTTGCTCATTTCATTTTGAGCGGCAGCATCCATCGTTGTATAGACTTTTAAGCCTTTATTGATATAGTCCATTTCATAAAAACCAAGCTCCTTTAATTCATTAATGACAGTATCTTTATAATAGTAAAGGGTAGTATCCATAAAAGGATTATTATCTGTATTTAAAGGTGTCTCCTGTTGAATGCTTTGATCATAAGTTTCCTGATCAATTTTTCCTTGTTTTAATAAAGCAGCTAAAACAACCCCTTGTCTTTCTTTCGCATCTTCGGGAGAAATCAGGGGAGAATAAATATTAGGTCCGTTGATTACCCCGGCAAGCATCGAACTTTCTAAAAGATTAAGTTCACTGGCAGATTTGTTGAAATAGAACTTTGCAGCATTTTCAATGCCATAAACACCATGTCCAAAATAGATCGTATTGACATACCCTTCTAAGATTTGATCTTTAGAATAATGCGTTTCGATCTGCATCGCATAGATGGCTTCTTCGATTTTTCTTTTATATGTGACTTCATTCGTCAAAAAAAGATTACGAGCATATTGCTGAGTAATGGTACTTGCCCCTTGTGTTGTATCGGATGTCACGTTATTTGTGATGGCACGAATTATACCTGTCAGATCAAAACCATGATGCTGATAAAAATTACGATCTTCGATCGCAATGATACTATCAATAAATAATGGGGAAATTTCTTCTAAACTGACGTAACTGCCGCTGTTCTCATGGTTGGCTTGATAAAAGATTTCTCCTTTATTGTCATACATTTCCAAATATGAACTCTTTCCTATGGATGGTTTGCTTGATAAAAAAGCAATGATATATGCACTAATTAATAAAGCGACAAGCGTAAGAACAATACAAATCATGATTTTCGTAAACTTTTTCATTTTATCACCTGTTTTTATTTTGGATAATTTCGTGTATAATATTCACTGGTGATAAAAATGTATAAGTTTGTTAGGATAAAATATAAAAGCATTATGGTCAATGGTGACGATAAGAACAGTGTTGAGATCAGTGCGAATGGAACAATTCATGAACGAAACGGTCATACGAACATTTATTTTGAATCAAAAGAAAAAACAGTATTTGAGATTGATATTGAAAATGAATGCCTTGATTTGAAGCAAGGAGAAAGCAAACTTCATTTAGAAATGAAAAAAATGATTGAAAACAGTTATCAGACACCTTATGGTATGTTGGGGTTAATTACACATTTAGATGTTTTAGAGTTAAATGAAGATCGCTTAAAAATAAAATATCGTTTATTTCATGAAGAGGAATGCATTTCAAATATCTATATGCAGATCCACTGGCTGCCTGCTAGTTGATCTTTTTTATTGATAAATAGAAGAAAATTTATTTTTTCTTTGACTATGACATCATTTTGTTTTATTATAGTGTATATTTGTGTGTATTTTGATAGGAGGTCAGATAATGGCTATTAATAAAATAGAAACAGCCCTTAAACAGTTATTGGCGGACAGCGTCATTAAAAGTGGTTTATTAGATACAATCGAAGCAGATAATATCGTTATTGAAATTCCTAGAGACACGACTCATGGGGATTATTCTTCAAATATTGCGATGCAGCTTACGAAACAATTGAAAAGAAATCCTCGTGAAATTGCGCAGGCCATCGTTGATGGTTTGAAAACGGATAATGATCTAATCACGAAAGTAGAGATTGCCGGTCCGGGATTCATTAATTTATTTGTACATAAAGCATCAATGACATCAATTATCGGTGAAGTTATCAGTGAAGGAGACCAGTATGGTCGTACGGATTTTGGGAAAGGAATTAAATATGATGTTGAATTTGTTTCGGCTAATCCAACCGGGGATCTTCATTTAGGTCATGCCAAGGGGGCAGCGGTAGGTGACAGTATTTGCCGTATCTTAGATGCTGCCGGTTATGAGGTAACAAGAGAATATTACATTAATGATGCAGGGAATCAGATCAACAATCTGGCAGCTTCATTATTTGCTCGTTACTTACAGGCTTTTGGCAAAGAAGTAGAATTGCCATCAGATGGGTATCATGGTAAGGATATTATTGATATCGCTGAAAAAATGAAAGAGGAATTTGGCGATCGTTTTGTGAATAGTGAATATGAAGAGGTACGTCAGCAGTTCAGAGATATCGGAGTAAAATATGAATTGCAGAAAATCAAGGATATTTTACAAGAATTCAGAGTATCTTATGATGTATGGTATCCGGAAACACGTCTATATGAAGAAGAACGTATTCAGCCAGCCTTGGATAAATTAAATGAAAAGGGCTATACCTATAAAGAAGAAGGTGCTTTATGGTTAAAATCAACAGCCTTTGGTGATGATAAAGATCGTGTATTAATCAAAAGTGATGGAAGCTATACTTATCTGACACCGGATATTGCGTATCATTTAGATAAGTTTAATCGTGGATATGATTATTTAGTCGATTTATTGGGTGCAGATCATCATGGCTATATCGCTCGTATGAAGGCGGCGGTTCAAGCGTTAGGATATAACGCCGATCAGTTGGAAATTGACATTATTCAAATGGTTAGAATGATTCAGGACGGTCAGGAAGTGAAAATGTCAAAACGTACAGGAAACGCAGTTACGATCCGTGATCTGGTAGAAGAAATCGGAGTGGATGCAACACGTTATTTCTTTGTGTGCAAAGCAGCCAGCAGCCGTTTTGATTTTGATCTGGATCTTGCAAAGAGCCAGTCAAATGACAATCCTGTCTTTTATGCACAGTATGCTCATGCTAGAATGTGCTCTATTATGACACAGGCTGAGAAACTTCATATTGACAAGTCGTCTCAATATGATTTAATAGTAGAAGAAAAAGAAATTGAACTAGTGAAACATATCAATGAGTTTAGAAATGAAATCATCGATAGTGCAAAGAATCGCACCCCCCATAAAATCGCGAACTATATTCAGAAACTGGCACAGCTTTTCCATAGCTTCTATGGTGAATGCAAAGTATTGGACAGCGAAAATAAAGCGTTAAGCGCTCAGCGTTTAGCGTTAGTGGAAGCGACGAAAATCACTTTAAAAAATGCTTTGAATTTAATTGGTGTTGAAGCACCTGACAAAATGTAAGGAGATAAGGTTATGCAAGAAATGAGTCAAAATTCGATGTTAGACATTGCTTATGATTTAATGTCTAAAAAGAAGAAACCGGTAGATTTTTATAAACTTTACGAAGAAGTAAGTGAAATCAAAGGATTTAACAGTGAGGATGCTAGTGAACATCAATCATTATTTTATACTAATATCACATTAGATGGTCGTTTCATCACCGTAGGAGAAAACCAGTGGGATTTAAGAAGCCGACATAAATTTGAAAATGTGCATATCGATATGAATGACATCTACAATGATGATGAAACAGAAGAAGCAGACGCTATTGAAGAAATAGAAGAAGACAGCGAAGAGGAAGAGGTTGCTTCTGAAGAAGACGAATATTAATAATCAGACAGAGAATAGAAGGTTCTCTGTTTTTTTTCTATTAAAAAAGCGCTTCAAGGAAGCACTATTTGGATTGAGTAGCCAGTTCACTCAGGAATAATTCGATAAATACAAAGAAGATTGCTTGATCATCAAGGAATGAATCGTAAGAAGATCGGGAGATATACGGCAGATAAATCATTTCTTTAGCGTAAGTTGAAAGCGGGCAGTGCGGATTCATTGTAAAGATGATGACATCACAGCCTTTTTCTTTACAATTAGCAGTTAACTGTTCATAAACATGGGATAATCCGGTAATCGTGAAAATAATACATAGGTCCCCTTTCGTTAAAATTCCTTCCTGATTGATCATCAGCACACTGTCTACAATCGCTTCGCAGTCAAATCCCAACTGAGCGACACGATAGCGAAATTGCTGAGCAGATAGACCGGTACGATTATTTCCCATCACTTTTACTCGTTTTGCTTTTTTAAATAATTGGACAATCTTCTTTAATTGATTGGGTTCAACATGTTGTCTTAATGCTAAGATATGTTTGGAATATTCGTTGGCAATCTTGGCGATCGGATCTGGTTTATCCGTCTCATAATCTTTTTCCATAGAAATAATATAGCGTGACAACTCAAATTTGAATTCAGAAAACCCTTGATATCCCATTTTTTTGCATAAGCGCATGATAGCTGATTTGGAGGTGTCCGTTCGCTCCGCTAAACTATCGATTGTATTGCGAATGATCGTATTGGGATTTTTCATAATATAGTCATAAACGAGACGTTCAGATTTAGTGAACGAGTCTTTATATATGTTTAATTTATCTATTGGATTCATGTTTATCCCTCCGTCCCCATTATAGCATGATTAATGTTAAAATCTATTGTTTTGGAACTTTTTCCATTTAACGATAAATTTACCAATTATATTTGAAATAAGTTTCAATACGTGCTATAAAAGAGATAGGGAAAACAAATTATTCACTCTTTCTATAGTATGCCAAGCATTGTGGCAAAAGGGTGTATAGAGAAAACAAATCCCAAAAGGTATAGTTAAATTAGATAGGGAGGAATGAAAAATCATGGCAAAAAAACCAAATATTTTATTTTTTGTGGCAGATCAGATGCGTGCGGATGCATTGCACCATTTAGGAAATGAAGCATCAATAACACCGAATATTGATAATATTTTGAATGAAGGGGTATCCTTTGAAAATGCTTACTGCCAAAATCCAGTTTGTGTGCCGTCTCGCTGCAGTTTTTTAACGGGGCTGTATCCACATACAACCGGACATCGTACAATGCATTTCTTACAAAGAGAAAATGAACCCAATGTTTTAAAAGAAATGAAAAACAACGGCTATGAAGTAATCTGGATCGGACGCAATGACGTTGTTCCCGGAGACAAGCTGAAAACAGCCTATTGTGATGAATATTATGATGGTATCCATTTTACGAATATGCGTGATGTCACCAATGATAAGCCTTTTGGCGGACATGGGGATAATCAGCCGAAAATTACAGAAGAAATGATGAATGACGGCAGTCTGTATTCTTTCTATATCGGTAAATTAGAAAATAGCAGCGGATATGGAAGTATGGATTGGAATTGTGTAAAGAGTGCGATTGATTATATTGAAAGAAAAAGCAAGGAAAATGATTCTAAACCGTTCTTTGTATACTGTACGATTTCTTTCCCACATCCACCATACGCTTGTGAAGATCCTTGGTACAGTATGATCGATCGCAGTAAAGTACCACCACGAAGACCTAATATACAAACACTGAAAGATAAAGCCAGCATGCTTTATGGCATCAATGCGAAACAACATTTAGATAATTGGAGTGAAGATCGCTTCACCGAATTAAGGGCGACGTATTTAGCGATGGTTTCACGCTTCGACCATCAGTTTGGAATGATTGTCGATAAATTGAAAGAAACGAATCAATACGATGATACCAGCATCTTTGTTTACAGTGATCATGGAGATTATACAGGGGATTATTCGATCTGTGAAAAAGTGCAGAACTGTTTTGAAAATCCAGTATCGAATATCCCGTTAGTCATCAAACCAGCCAAACAGTTTGAAGTGAAGCCGAGAGTTTCAAAAGCGTTAGTCGAGTTAGTGGATTTACCTGCAACAATCGCAAAAATGGGAGGATTTGAATTAAGCTATACCCAGTTTGGCAAGCCGTTATTAGAGACATTGGCAGGGAATGAAACGCATAAAGATGCAGTTTTCTGTGAAGGCGGACGAATTCACGGAGAAGAACAATGTATGGAAAAAGGACATGGACCAGAATCGCCATACTATCCACGTTTAGCGACACAAGGGTCAGAAGGACCGGAACATACGAAAGCAACGATGATGCGAATGGGGAATATCAAATATACGATGCGCTTATATGAAAAAGATGAGCTGTATGATTTAGATAAAGATCCGATGGAATTAAAGAACCTGATTGAAGAACCGGAATATCAGGAGACGGTATGGAAAATGAAAGAGAGACTATTGCAGTATTTCATGGAAACCGGAGATTTTGTCCCAATGGGAAGAGATAAACGATAAGCGAACTCAAGTTCGCTTTTCTCGTTTTCAAATATTGTTGAAACGTTTCAAAAAAGTATTGACACCGCTTTCTTAAATGTTATAATGTGTTTGTGAAACGTTTCAACATATATCATTGGGAGGAAAATACAATGAGTTCAAGCAAAATGGATCTTTTTCAAGAGAAGATTCAAGAAGTCTTTTTACCTATTGCAGACAAATTAAATTCACAACGTCATTTGGCAGCTTTAAAAAATGGGATGACCTGTACAATCCCATTAACGATCATTGGTGGTTTCTTCATGTTACTAGCACAGCCGCCTGTTAATCCGGCTACTTTACAGCCAACCAATTTTTTCTTTAAATTTTTATTAGACTGGAAAGCCTGGTCTACCACTTATGCACAAATATTGAGTGTTCCTTATAATTTAACGATTGGCTTGTTAGCGGTCTATATTACTTTCTCAATAGCTTATCAGTTAGGGAAACATTATAAATTAAATGGAATCTCATGTGGAGTATCTGCTTTATTTTTATTCTTAATGACCTCAGCTGAACCTTTTACGTCAGCAGATAATGGTTTGATTATGTCAATGAAGAATTTAGGCGGAGAAGGAATGTTTTATGGAATTATCGTAGCGTTTATCTCTGTTGAAGTTTTTAAATGGATGAGTGATCATAATATTAAATTAAAAATGCCTGCTCAAGTACCGCCCAATGTTGCGGCACCGTTTGAAGCTTTATTTCCTTTAGTCTTTTTAACTGCTTTATTCTTTATCGGTAATATTGTTTGTATTAATATAACCGGAAACAATCTTTGTCGTTTAATCTTTACCTTATTATATCCTTTAATGAGAGCTTCAAGCTCATTGCCATCTGTTATGCTGTGCAGTATTTTACTTAGTTTATTTTGGTTCATGGGCATTCATGGAAACAATATCGTCGGTTCTGTTTTAACACCGATTACTACAGCGAATATTGCCTTAAATGCTTCAGCGGTCATGAATGGGAGCGGACCAACAACACCGCTTGCAGGTTCTTTTATGACAATTTTCGGTAACTGGATGTCTTATCCGGCAATGATGGTATGTTTTTTCTTGGTAGCTCGTTCAGCTCAGTTAAAATCTCTTCGTAAGATTGCCTTGGTACCGGATATCTTTAATATTAATGAACCTTTAACATTTGGGATCCCTGTCGTAATGAACATCTTGATTGCTTTGCCGCTGCTGCTTTGTAATTTAGTGATGTGTTCTATTGCATATCTGATTATGGATGCCGGATTGATTGGTTCGATCTACATAACGGTGCCTTGGACAACCCCGGGTGTGATCAATCTGTTCTTATCGACGATGGACTTTAGAGCGGTGATTATGTGGGTAATTATGTTTGCTGCGGATATCTTGATTTTATTGCCATTTGTTAAAGCATATGATAAACAAATGCTGACTCAGGAGAACGCTTCAAGCATTTAGTTGAGACGTTTCAATTAATTTGCCATCCCCCATTAAACATGTTAGAATTTAACTGAAATGAAGTGGATGGAGTGATAATTATGGCAACAATCAAAGATATCGCAAGAGAGTTGAATATAGGCGTGTCAACGGTGTCGATGGCATTGAATGGGAATCCTCGAATCAATGAGGAAACAAGACAAAAGGTATTAGCAAAAGCAAAGGAATTAAACTATGTAAAAAATGGTATTGCAGTGGATCTGCAGCGTAAGTCAACTAATTTGATTTTATTGGTTGTAGATGATGCTTCACGTCCGTTCTTTTCCAGAACGATCAACGCAGTACAGCGCAAGGTCAGTGAATATGGTTATGACCTATTGATTGCAACAACGTTTAATGGTCATATTGAAACCGCAAAACGCTATATTTCAGAACGAAGAGCAGATGGTGTTATTGTCTTTACGAATCGTATTGAAGATGAAGATGTCCTGCGCTATGCCTGTAAAGATATGCCGATCTTTGTGATTGGGCGCTATCTGACCGCAGAACATGTCTATTCCGAACCATTGTCAAATGTGACTCAGGGAGAAGAGGTTGTCGAGTACCTTTATAATAAAGGATATCGTAAAATCGCTTTTGTGAAAGCTTTGCCTCATACGTTAGGAACAATTCGTCGCTTTAAGGCTTATCGGAAAGCATTAACTCAACTTAATTTAGAATTTAACGAAGAGATAGTATTTAATGCAAATGGCAGCGAGTATGAAGATGGATACCGAATAACAAAGGAAATAATAAAGAAAATAGACCAGATTGATGCTATCTTCTATTCTAATGATGATATCGCTATTCCGGGGGTTAAATGTTTAATCGATCATGGCATTGCAGTCCCCCAAAGGGTATCGGTCGTTGGCTATAATGACCTTCCTTATTCAAAATTAGTGACACCTGCTTTGACTACCGTTACAACTTGTCAGACGACAACTAGCTATGCTGTTGATATTTTGATTGCAGCCATCAGAAATGAGAATGTTCAACCGATTATAGATCAATATGTTCAGGAATTAGATGAACGAAAGGAACGCTTGATCATTCGTGAAACTTAATAAGGAGGCTGTATTTTGAAAGCAGTTATGTTGATGTTTGATTCATTGCGAAAAGACTTGTTGAGTGCTTATGGCAATGAAGAAACAATTACACCTAATTTTCAAAGATTAAAAGAAAAAACTGTTGCATTTGAACACTTCTATGTAGGAAGCATGCCTTGCATGCCGGCTAGACGTGAACTGCACACAGGTCGCTATAACTTTTTACATCGCAGCTGGGGCCCTTTGGAACCTTGGGAAAACTCAGCTGTGGAGCTCATGAAAAAACAGGGAATCTATACACATCTTGTGACCGATCATAAGCATTACTGGCGTGATGGAGGAGCCACCTATCATCCCCGTTACAGCAGTTATGAGTTTATCCGCGGGCAAGAGGGTGACAACTGGAAAGGGGTTGTAGATAAACCTCATGTTGATTTGAAACTCAATGAAGCCCCTTTATCAAAGAAATTTAAATCAAAAAGCCGTGATCAGGACTTTGTCAATCGCCGCTATATGAGAGATGAAGCGATGCATCCATTATGCCGTACGGTGCAAGCCGGACTGGAATTTATCGATACTAATTATCAGAGTGATCAATGGTATTTGCAGATTGAATGCTTTGATCCTCATGAACCGTTCTTTGTACCAAAAAAATATCTGAAAATGTATGGTTTGGAAGAAGGCTTCCACGGCTGGCCGTCATACTACTATAATAATCAGGATGGACGTACGAATGAGCTGTTAAAAGGGTATTATAAAGCGTTAGTCAGCATGTGTGATGCCTATGTAGGAAAAGTGCTGGATGCCTTTGATCGCTATGATCTATGGAAAGATACAATGCTGATCGTTAACACCGATCATGGCTTCTTATTGGGAGAACATGACTGGTGGGGCAAGAATATCATGCCAATCTATAATGAAATCGCGAATATTCCTTTCTTTATTTATGATCCGCGTTCAAAAATCCAAAACGAACAACGTCAATCGCTTGCTCAAAACATTGACGTGCCTGCAACTTTGCTGGAGTATTTTGGATTGGATAAACCGCAGGAGATGATGGGACAGTCTCTAAAAGGCATCATAGAAAAAGATGAACCGAATCGTCCATATGCAATGTATGGCTACTTTGGTTCAAATATTAATATTACGGATGGTCATTATACGTATATGCATGCACCGATTACAGACGAAAAGGATCATATCTTTGAATACACGATCATGCCAACCCATATCAATTCTTTATTTTCCACACAGGAACTTCAAGGAATGACATTAGCGAAACCATTTAGCTTTACTAAAGGTGTGCCGCTGCTTAAAATCCCTGCTCAAGGATTTGGCGGAAGCAACTATCACCGTTTCAAAAACCGTTTGTATCATATTGATGTTGATCCTAAGCAAACAAGAAAGATTGAAGATAAAGAGATTCAATGCCGATTAATTCAAGCTATCAAAAAAATGATGGAAGAAAATGATGCACCAAGTGAACTCTATTCATTTTATGGATTTGATCATGAGATTAATCCCGAATATCTGAAATTATTAGATCGGCAAGTTGTTGAGAGTGAAGCGGAGTTGATACAGGGCATCCATTTTACGACGGAAGAATTAAAAGAAGGGTATTTAGCCTTTATAAAAAATATGCCTGATTCTTCTTACATTGCTGAATGTTTTAAAAAACAGGCTTTAATTGATGAAACGATGTTTTACCAGCTGGTTGAAGAAACGGTAGGTAAAGAACGAATTAATGATGTGATGTATCAATTAAATTTAAATATGAGATTAGACTAGCGGGGAAACATTCCCCTTTTAGTCTGAAATGGGAAATGATGATTGAAATTATTTATATCATTGTCATTTTATTCTTACATTTTTAGGCGTCAGTGCCGGACTAGGCGAAGGAACAATTCATTGTCACGGTCTTTGCTTCATTCTTTTTCATTAATATAAAAGTGCGTGGCTATTTTATGTTCACAGGGCTCAAATTATTTAGCAGTACAGTTTTAGGGGCTAATCTATGCAGCGTCTATAATAGAGTGCAAGCTTTTTTAAGAAGATAGGAGTATACATATGGAATATTATAGTTATCTAATCAAACCGGCATCATCTTTATGTAATTTGAAATGTAAATATTGTTTTTACCATGATGTCAGTGAGCATCGGGAAGTCATATCTAATGGAGTAATGAGCGATGATACGCTCTATACTTTAATTGATCGTGCCTTAGTGGTTGAAAATGAAGCGACAATTACCTTTGCTTTTCAAGGGGGAGAACCGACAGTTGCCGGTCTTGACTACTTTGTGAAATTTACAGATTATGTTTCTTTACATAAAAAATCTAATCAGACGATTCAATATGCCATTCAGACCAATGGAGTATCATTAGAAGAAGAATGGTGTCAGCTGTTTAAAAAGTATCATTTTTTAGTGGGTGTATCCTTAGATGGGTATCGTGAAAATCATGACTATTTCCGTTTGACCAATGCCAATAAGCCGACCTTTAAAACGATCATGACAGGCATAGAACGTTTGAAAAAATATCAGATTGACTATAATATTCTGACGGTTTTATCTCAGCCCTTGGCTAAGCATCCGGAAAAGCTTTATCGCTTTTTTAAAGAACAGAAATTTA
Source organism: Beduini sp. (assembly GCF_047239305.1). NCBI lineage: Bacteria > Bacillati > Bacillota > Erysipelotrichia > Erysipelotrichales > Erysipelotrichaceae > Beduini > Beduini sp. The sequence continues at coordinate 409,887 of NZ_JBKTEM010000002.1, forward strand.
AATATGTGCAGCTGATTCCCTGTCTGCCGGGACTGGATAATGAAAAGGACCCTTATAAATTAACACCGCAGGGTTTCGCTAAATTCTATAAGATATTCTATCGCTTATGGGAAGCGGACTATCTAAAAGGGGATTATATGTCAGTGACACTTTTTGATAATCTGATTTTGATGTTTAAAGGCGTTCCGCCACAGCAGTGCGGGATGCTGGGACAGTGCTTGCCACAATATGTCATTGAGTCAAACGGGCATGTATACCCCTGTGATTTTTATGTATTAGATGAATATGATACCGGTAATATCAAAGATTCCAGCTTCGCTGAGATTCGTCAGAGCAAGGCGATGAAAGACTTCTTAGCTCAGCCGCATCCGCAATGCGATCGCTGCGTTGAATGCAAATTTAAAAATATCTGTCACGGCAACTGCAAACGATTAAGTATCACTTACTTTGATCAGCATTACTGCGGCTATCAGGATTTTTTAGAGGAGCATTACCAAAGCATGGCAAAAATAGCTCAGCAATTAAAATAACTGCGTCAATTGGCGCAGTTTTCTTTATTGATCAATAATTTCATCGACAATGCCATAATCCAATGCTTCTTTAGCCGTCATAAAATGATCACGATCAGTATCGATTTCAATCTGTTTTAAAGGGATTGATGTTTGTTTAGCCAGTAATTCATTTAAATGCTGCTTTTGTCTGAGAATGCGTTTGGCAGTAATTTCAATATCGCTGGCCTGTCCGTTAAATCCGCCTAAAGGCTGATGAATCATGATCTCACTGTTAGGCAGGGCATGACGTTTTCCCGGTGTTCCCGAAGACAATAAAAAAGCTGCCATGCTGGCACACATCCCTACCGCAATGGTAGAAACGTCACACTTCACTAAATTCATTGTATCATAGATGGCAAAACCGGAGCTGATTGATCCGCCCGGTGAATTGATATACATATAAATGGGCTGAGTAGAGCTTTTAGAATCTAAATAAAGTAGCTGAGCAACAATGCTGCTGGCGAGCTGATCATTGATTTCTCCTGTCAGTATAATGATTCTTTCTTCTAATAATCTCGAAAAAATATCGTAAGCATGTTCCGATCTTTCTGTTTTCTCAATAACAGTTGGAATGATTTGCATGTATTCGTACCTCCATGTTTAAATTATAGTTCTAAATAAAAAAAATATTCATGCTAAAAAGTTAACAATTTCACATGTAAGTGGTTTCATGTGTTGATTTTATTTGATTGGTGGCTTATAATATGTATATACAAATATAAGGAGGAATTTTTTAATGGCAGTAAAAGTTGCAATTAATGGTTTTGGACGTATCGGACGTCTAGCATTCAGACAAATGTTTGGAGCAGAAGGTTACGAAGTAGTAGCTATCAACGATTTAACTAATCCTAAAATGTTAGCTCATTTATTAAAATATGATTCAGCACAAGGTAGATACGAAAAAGGTGACACAGTTGTTGCTGGTGAAGATTCAATCACTGTAGATGGAAAAACAATTAAGATCTATGCAGAAGCTGATGCTTCAAAATTACCTTGGGGAGAATTAGGTGTAGACGTAGTATTAGAATGTACTGGGTTCTATGTATCTAAAGCTAAATCACAAGCACATATCGATGCAGGTGCTAAAAAAGTTGTTATCTCAGCTCCAGCTGGAAATGACTTACCAACAGTTGTATTTGGTGTAAATGAAAACATCTTAACTGCTGATGATACAATCATCTCTGCAGCTTCTTGTACAACAAACTGTTTAGCTCCTATGGCTAACGCTTTAAACAATTTAGCTAAAATCAAATCTGGTATCATGTTAACAGTTCATGCTTATACTGGTGACCAAATGGTATTAGACGGACCTCATAGAAAAGGTGATTTAAGAAGAGCTCGTGCAGCTGCTGTAAACATCGTACCTAATTCTACTGGTGCAGCTAAAGCAATCGGATTAGTAATCCCTGAATTAAATGGAAAATTAATCGGTTCAGCTCAACGTGTACCTGTACCTACAGGATCTACTACTATCTTAACTGCAGTAGTTGAAGGAACAGTAACTGTTGAAGAAATCAATGCAGCTATGAAAGCAGCATCTAACCCTTCATTTGGTTATACTGAAGAACAATTAGTATCTTCTGATATCGTTGGAATCAACTACGGATCATTATTCGATGCTACTCAAACTATGGTTAAAGACTGCGAAAACGGAACTACTGAAGTTCAAGTTGTTGCATGGTATGATAATGAAAATTCATACACTTCTAACATGGTTAGAACAATCAAATATTTCTCTGAATTAAGTAAATAATTGCAGACAAGCTAAAAGGATGAGAACTCTCATCCTTTTTCCTTTTTATGGAATTGTCCGTTAAAAAAATCAAGGGTAATCTCTGTCATTTCTTCCGGAGATTCTTTTTTTGTATTCAGCCACTTATTGACAAGACCAATAAAGCCATAAGTAATATATGGGATCATTAAATCTTCGTTTTCATAGTCTTTAAAGATTTGTTCGTTTTCTAAAATAAAACAAAAATGTTCAATGATGGCACGACGTAAGACTGAACGAGTCAGGATTGCCTGCATAAAATACTGTTTTTCTTCAAAATAGGTAAATAAGGCTAAGATCATCTCACGATTTTGGATCATAGGAATCTTGGGATGATGATAGGTATTGATGATTTTGGCGACTTCTTGGGCAACCGTATCTTGCAGCTGATCTAAGAAATCATTGAGATCTTGATAGTATAAGTAAAAGGTACTGCGGTTAATATTGGCTTTTTCGCATAATTCTTTTACTGTCATGTGATAGCCTTCATGTTGTTTTACTAAAGCGCCAAACGCATTAATTAAGGCTTGTTTAGTTTTTTGAATACGGCGATCTTCTTTCATATCTTCTCATCCTTTTCAACATATTCATTGTAATCTGTTGATTATCCAACAGATTTTAGTTGTTTTAATGTTTGTTTTACAGTAGATTCATTTCTATAATAAGTATAACTAAAAGAAAAATAGAAAGGAAGAGACGAATGAGTATAAGTAAAGATTTTTTATGGGGAGGCGCTGTAGCGGCTAACCAATGTGAGGGAGCTTATCAAGAAGATGGAAAAGGTTTAAGTATCGCAGATCTCCGTTTAGCTGGAAGTAAAGACAAGAAAAGAGGGTTTACTCCGGAAATTGATGAAACATTATATTATCCAAGTCATAAAGCCATCGATTTTTACCATCACTATAAAGAAGATATTGCCCTGTTTGCAGAAATGGGATTCAAGATGTTCCGTTTATCAATTAACTGGTCAAGAATTTTTCCTAATGGCGATGAGACGGAACCTAACGAAGAAGGATTGAAATTTTATGATGATGTATTTGATGAGTGTTTGAAATACAATATCCAACCCATGGTGACCATTTCCCATTATGAAAGTCCCTATGGATTAATGAAGAAATGCAATAGTTGGGAAAGTCGTGAAATGATAGATTATTTCATGAATTACTGTCAAGTCATCTTTGAACGTTATCATACAAAAGTAAAATACTGGCTGACTTTCAATGAAATCAACCTGGCATTGCATTCTACTTATTCAGCATTAGGAATGATTTTAGAAAAGAATGAGGATTATGAAAAGAAGCTGTTTCAAGCACTGCATCATGCCTTTGTGGCAGGGGCAAAAGCAGTGGCTTTGGCACATTCCATCGATCCTAACTTAAAAGTAGGAAATATGTTGGCGGCTGCCAGTGTTTATGCTGGAACCTGTGATCCACAGGATAATTTATTAGTACAAAAAATGAAAGATCAGTTCTTCTTTTACTTTAATGATGTAATGGTTAAAGGGGAATATACACCAAAATGTAAAGCTATTTTACAAGATAAAGGCATTACTTTAGATATTACCAAAGAAGATGAAGAAGCGTTAAGAAAAGGAACAATTGATTTTATCTCATTTAGCTATTATCAAAGTGTCACGATTACAACCCATCCTGATGATCAATCAGAGCAGTCGGTGGGAAATATTGCCGGAGGTATGAAAAATCCATATTTAGCAGAAAGTAAATGGGGATGGAATATTGACCCGGTAGGACTGCGCATTCTGTTGAATGAAATCTATACGACTTATCGTATTCCGTTATTCATTGTGGAAAACGGGTACGGAGATGTCGATTATATTGAAGACGGGCAAATACATGATACTGACCGTATTGATTATTTACGTCGTCATATTAAAGAATTAAAAAAAGCCATCGAAAAGGATGGGGTGGACTTATTGGGATATACCACTTGGGGCTGCATCGACTTAGTTTCAGCCGGAACCGGTGAAATGAGTAAACGTTACGGATTTATTTACGTTGATGTTGATGATGAAGGTAAGGGAACGTTTAAACGAATGAAAAAGGATTCTTTTAACTGGTATAAAAAGGTGATTGCCAGCAATGGAGAAGACTTAGATTAGGAGGGGAACCTCCTTTTCTTATAAGTGAAAAAGAGTGACTTTTTACTTTCTTTATATTATGATGAAAGCAATAGGAGGAAGGATATGTATAAATTAATGTTATCAGACTTGGATGAAACACTGTTAGTGAATCACCATGTTCCTAAAGAGAATGCAGAGGCAATCAAAAAGGCACAGGCAAAAGGATTAAAATTTGTCCCTGCTACAGGGCGTGCTTATAATATGATTCAGGAGATTTTACAAGAGATCGGAACTTATCAGAAAGAAGAACAATATTCAATCTGTTTTAATGGTGCTTTAATCATGGAAAATAAAGATGATAAAGTTCTTCACTTTCAAGGTATTTCGTTTGAACAAGCAAAGGAACTATTTGAATTAGCGAAGAATTATGATGTCTGTGTGATGATTTTTACTACCAGTATGTGTTATTTATTTAATGCAGACCCTACCGAAGTAGAAAGAAAAACCGCACAGAAAGCACCTTTTAAAATTATTGATGAATTTAATATGGACTTTTTAAAGGATGACCAGATCGCTAAACTATTGTATGTACGTCCAAATATGCCGTTATTAAAAAGTATTGAACAGGATCTGTTGGAAGATATAGAAAGAATCGGCGTTTGCGCAAGCTATTCTTCTTATCGCTATTTAGAATTTAATGCGATTGGTGTAAGTAAAGGCTTTGCCTTGCGCTGGCTATCCGAATATCTAGGCATTGATATGAATGAAACGATTGCGATCGGTGATAATTATAACGATGTGGATATGATCAAAGAAGCAGCTTTAGGCATCTGTGTGCCTTGTGCAGAAGGAGATATCAAAGAACTCTGTCAATATGTGACAGAAAATGACTACGATCAAGGAGCTGTTAAGGAAGCCATTGAAAAATTTGTTTTATAATTATTGGCTAAGAGCTTAGTGCTTTTAGCTTTTATTATCTTTTGATATCTGATTATAAATCCCTTATAATAAATTAAAAGGAGGCAGATGATGAAATGGAAACACGCTTATTAGAATACTTTTTAACCATTGCCAGAGAGAAAAATATTACCCGCAGTGCTGAACTTCTTCATATTACGCAGCCAACTTTAAGCCGACAGCTAGTGTCATTAGAAGAAGAATTCGGACAGCAGCTGATTATTCGAGGAAAACGGGGTATTCAGTTGACCGAAGCAGGTATGCTTTTTAGAAGGCGGGCAGAAGAAATTTTAGATCTCGTCAGTAAGACAGAGCGAGAAATGACAAATGAACTTGAACAGCTGATAGGTCAGATTTCCATTGGTTCAGCAGAAAGCAGTGCTTCTTATCATTTCCTGCCAAATATCATTCATTCCTTTTCTTCTCAGTATCCTTTGGTGACATATGATTTTTATACTGGAGAAGCAAATTTAGTAAAAGAAAAACTAAACCAGGGAATCTTGGATGTAGGTATCCTGCTTGAACCGATTGACATCGAAGAATTTGATTTCATTCGTCTTCCCTATCAGGATCCATGGGGACTGATTGTCGATCAGCTTCATCCGATCGCTAATAAAGAGACTTTGTTGCCTAAAGATTTGATCGGGGTTCCTCTGTTTTTTAATGATCGTCGGACAATCATTAAGAATGAATTGGAAAGCTGGGCAAAAGGCTGTTATGGAGAATATCAGTTCATGGCATCCTATAATTTGATTTCCAATATCATTGCCATTCTTAAAAACGAGATGGGTGGAGCCATTGCTATCGAAGGTGCTTTAACTGAGCGTTATCATACAGACATGCGCTTTATTCCCTTTTCACCTGCAATTGTTTCAAATACGGTGTTGGTATGGAAAAAGCATCAGGTACTTACGCCAATCATGAAACGCTTTTTAGAACTTGTTCATCAGCTTATCAAACAGTAAGGTTTATTCTGTTATGGATAAACCTTTTTAATGCTTAAAATGCATGGATTAAGATAAATTATAGGCATTAGACAATCATTGCTTTTCGTCATAAGATAAAAGTGTAGAAAATAAACAGAATAAAAAGGAGAGATTATTTATGACTGAATTAAAGAGTTTGTTTGGTATTGGTGAGAAAAATGATGCATATGCGAAATACTTCATCGGACAAAGCTATCTGAATATGCTGGCTAGAAATGGTGGTGTTGGAGTCGCCAATGTAACATTTGAAGCAGGCTGCCGCAATAATTGGCATATCCATCATGGTGGCGGACAGATTTTATTAGTGACAAATGGCAGAGGCTATTATCAAGAGTGGGGAAAACCAGCACAGGAGCTTAATCCTGGAGATGTCGTGAATATCCCGGCTGAAGTGAAACATTGGCATGGTGCTGCTAAAGACAGTATGTTTGCTCATTTAGCTATTGAGATTCCAGCAGAAAATGCCAGCAATGAATGGTTGGAAGCAGTCAGTGATGAAGTGTACGCCTTATTAAAATAAAAAGAGGATTAATCATTGAAAATAAGTGAAGTAAGCAAAAACTTTGGAATCTCTATATCAACACTTCGGTATTATGAACGCTCAGGACTGTTTGATCATGTTCAAAGAATAAATGGAAGACGTGAATACTCTGATGAGGATATTCATCGTTTAAGTCTGATTATGACCTTGAAAAATGCTGGATTTACTCTATCTGCTATTTCTAATTATTTAGATTTGCCGATCTGCAGCAGACAGGAGAAGGTAAAGATTTTAGAAAAAGAAAGATCAAGACTTTTAAAAAATATACATGATGGTCAAAAAAACATCAATTCAATTGATTATTTGATTTATACACTGCAAAAGGAGAGATAAAATGGAAAGATCAGAAAAAGCACAGAAATTATATGATACATTGCATGCAGGTCCCTTAGATTATGATAAAGAGTATCAGCAGATCATGAAAGATTTTATATATGGGAACGTTTATCAGCATGGAACACTGGATTTAAAGACAAGAGAATTAATTGCGATTGTTGCCAATACAACCAATCATACTTTAGAAACATTAAAGGAACATGTTGTGGCGGGGCTGAACTGTGACCTTTCGCCGATTGCGATCAAAGAAGCAGTATATCAGTGTACACCCTATATCGGTGTTGGAAAGGTTACTGAAGCTTTAAGAGTCGTTAATCAAATTTTTATTGATTACTCTATTGAACTTCCTTTATGTTCTCAAAAAACAGTGACTGATGAAACTCGTTTTGAAAAAGGATTTGAGGTTCAAAGTGAAGCTTTTACAAAAGAAGCTATACAAAGCGGACACGATCAGGCACCAAAGGAATTAAAGCATATTCAAAACTATTTATCTGAATATTGCTTTGGTGATTTTTATACAAGAACGGGATTGGACTTGAAACAGCGTGAGCTTATTACGTTTATAATGCTGTCGACTTTAGGTGGCTGCGAAAATCAGCTTCGCAGTCATGTAGGAGCCAATATCCGTGTAGGCAATAGCCGAGAATTGTTGATTGAAGCCATTACCCAGTGTATTCCTTACATTGGGTTTCCAAGAACCTTAAATGCCATCAATATCATTAATGAGGTGACATTATAATTGAAGATATGCAGCCGCACTTTTGTGATTGGCTGTTTTTTCTTATTCTACTGACAGTCGATTGATTTATAAACATCGACACGCTAGTATGGAAACAGGAGGGACAAGTATGGAGCAGGTAAGTAATGAAAGATTTGGTCAATTTGTATCAGAAATCAGAAAAGAGAAAAATCTTACGCAAAAAGAATTAGCAGAACAATTATACGTAACAGATAAAACGGTGAGTAAATGGGAAAGAGGATTAAGTATGCCTAATATCGCCCTGCTGATTCCAATTGCGGAAATATTGGAGGTAACGGTAACCGAATTATTGCGAGGAGAAAGAATCATTAAAGACGAACCTTTTGATGCAAGTGAAGTAGAAGGGATAGGGGCAGGATCGCTTGACTTAAAAATTCAAGAAACTTTAAAACAGCAGAAAAGAAACTGGATATTGGCTTATATGCTTTGCATTATTCTTTCTGTTGGGGAAGTTATTCTTTTGCTTATGTCCAATATGACACTTGATGAGCTGCGCAATGATGTATTGGTCATGATCGGACTAATGCTGGCATTTGGCGGCTGGTTCTGTTTTTTTGCGAAAGACTTGCTGCCGGGTTATTACGATCAAAATAAAGTAAACTATTACACACAGGGGATAGTGAGAATGCACATGCCGGGATTATCCTTCAACAACAGTAATTGGAGCTTTATCTGCCGATTATTAAAAATAGGAACCTTATCGATTGCTGTTTTATATCCGCTCATTTGTTTGATCGTTATTCATGTATCCGATTTGGTCTTATGGGAACAAATTAAAATGCCGCTGATCTGGATCTGTTTGGGAGGATTAGTCATAGTGACTTATCTTACAGGTAAAAAATATGAGTAATGATTTATTTAAAAAAGTCTATTGACTTGGAGCGCACTCCAAATGCTAAAGTGGGAATGTAAATGAAGCAAAGGAGCGATAATTATGGAATATGTTAATCTAGGAAAAACGGGACTAAAAGTATCAAAAATATGTTTAGGCTGCATGGGATTTGGAGAAATGGATCGGGGTGGAGTTCCCGGAAAAACGAATGAAGAAGAAGCTAGAAAGATTATTAAATATGCACTAGAACAAGGTATTAACTTTTTTGACACAGCCAACTATTATTCATTAGGTGCGAGTGAGGAGATTGTTGGTCGGGCTATAAAAGATTTTGCTAATCGTGATGAAGTTGTCATCGCAAGCAAGCTGTATTATCCAATGTTTGATGGTGCCAATGCAAAAGGATTATCAAGAAAAGCAATCTTTACAGAGATTGATAAAACATTAAAGAGACTGCAAACCGATTATTTAGATCTGTATATCATTCATCGCTGGGACTATACGACACCGATTGAAGAAGTGATGGAAGCCTTGAACGATCTTGTCAGAATGGGAAAAGTAAGATATATCGGTGCATCCAGCATGTATGCTTGGCAGTTTATCAAAGCTAACAGTATTTCTGAAAAGCATGGCTGGACTAAATTCATCAGCATGCAGGATATGTATAATCTGCTTTATCGTGAGGAAGAAAAGGAAATGATCCCAATGTGTCAGTATGAAAATATTGCGATTACTCCTTGGTCACCGTTAGCTCATGGAGCTTTGGTAAAAGCAGCCGATGCGCCAAGAAGCGATGGTGTCGGAGCATTGCAGAATGAGTATCAGTTGGAAAGTGATCGTGAGATTATAAAACGTGTCCATGAATTAGCTAAGCGCTATGAAGTTTCTGCCAGCCAGATCGCTTTGAGTTGGGTTTATTCAAAACCTTATGTGACCAGCACATTAGTCGGAGCTTCCAAAATTCAATATGTAGAAGAAGCGATCAAAGCATTCGATATCCGGCTTACGAAAGAGGATATTCAATATTTAGAAGCCCCCTATGTTCCTCATACTCAATATGGATTCAGATAGCCAGTTGATTCATTCAACTGGTTTTTTCTTAGTTGACAAAAATACATTTTAGCTATATGATATATGTGACTTAAATGAATATAATAGTCACAGAGAAGAGGGGGACCATGCCAAAGGGATTTAGTGAAGAAGAAAAAAAGAGAGTAAAACAAAAATTGTTTAATGAATGCAAAGCCTGCTGGCAGAAATTTGGATATAAAAAAACCAGCATTGATATGCTGTGTCAAAATATCGGTATTGCGAAAGGATCCTTTTATCATTTCTATGAAACAAAAGAAGCTTTATTTTATGAGGTAATCGTACAAATTCAAGAAAATCTGTATCAAACGGTAGAAAGCCGTCTTGAACAAGATCAAAGTAAATACGGAGTTGCTACGGCGCTAAAAGAAATTTATGCAGAGTATGTTACACACCCATTTATGTACGATAATAAAAGTCCTGATTTTTTAAGCTTTATCAATAAATTGAGCGATAATCAACGTCAGCAGCTGAATGAAAACAGTTATGTAGGAACTAAATTTATGCTGAATAAGCCGTTTTTAAAGCTGAAGATCGAAGAGAATTTAGCGATTTCAATTCTTTCGGCAACATTGAATACGATTGTACAGAAAGATGAAATGCTGTCCGAACCTGAAGCGGTATTTGATTTTATGATTGATCATTTGATTGAGGACATCTTTGAATAAGGAGAATAAAAATGTTAGATATAAAAGAACATAATAAAAAAATGAAAGATTTATCCAAACGTGCCATTGCAGGAACTTATCCAAATGTAAAGGTTGCCAGAGCTGGTTCAACAGTTGGGATTGGTGTTGGCGGCATTTTGATCGGAGTGGGAATATGGGGGCTAATTCAAGGAAGCACTTTTGGCTTAGGCAGTCTGTTGGCTGGCGGTGTTACGGGAGCCTCAAATTTATATAATCTAAAACGAATTAAGAAACACTGAGTTAAGGCCCAGTGTTTTTAAATATCTTCAAAATAAAAGAGTTCTTCAAATTTTTTATCCAAGGCAATACAAAGAATTAAGGCTAATTTGACGGTAGGATTAAACTGTCCGGTTTTGATCGAACTGATCGTATTGCGAGATACTCCGACTAATTCTGCCAACTGACTCTGTGATAGATTTTTTTGTGTACGGACTGTTTTAAGCCGGTTTTTAAGGATCAGATTATTTTCCATAGATTTATCCTAATAAAATATTGAAGTAACGAATGATAGCAATGATAGCGGTCATAAGACCGCAGACACTGGCTACAATCAAGGTCTTATTATGCTTGAAACGGGTGGATTCAAAGTTGATCGCAAAAAAGAATACCTATATCAGTGCATTGACTGCGTACATCATTTCTTTCACTGAGGCTTCTTCTAAGTATTTCTTCTTGTATCATATAATTCACCTCTATGCCAAGTATACTTGTCAATAAAAAGACATCCTAAGATGTCTTTAATAAAGAGATTGGTCTATTTGATAGTGATAATGGTTATAGCCGCCAATAAATGAATAGGCTTGATATCCATGGGCACACAGATCACTGGCAACAATTTCGCTTTTTTGTCCGTTATCGCATAGAAAGTAAACCGGATAACGCTTATCAATATATTGGAGCTGCTGGTAAATTTGGGAATAGGGAATATTTATAAAACCGGGAATATGGGCATGCTCAAAAGCAGTGCTGCTTCTTAAATCGATCAGCTGGGCTTTTTGCCGCTGGAGGGTTGGAATCGTTGCAAGATCTTGATAGAAACACCCGCGCATATAATAATCATAATAGAACATGTGACCACCTCAATGTAGTATATGAATCTATTTCATAAAGGTGCTAAAGAATAAGAAAAACAGGAAATTCAGAATACTTTTTATTTTTATTAAAATAGCTTGACAAAAGGCGCAAAACCTTGTGAAAAGTGGTAAAAGAAATTTACATCAACCGCTAATTTTGGTATAATTCTTGCATGGAGGGATTTTACAATGGATAAAAAAACAATCAAAGATATTGACGTATTAGGAAAAAAAGTTTTAGTTCGTGTTGACTTCAACGTACCAAGAGATAAAGCTACTGGAGAAATCACTAATGATAACCGTATTGTTCAAGCATTGCCAACTATTAAATACTTGATCGATAACGGAGCAAAAGCAGTTGTCTTATTCTCTCACTTAGGTAAAGTAAAAACAGAAGAAGACAAAGCTAAAAATAACTTAGCTGTCGTAGCTCCTGCTTTATCTAAATTATTAGGTAAAGAAGTGGAATTCGTAGATGCTACAAGAGGACCGGTTTTAGAAGAAGCAATCGCTAAAGCGGATAACGGACATGTTATTTTGGTTCAAAATACACGTTATGAAGCAGGGGAAAGTAAAAATGATCCTGAATTAGGAAAATACTGGGCTTCATTAGGGGATGTATTTGTTGAAGATGCATTCGGTTCAGTGCATAGAGCACATGCTTCTACAGCAGGAATCCCAGCTCATTTACCTTCAGCAGCAGGTTTCTTAGTAGAAAAAGAAATCGCTTATATCGGTAAAGCTGTTAATGATCCAGTTAGACCTTTAGTAGCAATCTTAGGTGGAGCTAAAGTATCTGATAAGATCGGTGTTATTGAAAACTTATTAAAAGTTGCAGATAAAGTTATTGTTGGTGGAGGTATGTGCTATACTTTCGCTAAAGCAATGGGACATTCTATCGGTAACTCTTTATGTGAAGATGATAAAGTAGAAATGGCTAAAAAATTCATTGAAGAAGGTAAAGGAAAATTAATCTTACCAATCGATTCTATCTGTTCAGATAAATTCGGTACAGATGGAGACATCAAAGAATGTGGTGAAGATGTACCTGATGGATATTTAGGATTGGATATCGGACCTAAATCTATCGAATTATTCAAAAAAGAATTAGAAGGTGCTAAAACAGTCATCTGGAATGGACCAATGGGTGTATTCGAATTAGAACCATTTGCTAAAGGAACTGTCGCTGTATGTGAAGCATTGGCTAACTTACCTGAATGCAATACAATTATCGGTGGTGGAGATTCAGCTGCTGCAGTTATGCAATTAGGATATGCGGATAAAGTATCTCATATTTCAACTGGTGGCGGAGCTTCATTAGAATACATGGAAGGTAAAGTATTACCTGGTATTGCCGCTATTGATGATAAATAAGAAGAAAGCATAAGGAGAAATAAAATGAGAAAACCAGTCATTTTTGGTAACTGGAAGATGAATAAAACAATTGCTGAAACAATTGAATTCATCAATGCAGTTGATAAAGAAGTAAAGGATAATGCGGATTGGGGAATCGGTGTTCCTTATTTAGCGTTAGCTAAAGCAAAAGAATTAGCAAGCAATTTAAATATTGCTGCTGAAAATATGCATTTCAAAGATAACGGAGCTTATACAGGTGAAGTTAGTGCAGATATGTTGAAAGAAATCGGAATTGAATGGGTAATTCTAGGGCATTCTGAAAGAAGACAGTATTTTGGTGAAACTGATGAAACAGTAAACGCTAAAACATTACAGGCATTAAAAAATGGATTTACTCCAATTGTTTGTGTAGGGGAAACTTTAGAACAATTTGAAGCAAACGAAACTGAAAACGTTGTAAGAACTCAAACAGCAGCAGCTTTAAAAGATGTATGTCCTAACTGCATCAAAAAAGTTGTCATCGCTTATGAACCTGTTTGGGCAATCGGAACTGGTAAAACAGCGACAAACGAAATTGCTCAAAACGTATGTGCTATCATCCGTGATGAACTTGCTAAATTATTTGGTCAGGAAGCAGCAGACGCTGTACGTATCCAATACGGTGGATCTGTTAAACCTGAAGGAATCAAAACTTTATTGGAACAGCCTGATATTGATGGAGCATTAGTTGGTGGAGCTTCATTAGTTGCTGATTCTTATATCGCAATGATCGAAAACTTAGGATAATAGACTGAGATAGAGTGAAAACTCTATCTTTTCTTTTTGTATATAATAGTCTTTATTATATGTTATACTTTTGAAAAGGGAGGGTTCTTTATGATTTATAAACAACCTATTCAATTAAAAGATGGAAGAGAGTGCCTGCTGCGTCATCCTACGGCACAGGATGCTAAAAGCATTTTGCATCATCTTGTGATTACATCGGGAGAAACCGATTTTATGCTGCGTTATCCGGATGAAATTAAAATGACAATACAGATGGAAGAAAGCTATTTGGCTAAAGTTGAAAAAGAGCCTAGAAGTCTGATGATCTGTGCCGAAGTGGAGGGAAAGATTGTTGCCAATGGTGGAATTGATCCGGTTGGAAGCTGTGACCGCGGAAAGCATCGGGCAGTGTTTGGGGTGTCTATTCAAAAAGCGTATTGGGGATTAGGCATTGGGAGTGCCATTACTCGGGCTTTAATAAATAAAGCAAAAGAAATGGGTTATGAACAATTGGAATTAGAAGTAGTAGCGAGCAATGAAAGAGGCATTGGCTTATATAAAAAATTAGGATTTGAAGCGTATGGGTTAAGAAAAAAATCCTTTAAGTATCGTGATGGACATTATGAAGATGAATATTTAATGAGCTTAAATTTATAACTAGACAATCTGTTGTCAGGTTATCCCATGTATAATGTAAAGTATAAAGGAGGTTATTGAAATGAACTTTATCACTGTTGATGAACATAATATTAAAGAGGAACATATTTGTTGTGCGATATCTGATAAAAAAAAGGAAAACTGTGTGGGTTCAAAAAAAGCATGGTTAAGCGAACGTTTTAAAGAGGGATTGGTTTTTAGGAAATTAGATACACGGGGAAAAGTTTTTATCGAATATATTCCATCAGAAAAGGCATGGTATCCGATTATGGCAGAGGGATATATGCATATCAACTGTTTTTGGGTGTCCGGTCAGTTTAAAGGACAGGGATATGCCAATGAGTTATTAGCATACTGCATTGAAGATGCAAAGCAAAAAGAGAAATGCGGGGTTACCATTATTTCATCAAAAAAGAAACGTGGTTATTTGTCCGATCCGGATTATATGAAATATAAGGGATTCTTGATTGCCGATGAAGTTCCTAATGATTTTATTTTATATTATCTTCCTTTTAATGAGGAAGTACCGATGCCTAAGTTTGCAGACTGCGTTAAAACAGGTAAAATTGAGGAGATGGGGATTGTTCTTTACTACACACGTCAATGTCCTCATACCGATAAATACGTGCCTGTATTGAAAGAATGTGCCGCTAAACATGGACAGAACCTAACGATTCATGAGATAACTACGACAGTTGAAGCACAGACGGCACCAACCCCGTTTACGACATATACTTTATTTTATAACGGTGAATTTATAACCAATGAGATTATGAGTGAAAAAAGATTTGAAAAATTCTTATCAAGCCAGGGACTTATTTAAAAACGTATGTACAATGCAAAGTTTTAGGAGGAAAAGAACATGTATGAGAGAATGCTGGATAAGACAGTAACGCCGACATTTGATGAAATGGCAGCATACTGTGGTAAGCAGAAAGCTTTATTTATCGAATTGAATGCCTGGCTCTCTAAAAAGGAAGGAATTGTAAAGAAAATAGTCTTTCCTTATGGCAATAGCTATGGATGGGGTGTTGCTTGGAAAGTAAAGACGAAGCTAATCTGCAATGTTTTTGCGGAAAATAATGCATTTACTATCATGATGCGTTTATCTGATCGGCAATATCAATCGATTTATCCTGAACTGCAAAAGTATACTCAGGAGTATATCGATAACCGCTTTCCTTGCGGAAATGGCGGCTGGATACACTATCGAGTCACTTCTGTAGACCATGTTGAGGATATTAAAAAATTGCTGGCGATCAAATAAATTGATGGTTAAAACAAACAAAGAAAGATATAGCTATTGAACTACTCTCAATCGATTAGATTTTTGGTCTAACTTTTTGGGAGCCCTTCACATTTCGCTATATCTTTTACTATATACTTTCTTGTACACGTTTATTTTTATAAACTACCATACTTAGAATAAAACAGGCAACAGCGAATAAAGACTGGATGCCAATATATTGGAAGATTTCCAAAGTAGGCTGACTTAGATCGACCAGTTTATCATTAGCTAATACATACCAGTAAGTAGGAGTAAAGCGGGAAATTGCTAAGACTGAATCACTGATTAACTTCTGAGGCACAAAGGCACCGCCAAGGAATGTCATTCCTAATCCTAAGATATTGGTAATTGCACTGAGAAGTTCTGTGGGGTGTGCCGTGTTGACAATTAAGTTAGCGGCTAAGAACGCAATACTTAAAGCGACAAGGAAGAAAACAAGACTGTTTAACATATAAGTAAAGCCGATCAAACTGAACATATTATTACTAAAAGCACAGATGATTATCATAAAGAGAACCCATAGTCCGATTGAAAAAGTAAGGTTTCCTAGAACCATTTGAATGTTCATAGAAAGACTTTTAATTGGTGCAGCTAAATTTCTTTTTCGTATTTCACTGTTATTCATGCTGTGCATCACTACCCCTACCATTAAGATTGTTACACTTAAACAAATAAAGGATAAGTAATTGAAGAATAATTGACGTAAGATAACATCATCATTAGCGGTTTCGGGATCTGCAATAGCAAATGCTACCTCTGTTTTATTCGATTGATCATCTAGAATCTTAGCATGAATCTCATCTAAGCTTAAGGTTGTATTTTTTTGATAGGTGCTGACAGACTGCAGATAGCTATTGACATATTGCTGTACCAGCATGGCATTGCTTTCGTCTTCACGCTGTTCGATCTGAATATTTGTCACCTGTTGATTATTGAAATGTTCACTAAATCCATCAGGAATGGTAATGCAGGCGGCAATATCACCAAAGAAAAGAGCGTCTTTTCCTGATTCAGCCGAATCAATATCAGAGATTTTAGTTATTGTTGCTAAGTAATCTTTTAAATTCATTGAGAGATTACTTTGTTCTTCATCGATATAGGCAATCGTCGGTTTTACTTCTTTAAAACTATTCGTTGTTTTATTGTTTGAATTAATTATTACAAACATGAAGAAGATACCGACAAAGATAAATAAATACAGAAGGATGGATTTAAAATTACGACGGATTAATTTTAAGTAGAGTTTATAAACTGTCATATTGTTTCCTCCTTAGAATAACAAAGCTGATGAGATAAAGAATTCCTGAAAAAATGAAGAGGGATGCGATATTCATATAAAAGCGTGATCCTCCGCCATAATAATAGAGTGAATAAAAGGCATCGGTAATCATATTGGCAGGATTAATTTTAGCGATCATCGGTGCATACATCTGAATATAATATTTTACTTCCACCATCATCATTCCCGATAAAAATGACATCAGCATTGTCAGTCCAACCAGTAAGCTGGTTTTAATCTGATAAGATTGTGTTCCGATGGCACTGATCAGACTTCCTAATGCACTTCCGGCAAGACTTCCGCCTAAAATAGTAAGGAAAATCAGCGGAATCTGACTGCCAAAATCAATGCCAATCACAAAGATTAGATAAGCCAGAAGAATAACCATGGAAAAAAACTGAATAATATTTGCCGCTATGAAATCACAAAGCAAAGCCTGTGATTTTTTTACTGGGGATACGTTAAAGCGAACACCGCGGTCACTCAGATTGGCGGTTGTATCACAGATGCATCGCATATACCAGTTTCCTCCATAAAGTGAGGTCATGGCAATGATCGTGTAGAAAAAGATATAAGATAAATTAACATTGTCTGCCGAATTAGACTGTAAATAATCCGTTGTTTCATTCATTGATGCCATCAGCTGCTGGAAATCTGCTCCATTGGCTAATATATTTTCAATCATATGACTTTTAACTAAATATTCGTCAGTGACTGTTTTAAGTATTGTTTGATCGATTCCGGAAGCTTTCACCGTTAATTTAATACTCTCTGTTTTAGTGATAATCCCTTTTACATCGCCGCTTTCCAAAAGTGATTCTGCTTCTTCTTCACTGACGTAGTGAGGTAAAAGTAACCCGTCTTCCTGAGATATCGCTTTAACAAATTCCTGAAATGCTTGATCCTGGTTATAATTATCGTTTAACACGATTGCCACATCTACCGGTTTTAATGTTTCTACATTGTAAGCTCCTTTTAGAGTCATTCCAAAGAAAGTCGCTAACACAATCGGAAACAAAATAGAAAAGAACAACAGGCTTTTATCTTTAAGCAAAGTTTTAAATCGGTATTTAATTAAATGCCACATCATTCTAATCACCCCTGATCTCTTAATTCTTTACCTGTAATCTCTAAGAATACGTCATTTAAAGTCGGTAATTTTGAATAGATCATGCCAAAGTCTATGTTATTTTCTTTGAAGTAATCCAACAAATTTACTAAGTTATGATCACCGCCATTACATTTAACCTCTAAATGATCGCCATAGTATTGAACTTCACTGACATTAGCAATATCACGGATGGCATCGAGCTGCTGATCTGTCAATTTGATTTGATCGATCTCAATCTTTTCTTTTAATGAGATCATGGCTTTTAGTTGCTCTCTTGTTCCCTGTGCTACCTTTTTGCCATTATCCATAATGACGATATGGCTGCAAATATCCTCTACTTCCTCCATATAATGAGACGTATAGACGATGGTTGCTCCTTCTTTATTTAATCGGCGAATTCCGTTTAAAATGCTGTTGCGGCTCTGTGGATCTACGGCAACGGTAGGTTCATCCATAAAAATCAGCCTAGGACGATGAGCAATCCCACAAGCAATGTTTAATCTTCTTAATAATCCCCCACTTAGTTTTTTTGGTCTGAACTTTTTAAAATCAATTAACTCGACAAAGTCAATGGCTTCATTGACTAAACGTTGTCGCTCTGCTTTATCATGAATATAAAGTCCACAGAAATAATCGATGTTTTCCTCCACACTTAATTCATCAAATACTGCTACATTCTGCAATACTAATCCAATATCCCGTTTAAGATCATATGAATTAGCATTCATCGGTTTACCGAATAATTCAATCGTTCCTTTATCATATTTAAGCAGTGAAAGCATACAGTTGATGGCTGTCGTTTTACCGCTTCCGTTAGGACCTAATAATCCAAGAACCTCTCCTTCTTGGACATCCAGATCAAAATGATCCAAGGCTATTAAGTCTTTATATCTTTTTACTAATTGTTCAACATGAATAATCATGGGTAATCCCTCCTTATGCTTCTATCTTATTATTTTTACATAAGATATATAAGTGCAGGAAGTCATAATCGCAAATGACATTTGTCATAATAAGCAATTGAGTAATCCTAGAATGTTTGTTATAGTAGAAAAAGAGGGACATATCATGACAAAAATAATGGATAAATGTATTTTTTATATATTAGGATGGATCCTGTTATTCCTATATGGACTTGATTTCTATTCCATCGTTGTACTACTGGGTGCCTTAATTTTCAGCAGTCTATATTATTTATGGGAAGATAAGGTCTATTCATGGATATTGCCTTTGCTGATTGGCGTCTGCTGTTTTTTCAATCAAAGCTTCTTAGCTTTTTTACCTTTAGCGATCTATGATTTATTTGGAAAAGAGTCTCATGGGTTAATTACCTTGTTTGCTCTGCCTTTTATCTGGAATATCTTTTTATGTGACGGTCTGTTTTTATTTGCTGTGGTGATAGGGGCGATGATGGCAGTTATTTTGAAGAAGCGCTATGAAGATCATCAAAAGATAGATGCATTGTATCGCTTGCAGCGAGATCAGAGTCAGGAAATCTCAATGCTTTTAACCAAGCAAAACAGAGATCTGATCGTTCAAAAGGATTATGAGGTACAATTAGCGATTTTGAGTGAACGTAATCGTATTGCCCGTGAAATTCATGATCATGCCGGTCACGGACTATCCAGCTCCTTATTGCAGGTTGGCGCATTAATTGCGATTAATCAGCAGGAAAATATAAAAGAACCGCTGTTAAATCTAAAGAAGACCTTAACAGAATCATTGGATGCTATTCGCAGCAATGTACATGATATGAAAGACGATGCTTTGGATTTAGAAGTGGCTATAAATAAAATTATTAAAGCATATCCGCAATATTCTATCCATTTTGCTTATGACATTATACATTTAGATAATATCCAGCTTAAATATACGATTATTGCGATTGTGAAAGAAGCAATACATAATACCTATAAACATTCCGATGCAACCAAGATAGATATTTTATTAAGAGAACAGCCTGTTTTTTATCAATTGATTATTAAAGATAACGGAACTCCAAGCACTATTCAGGGAAATGGCATGGGTTTAAAAAATATGCGTGATCGAGTGGAACAATATAAAGGATATATTAATTTTAAGACAGAAGCAGGTTTTGAAATCTTTATTACGATACCAAAGGAGGAAAAGTAATTTGAAAATTATTATTATTGATGATGATCCATTAGTCACCAGTTCATTAAAGACGATTATTGAAGCAAATCATATTGAAGTGCTGGCAGTAGGGCACAGTGGCAATGAAGCCATTGAACTTTATCAGTTTTGGCATCCGGATGTCATCCTAATGGATATTCGTATGGCTGAGGGGAATGGCGTAAAAGCCAGTCAGCATATCTTGGCGGCAGATCCATTGGCAAAGATTTTATTTTTAACGACTTTTTTAGATGACGAATACATCATGGAAGCCTTTAAGCTGGGGATTAAGGGGTATATCTTAAAACAGAACTTTGACTGTATTGTGCCTTCTTTAAAAGCAGTTGCTGCCGGTCAGAATGTTTTTAATACAGAGATCATTTCTAAGATTCCCACTTTAAAAGATAATAAGATTCCTTCTGCGATAGAGAAGTATGAGCTTAATGAGAAAGAACTGAATTTTATTACTTTGGTAGCAAAAGGATTTAATAATAAAGAAATTGCGGCGACTTTGTTTTTATCAGAAGGAACGGTCCGCAATTATTTAAGTTCTTTACTAAATAAATTGGAACTGCGGGATCGTACACAGCTGGCGATCTTCTATTATCAGCATTTAGGGGGAGAGTAAGATGAGTGAGACTCAAAAAAGAACAAGAAAAATGAAAAAGCAATGCTTTATCGAAGCGGTAGAAGCAAATATCAATCAGGTAGAGATGGTGATGAATCGAATTGATAAGATCTATGACCGGGAAGATTTTATTGCCGATCACTATTTAGAACTGGACTTGGAAGAAAGCTATTTTGATTTAGAGATTACATTGGCTCTCTTAGCAGTCCTCCTAAGAAAGATGAGTGAAAATAGCTATATTGTTATTCCTGAATATATCCGTGATGATGTCAATGCATTGATTCACTCAGCTCGATTCGAGTACGATACACAGGAGCACTTTATTCGTGTCTTTTCACGCCGAGGTGAAGAACGGATCAAACTGGATAAATTTCTTGTTTTCGCAAAAGAAGTGTCAAATTTATGATTTGACATTTTTCTTTTATCCTCACTGTTAAGATAAGATGGGTGATAAGGATGCAAATCAGAAAAAACTTAGGAATTATGTTAATTATTCTAGGATTTATATTAACAATGGATCAGACCAGTGAGTTTAGTGGAATCTTGCAGAAGCTCACTACTTTCTTTGAAAATTATTGGCCGTTGGTTTTAGTGTTTATCGGTATTTATCTTTGGGGAGAACCAAGAAAGAAAAAATAAAAAAACATAATGTAAACGGTTGCATAAAAATAATGGCTGAATAACGGTGTATTTTCCTTTTAATATTTGAATTCTGTTGTTAAAATGATTATAATATGAAGCATATAGGAGGTAATTATTGATGAAAAAAAGACCAATTGTGTTGTGTATCTTAGATGGTTACGGATTAAGCCCTAAAGTATCAGGAAATGCCGTTAAATTAGCGAATACACCAGCACTTGATGATTTGATGGCAATGTATCCGACAACAACGATCAAAGCCAGTGGAAAAATGGTAGGATTGCCAGAAGGACAAATGGGAAACAGTGAAGTAGGTCACTTGAATATCGGTGCCGGTCGAATTGTTTATCAGTCATTGACATTGATCAATAAAGCAGTAGAAGATGGAGAATTCTTCAAAAATGAAAAATTCATTAAAGCAATGGATCATGCGAAAGCCAATGGTTCTAAATTCCATATCATGGGATTGTTATCAAATGGTGGAGTGCATTCTTCTAACGAGCATATCTATGCTTTATTAAAAATGGCAAAACAGCAGGGATTAGAAGAAGTTTATGTGCATGCGTTTTTAGACGGACGTGATGTAGCCCCTGATTCAGCAGCTTCATTCGTTGAAGAATTATTAAATAAAATGAAAGAAATCGGAATCGGTAAAGTAGCAAGTATTTCAGGACGTTATTATGCAATGGACAGAGATAAACGTTTTGAACGTATCGATTTAGCTTATCAGGCAATGGTTAACCATAAAGGAGAATCATTCACTTGTCCGGTACAATATATCAAAGACAGCTATGCAAAAGAAGTTTTTGATGAATTCGTTATCCCTGCATATAATAGTGAAGTCAATGGTGCGATTGCTGATAATGATGCAGTAGTATTTGCAAACTTCAGACCAGACCGTGCAATGCAGATTGCCAATGTATTAACTGCTGATGTTTATGATTACAAACCAGATAATAAGCCTAAAAATCTTGCTTTTGTCTGCATGATGAAATATGCGGATACGGTAAATGGAGACATCGCTTTTGCACTGCCTACATTAACGAACACATTAGGAGATTATTTATCTGCAATGGGAATGAAGCAATTAAGAATTGCGGAAACTGAAAAATATGCTCATGTTACATTCTTCATGGATGGCGGAATCGATAAAGAAATTGAAGGAGCAACACGTGTATTGGTAAATTCACCAAAAGTAGCGACTTATGATCTTCAGCCGGAAATGTCAGCTTATGAAGTAAAAGATAAACTGATTGCAGAATTAGATAAAGATATTCATGATGTCGTTATCGTCAACTTTGCAAACTGTGATATGGTAGGACATACAGGAATTATTTCTGCTGCCATCAAAGCCGTCAGCGTTGTCGATGAATGCGTTGGTGAAATCTATGAAAAAGTATTGGAATTAGGAGGAACAATGCTGATTACTGCCGATCATGGAAACAGTGAAATGCTGTTAGATGAAGACAATAATCCGTTTACTGCTCATACCACAAATGATGTGCCATTAATTCTGACAAATTCTCATTTAGAATTAGCAGAAGATGGAAAATTAGGCGATTTAGCACCAACGATCATTGAACTTCTAGGATTGCCAATTCCAAAAGAAATGACAGGAAACAGTTTATTAAAATAATAAAAGATCCCGTTTGGGATCTTTTTATGAAACAGGAGAAGCATTATGAAATATCGTTCTAAAATTGGGGCAATTTGGATTATTTCCATGATTACGATGATATGGCTGAATATTCCGTTAATCGAAAAAGCTGCGTCAAATACAACTGTCTTTATTGTGCTGCTTATCATGATCCCTTGTGATCTGTATATGTTGGATCTCACCTTCAGAACATACTATGTATTAGAAAAAGATCATCTTTTTATTCGCTGCGGAATCGGAAGACCTTTAAAAATCCCATATAAGGATATTCATACATTAAAAGAGACTCATAACCCGCTTGCATCTTCTGCTTTATCCTTAGATCGTATTGATCTCGTCTTTAAAGCACAAAACGGTGGAAATGGGGAAGATGAGATACTAATCTCACCGGTAAGGAAGCTGGAATTTATTCAGCAGCTGTTATTAAAAGCGAATCATATAAAAGTTTTAAATAATTTATAATATTATTTTAAGTGTTCTAGTTACTTTGAATGCTGTATATTCTTTTGTTAAAAAAGATAGTTCTATTTATAAAACACTTTTAATAGATACACTATTGAAAATTGTTATGGTGATTGTATTATTGTTAATTAGAACTACAAATTTCAGTTTGTTAAATTCTCGTGCGATATTAATTGCAAAAGTTGGTGGAGTTCTTCTTTAATATTCTCTATAATTTGATTATCAAAGAACAAGGAGGATAACACAATGAATTTAGGAAATAGTTTATTTCACGCAAGAAAGAAAAGTGGATTATCACAAGAGGAAGTTGCTGAAAAAATCGGCGTAAGCAGACAAACAATATCAAAATGGGAAACCAATGAAACAGTTCCAGATATTTACCAATCAAAGAAGATGGCGAAACTCTATAGAATTTCTTTAGATGAACTTATTGAATTTGATATTGATTTACAAGAAATCGAAGAAATGATTGATAAAAGTGATGAAAAACTAAATGAAAAAGTGAATTGGACAAATGCATGGGGAAAGAAATATCCTATACTCCTTAAATACCAGAGAGAAGTAAATACTTCAAATTATGCTTTTCGAATTACAAAAATGTTTAATGAAATTAAGAATGAATATGGATATAGTAAACAAGACGCAATGTTAGTTCTTAAAGATATTTTGTATCAATCATATAAAATCTGGAACAACTAAATTTCAGTTTGACAACTTCATATCCATACACACAAAGCAGTTAGTCTTAGGATTAACTGTTTTTTAATAAAAGATACCACATAGGTGTCAATGGTGTCTTTTTAGTGCTGCTTTATTATCATATCAAGGCTCATTCAATCTTGGCAAATTCGTGGTAAAATAAATGAGCTTCTATACTTCAAAATGCTTGAAAATATAGTGTTTATGCAGATAATCAAAAATCAGATATAAAAATAATATAAAATAAACACGAACGACTTGATTCGTGTTTTTAATTTGGTTATTAAAAAAAGAAAAACAAGTATAGAAACTACTATTTTCTTTTACGATGATTTACTGCAAAATACTAATTAGTATACTATTAATTTGCGTAGTCATACTAACAATATAAGGAGGTAAATTATGGTAAATAATTTTGGATATATCCGTGTTTCAACCAAAGATCAAAATGATGATCGTCAAAAGTTTTCATTAGATCAGTATGATATACCTAAAAAGAATCTCTATACGGATAAACTGAGTGGAAAAGATTTTAATCGCCCAGCTTATAAACGCATGATTAAGCGATTAAAAAACGGTGATATTGTCTATGTGAAATCAATTGATCGCTTAGGACGCAACTACGAAGAGATCATCGATCAATGGAAGTTGATTACAAAAAAGATCGGAGCAGATATTGTCGTTATTGATATGCCGCTGCTGAATACAACCCGCAGCAAAGACTTACTGGGAACCTTTATTTCGGACTTGGTTTTGCAGTTATTAAGCTTCGTCGCTCAAAATGAAAGAGAAAACATTCGTCAGCGTCAGGCGGAGGGAATAGAAGCGGCAAAAAAGCGCGGGGTGAAGTTTGGACCAACACCAATTAATAAACCGGATTATTACAGTGAAGTGATTCGTCTGTTCAATAAAAAACAAATTACTACAAAAGAAGCTGCCGATATGCTGAATGTCAGTATCTCAACGTTCTATCGATGGCGTAAGAAATAAGGAAAGAGATAGAAACGATCATCTATTTATGATATAGTCATAAAAAAAGGAGGAGCTTATGAAAAGATGGTTCATCGTTATTTGTTTAATGGTTACACTATTGGGATGTACGCAAAGAAAAGTAGAAACGCAGTATGATCGAACAACTGCAATTGAAGAAATAGATTATACACAGTTAAAAGAAAAACTATCTTCCCAAACAGATTTCCTGCTCTATATCGGACGACCTGATTGCGGGGATTGTCAGGTCTTTTATCCTTATTTAGAGGAATATGTTAATGAGACCGGACAGGGGATTTACTATTTAAATGTGAAAAATTTCAGAGATAATGCGAAGAAAGAAGGCGCCTCACAAGAAGAAATAGATTTTTATGACAATCTTCAAAAGAATCTTGATTTCGACTGGACTCCCACTTTACAGCATTACCAGAATAATAAGATTATAGATCGCTATACATTTTTAGATTTAGATTATTACGGTATCAGTGATGAAACGAAAAGACAGAATAAATTCAATGAATTTGTAGAGGAATTCAAAGAATGGATGGAAGAAAATTACGAACAGGAATAATAAAGAAAATGTTAAGATTTAATTTTATTCATCATCTATTCATAATAGTTTTGTTATAATGGTAGCAATATGTTAGGAGGAATGAAGAAATGGACCCCGCGTCGGGAAACATATTGATTCAATTATTATTTTTAGTTTTTTTAACTTTAGTGAATGCCTTTTTTGCAGGAGCAGAGATGGCTATTGTATCTGTCAATAAAAATAAGATACGTGCAAGAGCTGCTCAAGGAGATTCGAGAGCGACTTTATTGACTCATCTGTTTGATGATTCAACGAAGTTCTTATCAACAATTCAAGTTGCGATTACTTTTGCCGGATTCTTTTCAAGTGCGTCGGCAGCAACCGGAATTTCACAGGTTTTAGCCAATGTAATGGTGAAGGCAGGAATTCCTTATTCATCAACATTAGCGGTTGTAGTCGTTACAATTATTTTATCTTACTTCACTTTAGTCTTTGGTGAATTGGTGCCAAAGCGTTTAGCGCTGCATCATGCAGAAAAGTTTAGTTTGATGACAGTTAAACCGATTAATTTTATTTCTAAAATGATGTCGCCGTTTATCAAATTATTGTCTTTATCCACAAATGGTGTATTAAGATTATTAGGGATTCGTTCATCCGAGTTTGAAGAAAGCGTATCGGAAGAAGAAGTGATTGCCATGCTGGATAACGGAAGTGAAATCGGAGTATTTAATGAGCAGGATGCTCAGATGATTAATTCAATTTTCTTATTTGATGATAAGACGGCTCGTGATATTATGACACCAAGTGTTGATGTTTATGCGATTGATATTAATGAACCAATAAAAAATTACCTGGATGAATTATTGAATACCTACCATAGCCGTGTACCGGTTTATGATGAAGACATTGATGATATCATCGGGGTTTTGAATATGAAAGATTTTATGATCGAAGCACGTCATCATTCGTTTGAAGAAGTGGATATCAGAAAGATCATGAAGGACCCTTATTTTATACCAGACAGCAAGAATACAAAAGAATTATTCACCCAGCTCCAAAACAGCAGTCAGCATATGGCAATTCTTATCGATGAGTATGGTGCTTTCAGTGGAATTGTCACGATGGTCGACTTAGTCGAAGAGATTGTCGGAGACTTAAATGATGAATATGATTTTGAAGAAGACCAGATTTTATGCAATGCAGATGGCAGCTATGTTTTAGATGGAAAATTAAGCTTAGTGGAGATCAATGAAGATCTTGACTTGAATTTAACGTCTGTAAACAGTGATACTCTATCAGGCTTAATCATTGAAAAGCTGGGTTATATTCCAAAACCGGGAGCGCATCCGATCGTTGTGATTGGTGATTTGGAGTTCACGGTTGTTGAAATTCATGATTTGCGTATCGAAAAAGTAAAACTAAATAAAAAAGCAGTCACAAGTGACTAGCTTTGTCGTAGGGAAACCTACGATTTTTTTATTTTAGGAGATTACTCAGTGAGACTATCTAATCAAAAAGTAAAAAGATGCTAAGTTAAATCAGCCCAAATTTAACCAAGCATCTTTTCAAGGAAATGTTTCTTACATAAAACCGCTCAGAAGCAATACTCCCACTACTAATACAAGAAGACGTACATATTTATTTTCCATACCTTGCCTCCTATTGTTTATCTACTATAAGCATAAAATAATGATGATGTGAAATCAATGTAGAAAAATGTCACAATCTTTTGGCATAAATCGTATTAGGATATTTACTGAGGTTCTGCCATGCGATAACCAACCCCGACTTCTGTAAAAATATATTGCGGATCAGCTGGGTTTGTCTCTAATTTACGGCGAATGTTTGCCATGTTGACACGGAGGATTTGATTATCGTCAGGAGCATAGGGACCCCAAATTTGTTTGATAATGAAGTCATAGGTTAATACTTTCCCGGCATTTTTGGCAAGCAGAGAAACTAACTTATATTCAATTTGAGTAAGATGAATATCTTTGTCTGCGAGCGTGATGCGGCGTTTATCAAAATCGATCAGCAATTCTTTATAGTGATAATGAGAGGGATTCAAATGATCGAAATGACGAAAAGTTGTTCGGATTCTAGCTAGAAGTTCTTCTGTTCCAAAAGGCTTGGTAATGTAGTCATCAGCGCCTAAGTCCAGTGCTTCTACTTTTTGTTTTTCGTCGGTACGTGCGGAAATAATAATGATTGGGATTGTGGTATGCCCTTTAACGTATTTTAATATATCAATGCCATCTATATCCGGCAGTCCTAAATCTAATAAGATTAGATCAACGACATTGGATTGAAGATAGTCCAATGCTTTTTTTCCCTTCAAAAATTTACAGGTTTCATAGTGGTGAGCCTGTAAGGTAGTCGATACAAAATTGCATATATTGATTTCGTCTTCAATAATCATAATTTTAGCTTTCATAAGATTGACCTCCTAATGGTAATAAGAAAGTAAACTGAGTTCCCAGTGGATTCTTTTTCGCAGAGATTTCTCCGTCATGGGCAAGAATAATGGTCTTACAGATCGATAGACCGATTCCCATTCCTTTAGAAGCATCATTACTGCGATAAGAATCAAAGATGGTTTCCATATCTTCGGTATCAAACCCCACCCCGTAATCAATAATATCAAAAACTGCGTGAGTATCTGTTTTAGTGACAATAAGTTCAATTGGCTGAGTAGACTTAGCATATTTAATGGCATTCTCGATTAGATTAATAATAACCTGTTCAATTAAAGTGGCATCCATCGGCACCAGTAAATATTCATCAGGTACCGTGACTTTTATTTGTGTTTCAGGGTAGCGCTTTTTAACGCGGGTGATCGATTCCGCCGCAATCTCTTCGACCGCTTCTGCTGTCTTGGTTACTTTTGTTTCTTCCTGACGAATGCGAGTCACGGATAGAAGATTTTCTACCATGTGCAAAAGCCAGTTGGAATCTTCATGAATACTTGCTACTAAACGATCACGTTCTTTTTGACTTAAATGTTCTTTTGCTTCGATATAAGTTGCACTTGCACCAATCATGTTTGTCAGCGGTGTTCTCAGATCATGAGAAATGGCACGCAATAGGTTAGCTCTCATCTTTTCTTTTTCCGTTTCAACACTTAAACGATGATGAGTATCCTGAAGCACCTGTTTTTCTAAATTCATTGCGGATTGCTGAACGATTAAAGAAAGATAAGTTAAAGAAGTATCGCTATTTAAATCCTTGATTCCCACTACACCAAGTTGATCCAATGGCAGATATGTATAGCTATGATCTTTAAAAATTGTCTGTTCTTTTAAAACATGAGCGATGCTGGTTTTGACGGAAAATTCTTCAAAGCAGGCAGGATCGCAGGTAGATGTCTGCTTCTTTATATCCTCATATTCAAAGTAGATCAGACAATCACGATGCAGCAGAGTATGAATATAGGCTAGTGTAATATCAATGGTCTGATCACTGTCTTTAGAAATCAGTAATGAACGGTTGAAATCATTTAAACGTACCATCATCATTTCCCGCTCATTGGCAATCCTTGTCTGCTCTTTGGCATGTGCCGTAATGGTACTGCAAAAAATTGAGATAAGCAACAGCCCGATGAATGTTAAAGGATAGCCTGACAAGGTAAAATTAATTTTAAAATATGGATAAGTAAAAAGGAAATTGATCGCAAAAACAGAAAATACAGATGCGATCACACCCCATCGATAGCCGGAGGTATAACGTGAAATGAGAACGATAAAGAAAATATAGGAAATAGAGGTATTCGCGGGATTATTGGTAAAGAGGGTAAACAGCTGAGCGATCATCGTTGCACATCCCATCGCAATGATTGTGATCAGCAGATCTTTTGATTTGTTCATTTTATCACCTATTATCATTATATACATTTACATCTATTAAGCAAAAGTAAATCGTGTGAATGTGGATTAAGATGTTGTTAAGATAAAGTCAATTTTGTTGAGTTAAAAATTATTTGGGAATACACTGTTAGCGTAGGGAGTGAGAAAAATGCGTATCTTTAAAAAACTCGGACCGGGGCGAATCATCTCATTGGGATTTGCTGGCGTTATTTTGCTGGGCGCCTTTTTATTATGGCTGCCAATCAGTGCAAATGAAGGCATTCATGTTTCATTGATCGATGCTTTGTTTACCTCAACGAGTGCAGTCTGTGTCACCGGATTGATTGCCGTTGATACCGCAGATACATTTAATTTATTCGGACAAATCGTCGTTGCCGCATTGATTCAAATCGGAGGCTTAGGCGTTACCAGTATTGGGGTAGGCTTTATTATTCTTGCCGGTAAAAAGGTAGGAATCAAAAGCCGAATTTTAGTCAGAGAAGCAATGAATTTAGATTCGTTAGGGGGCATTGTGAAACTGGTAAAAGCCATTTTACTGATGACACTGACTTTTGAAAGCATCGGTGCAGTATTAAGCTTTATTACTTTTTCAAAGGATTATCCTTTCCTTCAAGCGGTATGGATCAGTATCTTTCATTCCATCGCCGCATTTAATAACTCAGGGTTTGATATACTAGGCGGATTGCAGAATCTAATTCCTTATCAAAACAATGTATTATTGAATTTAACCACCTGTGGACTCATCATCTTTGGCGGCTTAGGATTCTTGGTTATTTTAGATATCATGAAAAAACGTTCATTTAAAAAATTGACTCTGCATTCAAAAGTAGTCATCGTGACTTCAGTTTTCTTATTAGTAATCGGTACAATTGGCATTAAATGTACAGAGAACATTACATGGCTGGGAGCCTTCTTTAACTCTACTTCAGCAAGAACCGCCGGTTTTAGTACATTTCCATTGGGACAGTTTTCAAATGCAACT
The DNA here is from genome assembly GCF_047239305.1 of Beduini sp. Lineage (NCBI taxonomy): Bacteria > Bacillati > Bacillota > Erysipelotrichia > Erysipelotrichales > Erysipelotrichaceae > Beduini > Beduini sp. The sequence goes on from NZ_JBKTEM010000002.1 coordinate 440,593, forward strand.
TTATTTATATTAATTATTTTAATGTTTGTCGGAGCTTCTCCGGGATCTACCGGGGGCGGGATCAAGACAACAACAGCCTATATTTTATTTAAACATGTCATCAGCATTGCGAAAAATAAAAACTGCAGCACCTTTAAACGTGAAATCAGCAATGATACCATCACCAAGGCAAATATCATCTTGCTTTTAGGACTGTCAGTCGTTGTCTTTGTGACACTAGGTATTACGATCTTACAGCCGGAGTTTTCTTTTATTCATGTACTGACAGAAGTGACCAGTGCTTTTGGTACAGTTGGATTATCTGCCGGGATTACAACCAGTTTAAATGTAGTCAGCAAATTACTGATTATTCTCACTATGTTCATCGGTCGTTTAGGACCGCTGACAATCGCATCACTTTGGTCATTCAATGAAAAATCCGGAGTGCATTATTCAAAAGAGACAATTACTATAGGATAGGTGGAAAAGAGTATGAAACAAACAATTGAATATGGAATCATTGGATTAGGTCGCTTTGGCATGGCACTAGCTATGGCACTTGCCAATAACGGAAAAGAAGTACTTGTTATAGATAATAATGAGTCTAAAATAAAAGATATTCGAGATTTTGTAGAAGAAGCATTGGTTGTTGATCATTTAACCAAGGAAAGCTTGATAGAAGCGGGTATTCAAAATTGTCAGACAGTTATTGTCTGTATCGGTCAGCAGATTGATAAAAGTATTCTGGTAACATTAAATGTGATTTCGATGGGAGTTCCGCGGGTAATCGCCAAAGCTATCAGTGAAGATCAAGGCTTTGTTTTAAAAAAGATTGGTGCAGAAGTCGTTTATCCAGAAAAAGATATGGCGTGTCGTTTAGCGAATCGACTATTGTATTCTACCTTATCGGATTTTATTGAATTAGATGAGAACATTGCAATCTTTGAAGTGATCGTCACGGAAATTTTAATTGGCAAAAAGATTTTAGAAGCGTCATTAAGACAGCAGTATCACTTGAATATTATTGCGGTGCGTCATGACCATGAAACTACGGTTGAATTCACTCCCGACTATGTTTTCCAAACCGGCGATAAATTATATGTAGTTGGGAAAAAGAGTGACATCAAACGTTTTGAGACTTATTTAGGATATTGAGAAAAAGCAGGCAGATAGCAGATATTGCCTGTTTTTTTTGTTGTGGAAAAATAATGCAAATTTCGTGTAATGAATAGACAAGATTTATTCAAAAAGTTATACTACTAATAGTGGGAAAACCCGGATTAAAGGAGGATATAGATATGTGGGGTATTATCGCAACATGGCGAATGGCAGTTGAAGGAATCACTAAAGCAAAAGAAGAATTAGAAACTGGCGGAGATGCCGGAGACGCTATTGAAACAGCAATTCGAGAAGTAGAGGACTTCCCTTATTATAAATCAGTAGGCTATGGCGGGCTGCCTAATGAAGAAATGGAAGTGGAATTAGATGCTGCATTTATGGACGGGAATACATTAAGCATTGGTGCGGTAGCGGCTATCAAGGATTTTGCTAATCCTGTTTCAATAGCTAAACGCTTAGCCGAAGAAAAAGTAAATAACGTATTAGTTGCCGAGGGGGCAGAAAAGTTTGCTCATAAAGAAGGTTTTGAACGTAAAAATATGCTGAGTGATCGTGCAAAGATTCATTATCGTAAACGTATAAAAGAATTGAGTCAGGAAATCAAGCCTTATTCAGGGCATGACACGGTGGGAATGGTCTGCTTGGATCAAAGTGGTAAAATAACAGCAGCGACTTCTACCAGCGGACTTTTCATGAAGAAAAAAGGGCGTGTCGGGGATTCACCGATTGCCGGATCTGGTTTTTATGCGGATTCGGAGGTAGGCGGAGCCAGTGCAACCGGATTAGGAGAAGATCTGATGAAAGGATGTATCTCTTATGAGATCGTACGCCTGATGAAAGAAGGAATGCATCCGCAGCTAGCCTGTGAAACAGCAGTGAATAAACTGCATGCGGAACTGACAAAACGCCGTGGTGAGGCAGGTGATTTATCGGTAATCGCGATGAATAACGAAGGAGAATGGGGCGTTGCCACCAACATTGAAGGATTCTCTTTTGCTGTAGCGACTCAAAAAGAAGCTCCTACAGTTTATCTGACTAAAAATGTAGATGGACATTGTATTCACGAAGTAGCAAGTCAGGAATGGCTGGATAATTATATGCGTACCAGAATGGCACCTTTAGAGGAATAATATGGAAAAGCAAATATTAAAAAAAATAGACCAACTGCAGGATCGTCTTATTCAAGATATTAAGAGAATGGTTCAGATCGATAGTGTTGAACAGCCTGCCGTGCTTGATGCCCCTTTTGGTGAAGGGGTAAAAAGGGCACTGATGGAGGCACTGACAATCAGTCAGGAATTAGGCTTTAAAACCACCAATATGGATCACTATATCGGTTATGCCTCTTGGGGAGAAAGCACAGATTATATATGTGCAATCGGACATTTAGATGTTGTACCTGTTGGGACAGGATGGAAACATCCCCCATTTAGTGCATTTGAGGAAGATGGCTTTATATATGGACGAGGTGTGTTAGATAATAAGGGCCCTATTCTTAGCTGCTTATATGCATTATATGCATTAAAAGAATTAGGCATTGAGATGGAAAAGGAAGTACGTATCATTTTTGGCTGTGATGAAGAGACAGGCTTCAAAGATTTAGAATACTATCTTTCTAAAGAACAGCCGCCGGTGATGGGATTTACTCCGGATTGTAAGTATCCGGTTGTTTATGGAGAACGCGGACGTGCCGTTATCCGTATTACTGCCCCTCTTAAACAGCATCAGAAGTTCTTTGATTATCTGAATACTTATTTCATGAACACCAAAAACAATGGTGAAACACTTGGCATTGACTTTAGAGATCAGGAATTCGGCATGCTGGAAATGAGAGGCTATCATTTAGATAGTGATGATCAGCATCTCTATTTTGATTTTACTTTAAGTTACCCTTCCGGGGTTACTTTAGAGATTTTGATGGATAAAATCAAGGAAACATGTCCGTTCAGCTGTGAATGTACAAAACATTATTTACCGGTTCGCTTTGAAAAAGACAGCTTCTTAGTGCGTTCATTGCAGAAAGCCTATGAAGAAGTAACTAGGAAAGATGGGACACCGGTCACAACAACAGGCGGGACTTATGCAAAGCTGATGCCAAATATCGTTCCTTTTGGACCAAGCTTCCCCGGACAAAAGGGTATCGCTCATCTGCCGAATGAATGGATGAAGATCGAAGATATCATTGCGAACGCAAAAATATATGCATTAAGTTTCTATTATCTAAATGCCAAGAAAGGAAATAAATAATATGGAAAAGATCGTTGAGATTTGCTGCGGAAGCTATTATGACGCAAAAATGGCAGCATTGGGCGGTGCGAAAAGAATTGAGTTAAACAGCGCACTGCATTTAGGGGGATTAACCCCTTCATTGGCTAGTTTAAAATTGGTTAAAGAAGAATTTGATCTTAATGTCATCTGCATGGTGCGACCACGTGGGGCAGGATTCAATTATAATGAAGAAGATTTCAAAGTGATGTTGCTAGATGCTGAACTATTGATGCAAAATCATGCGGATGGTTTAGCATTTGGAATATTGAATGCCGAAGGTGAAGTGGATATTGAACGCAATCGTCAGATCATCACTATCATTAAAAAATACAATGGAACGGCTGTGTTCCACCGTGCCTTTGATTGTGTGAAAGATCCTTTTGCGACGATGGAAGCATTGATTGCTTTAGGCGTTGACCGTGTGTTAACGAGCGGACTTGAAGCAAAAGCAATGGACGGGAAAGAAATGATTAAACAGCTTCAGGAAAAATTTAACGGGCGCATTGAGATTTTAGCCGGAAGCGGCATCAATGCGACAAATGCGAATGAAATGATTGCCTATACCGGCATTCATCAAGTGCATAGTTCATGCAAAGACTGGCTGAGTGATTCAACCACTTCAGCGAATGGTGTGACGTATGCCTATGCAGACGAAGCCCATCATAATGACTATGATGTGGTATCATTAGAGTTAGTCAAAAAGATCGTAGAAACTGTAAATAAATAGAAAATATAAAAATCATCGAAAACTATCGATGATTTTTTTTATTCAATAATAATATTCTGAGATTTTATAAGGCGTCTTAACTGATACCCAATCAGCAAACCGACAAAATTTAAAAGGATATCAAGTAAATCAAAAATCCCCAGTGAGAAAATATATTGAATTGCTTCAATCCCAAACAACATGCCAATACTTAAAAAAACAGTCTTTACATTTAATCGTTTAATGAATAAACCCATCGGTATAAACAAAAAGAGATTAATCAAAGCGGCAGTTGTATCATAACGCAGATAGTCAATGAGTTTAAAAACATTCCATTCACAGCCCCTGATGCCAACACTTTTAAAAAACAAGATAAAGATTAAACTAAGGCGATCCGGTTATTAAATTTTTATGTATTTTTCTTCTAATAACTGATTAAAAACAGTCATATAATATATTTCGCCAAGAATTAAATATACAATTACAAAATATGGTGTATTGATAAACTTAAACAGACAGAAGGAGCGAATATCAAATAAATATGAATAGATAACCCTTCTATAAATCAGATAATTAGGAATAAGTGTTAAAATAAAGAGACCAGCTAAAATCATGAGACGTTTAAATTTCATAACGCTGACTCCTTTAAATACTGACGTGCTTCAATTAAGTCATGATGTGGGTAAAGCAGATTGCCTTCATTAAATAGATAGTCGATATAGGTTAGACAGGCGTGTTCTAAAGAATGGGTTAATGAAGCTTTAAGGGCTTGCAGATAAGGTGCTTCCCCTGCTTGATCCCAAGCCATCTTATCCGCTAAAAATAAAATCATATCCAGCTTTGTTGGGTGTTTATGCAGTGTGGTATGACAAGCTATTGCTGAAAGGAGCATTGGATCATTGAATTGAAAATAATCTTGTGCAATCAAGGCAGATATTTTTTGATGAAGTAAAAAAGGATATTTTTCTTCCGCAGGGTCAATATCCTGCTGATTTTCTTTCATCAACACTAACATGTCTTCAGGTTTTATAATAGCACTGATGTCATGCAGCAAACCACAAACAAAAGCAGATTGTGAATCAATAGAATAAGCGAGTGCTAAATCTTGAGCCACCTTAGCCACCTGCTGAACATGCTCCCATGTTTTTTCTTTATGATGCAGACAAAGCAAGTTTTTACAATCCTCTCTCAAATCGATTCGTGTCAATAAAGGCGTAAGATAGGAATAGTCGGTTAAATCAATGTGCATGGTGAGTACCTCCGTTTTTATTTTATCATAGATTCATCTTTCTTTAACACTTTAAAAATCATTTTTATATATCAGGTCTGTATCTTATAAATAGAAAAAAAGAGATTAGATGATACTTATGAGTTACATCCAATGTGGAGGATTAGGAATATTGTATGTGAAAAATGGAGTGGAGACAAAAAATATTTATATTGATTTACTTGCTGTGGCAATTAAAATAGCAGATATTGAAAAGGAGACTATTCTTTATAACCAGCCAAGACAAGGTGAGCTTTATATTGGAATGTATATCAGTATTGCTTATGGCATAGAAATTTTGATGAAATTTCTGTCTTAAACTTGTAAAAGGGGCAGTTTATTACTCATTCACCATTGATATATATTCTGCGAAAATAAAACTAAAAGAAATTGCTGATAAGTATAAAGCGAATAGTAGGCAATAAGCACGAAAGATGTTAAAGGAGTGTGAAAATTCACAATAATTCATACCTCTTTCCTTATATTAGTGCTACAATAAAAGTAATTGGAGTATAGTAAATGGGGAGGGGATTAAAATGAAATATTGCCCATACTGTCATAATAAACTTTATGAGAATGATGATTATTGTCTAAACTGCGGGCGAATGCTGAAAAAGAAAAGAGCACTCAACCGATTTGATCATATTGAGACAACGTTTAAACCAAGAGAATTTGATACAGCTAAAGTGACACCTAAGGTGAAATTAAACGACTTTAATCATATAGAACAATATAGTGCACATACATCGGCAGAAAAAATGTTTAATAAATTAATGAATGGTCAAAATTTTCGCAGCACTAAAATGACAGACCATGAGATGACCGAGCTTAATAAGATGGCATCGAAACAAAATACAATTGCGATAACCGTCATTGTACTGGTAGTCATTTTAATATTTTTCATACGATTTATAACCGTATTCTTTTAAAAGATCGAAAGATCTTTTTCTTTTAAACATATTTAACTTTCATATGAAATAAGATTGACTAATAAATAAAAGAATGATATATTTTAATTGCAAGTAAAATATAAAATAGTTTCATATGAAAGTGAGGAAATAGAATGGAAGCTTATTTTGGGCATTTAACGAAAAGAATGGAAGCTTTTAGAGAAGATGTATTAAGCCAAAAACCATATGTTGATGCAACACGTGCCGTTTTAGCGACAGAGAGTTATAAGGAACATGCAGATCAGCCAACAATATTAAAACGAGCCTATATGCTGAAAAATATATTAGAGAATATGAAGATCTTTATTGAAGAGGATACGCTTATTGTAGGAAATCAAGCATCAAGTAATCGTTCAGCACCGATTTTTCCTGAATATGCCATGGATTGGGTTATTGCGGAATTAGATGAGTTTGAAAAAAGGGATGGAGATGTCTTTTATATTACGGAGGAAACAAAGGAACAGCTGCGAGAGATTGCCCCGTTCTGGTATCATAATACTACTAAAGACAAGGGCTTGGCGGCAATGCCAAAAGAAAGCCGATTGTTTTATGATTTGGGAATTATTAAAGCAGAAGGAAATATTACTTCCGGTGATGCTCATTTAGCGGTGGATTATGGCATGATTATGCAGCATGGCTTAAAATATTATGAGGATTACACAAAAGAAATGCTGGCAAAGCTGGATTTAACTGATTTTTGTGTATTGAAACAGTATCATTTTTATCAGGCAATCTTAATCGTGATTGAAGCCGTTCGTAATTTTGCCCAAAGATATCAGCAGTTAGCTAAACAAAAGGCAATTGAAACACAAGATGTAAAGCGAAAAGAAGAACTCAATAAAATTGCCCAAATGATGGGGAAAGTTCCTTATCTATCTGCCGATAATTTTTATGAGGCGATTCAATCAATGTGGCTGGTTCATCTAGTACTGCAAATTGAATCAAATGGGCATTCTTTATCTTATGGCAGAATGGATCAGTATCTGTTTGCTTACTATCAAAAAGATATCGATCAAGGTATTCTGACAAGTGAAGAAGCTGTCGAACTGCTGACGAATTTATGGATTAAAACGTATACAATTAATAAAATTCGCAGTTGGTCACATACACAGTTCAGTGCTGGAAGTCCTTTATATCAGAATGTTACAATCGGCGGACAAACAACCGATCATCAGGATGCAGTAAACCCACTTACTTATTTGATCTTAAAGAGTGTGGCACAGACGAAGCTGCCTCAGCCTAATTTGACAGTGCGCTATCATGCCGGGTTAGATGAGGATTTTATGAAAGAATGTATTGAAATGATTCGGTTAGGAACAGGAATGCCGGCATTTAATAATGATGAGATTATCATTCCGTCTTTTATTGATCGTGGCATCAGTGAAAAAGATGCTTATAACTATAGTGCGATTGGCTGCGTGGAAGTAGCTGTACCCGGAAAATGGGGATACCGTTGTACAGGAATGAGCTTTATTAACTTTCCTAAATCATTGCTGATTGTGATGAATGATGGAGTAGATCCAAAAAGCGGTAAAAAATTAGTGGAAGGATCAGGACATTTCACAGCGATGCAAAGATATGAAGAACTCGAAGCAGCTTGGGATAAAGTGATTCGTCAAATTACACGTCACAGTGTTATTATTGAAAATACCTGTGATCTCGTATTGGAAGCGGATGTCCCTGATGTACTATGCTCTGCTTTAACTAAAGATTGTATCGGACGTGGAAAGACATTAAAAGAAGGCGGTGCAATTTATGACTTCATCAGTGGATTGCAAGTGGGAATTGCCAATCTGGCGGATTCCTTAGCCGCAATTAAACAATGTGTATTTGAAATGAAATGGATAACACCTGCACAGCTATGGGAGGTGTTAATGAATGATTTTAGTGGTGAAGAAGGGGCGCGCATTCAAAAGATGCTGCTGGCAGCACCAAAATACGGAAATGATGACGATTATGTAGATTTACTGGTGACTAAAGCTTACCAGAGCTATATTGATGAAGTAGTGAAATATCCAAATACCCGTTTTCAAAGAGGTCCTATTGGGGGAACTCGCTATGCCGGAACATCATCTATTTCTGCCAATGTCGGACAGGGGTTAGGCACTATGGCGACACCTGACGGACGTCATGCCTATACACCATTAGCAGAGGGCTGCTCACCTACTCACGCAATGGATATACATGGACCAACCGCCGTATTTAAATCCGTGTCAAAACTGCCGACAAAAGAGATTACCGGTGGTGTTCTGCTTAATCAAAAAGTAACACCGCAGGTTTTAGAAAAAGAAGAAGACAGAGAAAAACTGATTTTCTTATTAAGAACTTTCTTCAATCGTCTGCATGGCTTCCATGTTCAATATAATGTAGTGTCACGTGACACCTTGATCGATGCTCAGATCCATCCTGAACAGCATCGTGATCTGATTGTACGTGTGGCTGGATACTCAGCGTTCTTCAATGTTTTATCAAAGACGACTCAAGATGACATCATTGCCCGTACGGAGCATATACTATAGGAGAAAATAAAATGGAATACTTATTAGATACGGCTAATTTAGAAGAAATAAAAAAATATCAGGAGATTATTAAAATTACGGGAGTGACCAGCAATCCAACTATTTTAAAAAGGGAAGGAAAGATTGACCTGTTTGCTCATCTTCGCAAAATACGTGAACTGATCGGAAACGAAAAAACATTACATGTTCAGGTAGTTTCTGAGGATTGTGAAGGAATGATACAAGATGCTATGACTATCTTAGAAAAAGTGGATTCACTTGTTTACATTAAGATTCCTACGAATGAAGAAGGATTAAAGGCTATACATCAGTTAAAGCAAAAAGGAGTTCATATCACTGCTACTGCCATTTATACAGTGGCACAGGGATTAATGGCAATGGAAGCCGGGGCTGATTTTATTGCTCCCTATTATAATCGAATGGAAAATCTTAATATTGATCCTTTAGAAGTGATTGAAAGTCTTTCTAAAATGATTGAAAAGTATCATTATTCAACAAAAATTCTTGCAGCGAGTTTTAAAAACATGAATCAAGTCAATAATGCTTTTATGAAAGGCGCTCAAACCGCTACGATGGGTGTGGATGTTATTGCGGCAGCATTAAGCCATCCCTCAATCGATAAAGCCGTTAAAGACTTCAATCAAGATTTTAAATCTGTTTACGGACAAGATGCATTGCTCCAGAATTTTTAGTTGACAACTAAATTTTAATCGAGTATGATATAAATCATAAAGGGAGTAGCTAGCCAATAGTGTACTTGTCATCCGTCAATACACGGTGAATTCATCCGGAGCAAGTTTAAATAGCGAGACTTTATTGAAACGTTAAGCGCGTTTTCAATATGGGCTCGCTTTTCGTTTATATACAAATAGGAGGGATATGCATTGGAAACTAGCAAAAAGATTTATCAAATGGATAAGCAGGCATTACTTGATGAGCTGCATTGTTCGAGCGAAGGGTTAGGGGAAACCCAAGTCAAACAAAATCAGCAGAAGTATGGCTTGAATGAGCTGGTAGAAACGAAGAAGAAAAGTATTCTTCTCGTCTTTTTAGAACAGTTCAAAGACTTTTTAGTCATTATTTTATTAGTGGCGGCAACAATCTCCGCAATTTTAGGAGATCATGAAAGTGCCATCGTTATTTTTACCGTGGTTGTCATGAATGCTTTACTAGGAACTTATCAGCAGACAAAAGCGGATCAGTCGATTGACAGCTTGAAAAAACTATCGGCGCCATCCGCAAAAGTTATTCGTGAAGGAAAGCCAATGATCATTCCTTCAAATGAGGTAACGATCGGAGATATTGTCATGCTGGAAGCGGGAGATTATATCAGTGCCGATGGACGCATTATTGAAAATGCCAGCTTGAAGATCAATGAAAGTGCTTTGACTGGTGAAAGTGAAAGTGTAGATAAGCAAGATACGGTATTTGATAAAGATATGCCTTTAGGAGATCGGTTAAATATGGTTTTCTCAGGAAGCTATGTCACTTATGGGCGTGGGAACTATGTAGTAACCAACATTGGAATGGATACGGAAGTAGGAAAAATTGCGGCTTTAATTAAACAAACAAAAGAAAAGAAAACGCCGTTGCAGGTCAGCTTAGATCAGTTTGGACAGCGTTTGTCAATTATCATCTTAATTATCTGTGCAATTATTTTTGGTGTGAGTGCATTGAGAGGAATGCCGATTTTAGATTCCTTTATGTTTGCTGTAGCTCTTGCTGTAGCGGCCATTCCTGAAGCCTTGAGTTCTATTGTTACGATCGTCTTATCATTTGGTACGCAAAAGATGGTAAAGGAACATGCGATTGTCAGAAAACTGCAGGCAGTGGAAGGATTAGGAAGTGTTTCGATTATCTGTTCGGATAAGACCGGAACTCTGACTCAAAACAAAATGACCGTACAAAAATATTTCTTATTCAAAGATGATGAACAGCATTTACGCAAACTTATTTTAGATGGTATCCTATGTAGTGATGCTTTAATTGATGAAGAAGGAAAGCAAATTGGCGATCCTACAGAGGTGGCTTTAATTGATTACGCCATTAAACATGATTTCTCCAGCGATGAAATTCGTAAGGAATACCCTCGTTTATCAGAAATCCCGTTTGATTCAGATCGTAAACTGATGTCAACAACTCATCATATTGGGGGCAATGATGTCATGATTACAAAAGGAGCTGTCGATGTTTTATTGACACGCATGGATCTCAGCGAAGAACAAAAAGAAAAACTGGTTCAGGTAAATCAGGAATTTTCAAGTCAGGGACTGCGTGTACTTGCCTTTAGTTATAAAATGATCGATCACCTCGATTTAACATTAGAAGATGAAAAAGGACTGACTTTTGTAGGTTTAATTGCTATGATTGATCCGCCTCGTGAAGAATCAAAAGAAGCAGTAGCAAAATGTAAGGCAGCAGGAATCAAACCTATCATGATTACCGGCGATCATAAGATTACAGCGGCTGCCATTGCAAAAGAGATCGGTATCTTAGAAAATATAGATGAAGCGGTTGAAGGTATGGAAATCGACCACTTGAGTGATGAAGAATTAAAAGAGTTTGTAGAAAATAAATCCGTCTATGCCCGTGTTAGTCCTGAACATAAAATCAGAATTGTTCGTGCATGGCAGGAAAAAGGACATATTGTATCTATGACCGGAGATGGTGTCAATGATGCTCCAGCCTTAAAACAGGCAGATATTGGAGTAGCAATGGGGATTACCGGAACAGAAGTATCTAAAGATGCAGCGAGTATGGTGTTAACAGATGATAATTTTGCGACAATCGTTAAATCGATTGAAAATGGACGTAACATCTATGCCAATATCAAACGTTCAATTCAGTTCTTATTAAGCGGAAATACGGCGGGGATTATTGTTGTACTGTTGTCTTCATTATTAGCTTTGCCGGTTCCGTTTGCTCCGGTTCACTTGCTTTTTATTAACTTATTGACAGACAGTTTACCGGCGATTGCATTAGGCTTGGAACCCGATCAAAAAGATGTGATGAAAGAAAAGCCAAGACCAAAGAGCGAAGGAATATTAACTAAAGATTTTGTGACCACGATCTTGATTGAAGGTATTGTTATTTCGGTAACGACATTCATTGCTTTTTGGGTTGGAATTACTTATTTTGATACTTTAACTGCACAGACATTAGCCTTTGCAACACTGTGTCTTTCTCGTTTAGTGCATGGCTATAACTGTAAATCGCAGCATCCAGTATTGTTTACCAAACAATTCATGAACAACAAATTCTTATTAGGAGCCTTCTTAGTAGGCGTAACTTTACTGATGAGTGTCTTACTACTCCCAGGATTACATGGATTATTCAGTGTCGCCGATATTTCATTTGAATTATTAGGACTGATCTGGGGATTAGCTTTATCAAATTTATTTGTAATTCAGATCATTAAATGGATAAGAACAAAATTAGTGAATCGCATTTAAAACTGCGGTTCTTTTTTTTATTCACCAATAATCCTCTATGTGGAACAGTGTACTTAGATCGCTGTCATAAACGTGAATAGGATTTTATTATAATAAAAAGACCGATTTAACGGTCTTAGGATTCATGAATCTGTTTAAAATTATATAAAGCACCAATCAGATTAGAATCGTTATTAAACTGACAGACAGTCACTTCCGGTTTTAAAAACTGTTTGGTATTTTCATAGATCGCTGTTACATAGCGATTGATTCCTTCAATGACAGCAGGTTGTTCGCTGATTCCGCCGCCGATACAAATAATATCGGGATCAAACACATATTGCAGGTTATAGCATTGTACGGCAATATTGAAATAAAAATCCTCTAATACTTCTGTAGCGATCGGATCATTGTCTTTAGCTAAGCTAAAGAGTTTTTCCCCACTTAAACTTCCCGGTTCTATCCCTAATAAGTGTTCTGCTTTTTTAAGGGTACCTAAAGTTGAAGAATCGTGACCGAAATATTTCAGCTTTATGCTTTTACGATCGGCATCCATAATAAAATAGCTGGCTTCTCCGGCAACAAGATGATTTCCTCGATGAATTTTCTTATCTTTGATAATTGCACCTGCAACTCCGGTACCAAATGCCAGTACGCAGCAGTTATCGACATCTTTGGCTGCACCAATCCACGCCTCTGCCAAGCCTGCACATTTTCCATCATTTTCCGCTGAGACAGGCAACCCGTCACAGCGCTTTGATAATTCATCGACAATATGAACCTGATCTAAACAAGTAACAGCACCTCCGCCATAGACGATTCCTTTATCAATATCTACTAATCCGGGGCAACTGATGGCAATTCCCTTAATATCTTTTTGCTGATTATAAACAGTAACTAAACTGTCTAAGAATGCTTCCAGATTGTCATTGATTGTAGGAGTTTTTCCTTTTTCAAAGATTTCTCCCATATCATTCATCAATCCATATTTAACAAATGTTCCGCCAATATCAAATACTAAATACATAAATCTCTCTCCTATTAAATTAAATTTGATACATTAAAGTCAATATCATTTTTACCATTGCGTTTTGCACGGTATAAATGAGTATCAACTCGATGTAAAAAGTCTTCTAATGTTTCATTTAGCTGAATTTCACCGACGCCCATTGAAAAGGTAATATTTGTCAGAATCTCATTTTCACAAAAAGGACGCTGTTCAAAGGCCTCTTTAATCATAAAAGCAACATCTTTGGCATCTTTGATTGTCGTGCTTGGCAAAATTACTAAAAATTCATCTCCGCCGATACGGCAAATATTTAATTCATTTTTATAAGTTTCCTTGATCGATAACAGGATCTTGCCTATATATTTGATGACCAGATCTCCGATCATGTGCCCAAATTCATCGTTTACCTGCTTAAAGTTATCACTGTCTAAAAGAATGATAGAAAAAGGAATGTATTCCTTGATAAACTGTTGATAGAGATAACGATAGCGCCGTTTAGCATAGCGGGCATTTTTCAGTTTGCTCAGTGCATCTTCATTGATCTTTTCATTAAGCTTATGAATTTGCTGTGCCATTTCTATTTCTTTTTTTTCTTTCCTCTTGAATAATTTGGAGATCCATGCTGATATCCTCAGAAATCCCAAATGTCCCGCAAATACGATGCTGATGATCATAGAGAGGATATTTATGCGTACGCACAACCCGCTCAATCCCATCTCGGATTCCTTCATACTCAAGAATATCAATCGCTTTTCCCGTTGCAATAATTTCCTGTTCATCCCGATAAGCCAGCTTGGCATGCTCTGGACAATGAGTAAATAATTCATAATCCGTTTTACCAATGACTTCATCTCGGTTCTTTAAATTAAATTTACTGACAAATGCATCATTCACATACAAAAAGCGACTTTCTAAGTCTTTAAAATAGAATACCCGATGCTCTTCTTGGTTTACTATTTCTTTTACTAATTGATACGTATTAATTTGTTTTTCTTCTAGAAAGTAATCAAAATTATCTTTATATTCCACGCTTTTTTCACTCTCTTTTCATATTTTGAAAATGCTTTCAGCACCATCATACTATAAAAAAATGGAAAATAAAAGAGAAAAAAAGAGAAGATGGGAAACCATCTTCTAAGAATTATGCAAAACAATCTTATTTAAAGCTAAGGTCTCTTTTACATCGATTACACGCTGATTTGAACTCCCACGCCAATGCAGTTGATGATCGAGCAGTCCGATCACAAATTTCCCATCTACTAATACATCGATGAGAGGCATGAAGTCTAAATCCTCTATCTCCTCATATAAGAATCCGGTATAGCACCAGATTGTTTTATTAGGAAATTTTTCTTTGATTTCTTCAATTAATTTTCCGACTTCTTCACGGTTTTGCGGATGCAAAGGATCTCCGCCGCTCAGAGTAATGCCGGAAATATAATCACGTCCCAGGATTTCAAATAATTCAGCTTTTGCTTTTTCGTCAAAAACCAATCCGTCATTAATATCCCAAGTGATAGGGTTTTGGCATTGTTCACAGGCATGGGTACATCCTGAAATCCAAAGTACGACACGCAGTCCATCCCCATTCAACATGTCATCTTTGGTAATATCATGATAACGCATTACATTGATTTCCTTTCTTTAATTTCTGCCATCTTGGCATCATTTAAACGAGTATCCCCTTTTACTCTTGAGTAAGATAAATAACCGTTCATACGTTCAATTTTTGTCAGATTAGTACTTCCACAGACTGGGCAGACATCCATGTTTAATTCTTCATGACCGCAGTCATCACAGTAAGAAAGTGATAAATTGACACCTTCATAGAATCCTTTTTTCATTGCACGTTTCAATAATGTTTTAAACGCATCAATATTATAATCGATCGGATATTTTACATACTGGATCTTTCCACCGTTACATAGATCCCAAAAACGTCCCTCACTGTCCTGTTTTTCAATAGGTGTAATATCCTCTGAGACATGACAGTGGAAAGAATTGCTGACATATTCACGATCAGATACATTTTCAATGACACCGTATTTTTTACGGAACTGCTGAATCTGCAATCCGCATAAACTTTCTGCCGGTGTTCCGTAAATGGCGTAGAGGATACCATCTTCTTTTTTGAATTCATTCACTTTTTTATTAATATAATCAAGCACCTCTAAAGCAAAGCTTCCATCTTCATAAAGTGATTTTTTATGATGCAGCTGTTCTAATTCATTTAAGGCTGTAATTCCAAAAGATGCTGTAGAAGATTTAAGCAATGGTTTAATCTTATCGTTTAGTTTCAAGTTACCGCCGTAGAACCCGCCTTCACAGTAAGCTAATGGATTTACAGAAGCTTTCATCTCTCCTAAGTAGTCATATGTACGGATATGCAGTTCACGGATTAAATTCATATAATAATCTAATACTTCATAGAAATCACGTGATTCCTGTTTCGCTTTGGCATAGATCATAGGTAAATGCAGGCTGACTGCACCAATGTTGAAACGTCCGACAAATACAGGTTCATCCTTTTCATCTGCCGGTTCCATTCCGCCTCTTTCATACCAAGGAGATAAGAAAGCACGGCACCCCATCGGAGAAACGATCTTCCCGTATTTTTTATACATACTTGCCACATAGCCTTCACCGCTTAAACTTAACCAGTCCGGATACATGGTCTTGCTTGAACAAAGCACACCGGCTTCAAATAAATCTTCTAACGGTTTTCCTTCACCATGCAGTTCTTCATCATACAAGAAAACAATCTTAGGGAATAAGACAGGCTTTTTACTACCATCTTTTCCTTGACCGATACGACGCACCTCCAACATTTTAAGAGATGCCATTTTTGCGAAGCGTCCTGTTCCGGTTCCTGTAGTTACTGTGATGAAAGGGTAATCTCCGCGAGAAGAAGAAACAGAGTTGAATTTATATTCCCACCCCTGGAATCCTTGTCTGAATTCTCTTTCGATATCTTTTAAAGCAGCTTCTTCTGCTTTTTCCTGTCCCAGTCCCAAGTTTGTATATTTTTTTCTTAAGATTTCATATTGTTTTATTGCATAAGGTTCTAATAATAAGTCTACACTTGGCACGGTAAATCCGCCGTATTGCTGACTGGCAGCAGAAAGAATAATATCCCCGATGACATCAAATGCAACATCTAATGTTTTAGGCTCGTTATACCAAAGGTTCCCCATTTCAAATCCGCCTTTTAAAACATTCTGAACGTCAAAAAGACAGCAGTTCATTGTATCACGGCGAGCTGACATATCATGGATATAAATATATCCGTCACGGCAGGCTTGAAGTTCTTCTGTTGTTAAGAAAAACTTTTGATATAATTCTTTATTTAATTGGTTGAAGATCAAGCTGCGCTTTGTAGAAACAAGGGCACTGTCTGTATTACTGTTTTCTTTATCCCCAATATACATGATCGATTGTGATTTTTTATAGACTTCATCCAGCATCTGCACGAAATCCTGTTTATAGTTACGATAGTCACGATAACTTTTTGCGACTTTAGGATTGGTAGCTTCCAATGCTTCTTCAACAATGTTGTGCATCTGTGCAATATAGATTTCCGGATGTGTTAATTCGCCGACACGTTTTTCTACGATTTCACAGATCTTCTTAATATCCTCATCTGTGAAAGTCACTAAAGTACGGTAAGCTGATTTATTCACAGCGATTACTACTTTTTGGATATTAAATACTTCTTTGGTATTGTCCTTTTTTATAACTCTGATTTCCTCTAATTTCATTTTCCCACTCCTTATATATGACTCATTATAAAATAAAATCTTTTTGATTACTAAAGATGTGCTTAGGATTCTCCATAGCGTAAAATATGCGGTTTTGGATATTCAATGCCAAAGGTTTCAACGGTAACCCTTTCCATTATTTCAGGAACAAGGGGTTCGTTGATATCCACATTAGGATTGTCGGCACGTATTATTTTTTTAGTGGGTACTTGAATGATCCTGTCCACTTCTTCATAACCGCTGATCACTCTGCCAAAAGCAGTGAATTTACCATTTAAACGTTCCTGACAGTGATCGCCGATCACAATAAAAAAATCACAGCCTGAAGCGATGCTGCTGCCATCTCCGCCCATTCCGACAACCCCTTTTTCAAATGCAATCGGATTAGAATGTCCGTTTTCATCAAATTCCCCATCAATAATATATTCACATTTAGGATCATGATTAAATCCGTTGTATGTAAACTGCAGTACAAAATCATAAGCAATTCTTTGAATCGGACGATGATCAAGCAAGCCTTGCTGAATAAGAGTGATCATACTATTGACGGTATTCGGGGCAATGTCCGGATACAATTCAATTTTAATTTGCTTTTGATTATTCAAAGTGATACACATGATTGGATTCATAAAAATACCTCCTTCGCCAAATTATACTATGTCTAAGAGACTATGACAATCGCTATTTTTCTTTTGAAATTGACCGGAAATATAAAAAAACACTGATTTATTCAGTGCTTATCCGCTTTCAATCTATTTTCAATTTATCAAAATAAATGTTCAATCAAAATTTTGATCCCCATCAAGATCAAAATCACTCCCCCAAGAATATCTGCTTTGGATTTGAGCTTGCTTCCGAACAGATGCCCGATCTTAACTCCTATAATCGAGATAATGGCAGTGATTATGGCAATGATCAGTGTTGCATCTAAAATCTCTATCTTAAAGAACGCAAAGGTGATCCCAATGGCAAAAGCATCAATGCTGCAGGCAATGGATAATGGAAACAATGTCGTAAAATCAAAAGCCGGGCAGACTTCTTCTTCCATATGGGCTTCTCTAAGCATGTTAATGCCGGTATAGGTTAATAAAATAAATGCAATCCAATGATCGATCTGGACGATATGAACTGCAAACTGCTTTCCTAATAAATAGCCGATAAAGGGCATCAATCCTTGAAAGAAGCCAAAGTATATGCCTACTTTAATCCCTTTTCCCCAATCCATCTTATGCATAGGCAAACCAAGGCATAAAGCTAAAGCGAAGGCATCCATTGCCAGTCCGACAGCGATAAAAATCATTTCTGTATATCCCATTGTTTTCACCTGACCTTCTTTTCTATACATACGCAGTTCAATTCTATTTTATTAGTATAGATTTTCAATTATAAAAAAGATATAATAAAACCTATAAATTAGATAGGAGGAGTTCCCATGAAAGAATTGGCTTTATTATCATTGCTGGAAAAGAACGCCCGCATGGAAGTAAAAGACTTGGCAATGGCTTTACAGGAGAGCGAAGAAAATGTATTGAATACGATGAGCGATCTGGAAAAACGAAAAGTGATCTGTGGCTATCATACGATGATCAATTATGATCATTTAAATAAAGATGATGTCATGGCACTAATCCAAATCAATGCAGCTCCTGAAAGGGAATATGGTTATGACCGTGTTGCGGCGAGCATTTATAAATTCCCGGAAGTAGATACGATGTATTTATTAAGCGGAGCCTATGAGTTTTTAGTGATTATCAAAGGAAAGACAATGCAGGATGTCGCAAATTTTGTGGCGAGTAAACTGGCGATTATTGAATCTGTAACCGGAACATCCACTTATTTTGTCTTGAAACAGTATAAAAACAATGGGATTGCTTTTGTTGAAGATGAAGATCCTAATGAACGTTTGGTGGTGACACCATAATGTATGAAGAATACTTAAGTCAGAAAGTAAAAGAAATAAAACCAAGCGGTATTCGCAAGTTTTTTGATTTAGCGAGCCAGATGGAGGGGGTTATTTCTTTAGGCGTAGGAGAACCGGATTTTGCGACACCTTGGAAGATTCGTGAGGCGGCGATCTATTCTATCGAAAAAGGAAAGACCTTTTATACTGCTAATCAGGGCTTGTTGGAACTGCGTGAAGAAATTTGCAAATATCAAAAAAGACGTTTTAACTTAGATTATGATCCTATTAAAAATACGATTGTTACTGTGGGCGGAAGCGAAGGCATTGATATCGCTTTACGTGCCTTAGTCAATCCGGGAGACGAAGTTATTTTGCTGGATCCCAGTTATGTTGCCTATATGCCGGGCGTACAATTGGCTGGGGCAACACCGGTCACAATTACATTAACACAGGAAAATCAGTTTAAGCTGACACCGGAATTATTAGAAGCGGCTATCACAGATAAAACTAAACTGCTCTTATTAAATTTTCCTAATAATCCGACCGGTGGCTTCATGACGAAAGAAGACTATGAATTAATTGTTCCGATCATTAAGAAGCATGATCTTTTAGTGATTACAGATGAAATCTATGCGGAACTTAGCTATGATGAAAAGTTCTGTTCGATTGCTTCATTTGATGAAATTAAAGATCATGTGATACTAATCAGCGGTTACTCTAAAGCCTACGCTATGACCGGATGGCGTTTAGGCTATGTGCTGGCAAATGAAACATTTGTTAAAGCGATGAACAAGATTCATCAATTTGTCATCATGTCAGCGCCGACAGCAGCTCAGTATGGAGCAATCGAAGCGATGCGTCATTGTGATGATGAGATTGAAAGCATGCAGCAGTCTTATATGCTGAGAAGAAATTATATTGTGGAAGGCTTTAATAATTTAGGCTTAGAAACTTTTATGCCACAGGGGGCTTTCTATATTTTCCCATGTATCAAATCGACAGGGATGACAAGTGAAGAGTTTTGTGAAGCATTGTTAAGTGATCAAAAAGTCGCCTGTGTACCGGGAACTGCCTTTGGAGATGCCGGTGAGGGATTTATTCGTGTGTCTTATGCTTACAGCATTGATCAGATCAAAGAAGCATTAGGACGTATTGAATTGTTTTTAAATAAAATAAGGAAGTAAAGAGAAGCTGTTTCTGTATGAACTCTCTAGTAAATCTGAAATATTTCAGATTAAGGGATAGTTCTAAAAGAAACAGTTTTTATTTATGAAAATATAAATATTATATTTTATACTTTTGACTTTTAGTAAATATAAATGTGAATGGATTGACTTATACATGGGGCATGGTAAAATTTATTTAGATAAATAATATAAATAATTTTAATAATGTGTATTGGGGGAAATATTATAATCTGTTAAAAGGATAAGTGGGAAAGGGTGAGAATCCACATTGTCTGAGTATCGTTCTAAGCGGGTGGTTTTTTTAGAGAATCAAGAAGGGAGCAGTGACTTATGAAGAAAATTATATTATGTGTTCTCGCGCTTTTAATTGTTGGATGTCAGAAACAGGAACCTAAAGTACAAAGTTCAAATTGGTATATGGCTGTGAAATCCACCCAAAAAGATTCAGAGTATGCACCATTTTCAAACGAGGCATTTCTTACCGACAGTTTTTTGGAAGAAATAAAAAAAACAAAAGGAGTAGAAGAGGTTCAGCCGATCTATATGTTTGATACAAACTTGATTGAGCCGGGTAAGTTAGATAGTCCTTATGGGAACGTGAAAGTGTATAGAAACAATGATTTAGAAGCTGAATATTTTTATGATCCGACTAATGATGAAGTAAAGAGTTTTGTATTAATAAATATTTGGGGATATCCTCAGGGGTTAGATATGAGTAAGTTTACCGCTTATCAACGTAAAAGGGAAATAGCTGAGGGGTGTTATTTGAGTGCTGATGTTGCCCAACAATTGGGAATTAATAACTTGGATGATAATTATGAACTGGAAATTTATTGTTTAATCCCAGTGAGCAATACTATTGATGAATCCATGTTTGAAGAAAATCCTGAGCTTGTTCAAGATGTGACGAATGATAAGCAGTTGTTATATCCATATACACTAAAAATTAAAGTAGCAGGCATTTTGAACCCGGGAATTTCTTCGTCGTGCGGACAGCTTTATATCCCATTGGAACAAATGCAAAATTTGATAAATGAACATCAAATCGAAGAAGTGAAAACAAATAATTATATCGTGAAGATTAAAGAAAGTAGTGCTTTAAAAGAGATACAATCTTTGGATAAAGATTTAAAGATAAAACAATATCCTTTAGAAAGTACAGCGAATATAAAAAAGACCAACTTGAATTAAACAAGTTGATCTATTAGGATGAACTTTAATGTTCATCTTTTTTATTAAATACGATTCGCAGCTAAATAACCTTCTTCAATTGCACGATTGATATCGGCAGCACGATCATGGCAATCACCGACATAATCTACTTGAATGCCTTGATCAATCAATGATTGAGCATCAAACGCATTAGGTTTAGCTCCTACCGCTAAGATGACATAATCACAAGGGAGTGAAACTAGACCTTCTTCATTTTCAGCCTCTACTGCAGAAGCTGTGATTTTTGTCACTTTTGTTTTTGTCAGCAGTTGTACATGATGTTGTTTAAAAGCGGCAAACATTGTAGGCTTAACCGTTGTGGATTCTTCTTTTGCGATTTCCTCCAGCATTTCTACGATTGTTACTTCACAACCCCTTGTAGCAAGCAATTCAGCTGTTTCAGCCCCGACTAAACCACCGCCGATGACAACCACTCTTCCTCCTGGCAGTTGCTCATGATTTAGAACTTTCCATGCATCATAAACATGAGGGAGGTCATGACCTTCAATAGGTGGGATCGCATTGTGTGCCCCCACAGCGATAATCACAGCATCCGGCTGTTCTTGTGCGATACATTGGGCACATGCCTGATGTCCTAATTTTAAATGAACCCCTAAGCGTACAGCTTCTTCACTTAAATAGTGAATCGCTCTTGTCATTTCTGATTTACGAGGCGGCACAGATGCAATATTTAGCTGACCTCCCAATGCAGTTTCTTTTTCAAACAGAGTAACCTCATGTCCTTTTAAACGAGCAACACGAGCAGCTTCCAATCCAGCCGGTCCACCTCCGACAACCACCACTTTTTTCTTATTTTCAGCGGGAGTTATGACACGTTGATATTCATATCCGTTTTCTGCATTTAAGACACAGCTTAGGAATTGACGATTTTGAATGGCATCCGTACAGCCTTTGTTGCACATCATACATTGACGAATGGTTTCTGGTTTTCCTTCTTCTAATTTCTTGACAAAATCAGGATCACATAATAAAGAACGTCCCAAACCAACATAATCACAATATCCATTTTCAATCAGCATTTCGGCATTTTCAGGTGTCAAAATGCGTCCTACGCATGACACTGGAATTGATACAGCTTCTTTGATTCTTTTAGCGTAATCTTTCATAAAATTGTAGGCACGGGTTCCCATAGCTGGAATAGTATCATTCATATTTCCGGTATGATTCGCCTGTCCGACATGCAGTGTATCTACACCTGCCTCTTGGAGCAGTTTTGCCAGTTTAATCGCTTCATCGATTTTCAGACCGCCTTTACCTATTGTTGGGTTATCGGTAACGATTGGCAGTTTATAGTCAATCATGATATCAGGCGCATTATCTTTAATAGTCCTAACGACAGCTAACGCAAATTTGATACGATTCTCAAAAGAACCGCCGTATTCATCTGTACGATGATTCAATATCGTTGAGCATAATGCCCCAACCATTCGATCGCCATGAACTTCAATCGCATCGATCCCTGCTTCATTAGCACGTCTGACACAATCTCCCATTTTAGAAAGAATGGTATTTAATTGTTCGTGTGTTACTTCATCAATATAATGAAGCATATCATGATGCAGCTTGGCACGTGCTGCCTGCATATCCCCTTTTTGGAATAATTCAGCGAGGGCATCAACATCATATTCCGGATGGAATAATTGAATTCCTAATTTACAGTCATAAGAATGCAGAGCATCTGCGAGCTTCTTATAGGCTTCTGTCTGGTCATCTTTAAATAATTTTGGTGTAGGTGATACCGTATTTACCGGTGCTACATCACCTAAAACGATATACGCAGTGCCGCCTTGGGCAAGACGTTTATAGAAATTGAAGCTTTGTTCACTGATTGACCCATCTTTATTTTCATACCCGGTCGTCATTGGCGGAAACATTACTCTGTTTTTTAAAGTAATCTTTCCGACTTTTAATGGTTCTAATAATTTCATTTATCTTCCTCCTTTTTTAATACCATTCTCTCTATATTATAATGATAGCACTTACATATATATAAAACATACGAAATAATTAAAAAAACATATACTTTTATGTATATGTCACTGCTTGGTTAAATTCTTATAGTGCTGTTTATAAGTACGGGGACTGATTCCAACTTGCTGTTTAAAGGCTTTGGAAAGATGGTAGGCAGAAGAATAGCCTAAATCCTGAGCCAAATAGGTTAAACTTTCGTTTAAAAGCAGGCGCTGCTGAACATAATGAATCTTTTGCTGCTGAATGTACTCTCCCGGTGATAAATTCATGATGTTTTTAAAAGCTTTATACAAGACACTGGTTGAAACACCTAATTCCTGAGCCATTTCATATAGTCGAATCGGCTCATGGAAATGCTTCTGAATATAAGCAATCGCATCATTGACTAAGGCTATATGAGGAGAATGAACGGTAATAATGGCATCTTCTTTTCCACGCTTTAACTGTGCACGCATAATAAAGACAATAATACGTATCAAAGCAGAAGTGATGATGCTTGAATAGCCAATATCTTTTTCCTTGGCTTCATTGACAAGGCGTTCAAACATTTCCGAAAATCCTCGTATTTCGTTTGGATAAACGAGAGGTCCATGCTTCGTCAGCAAAGATAAGAACTGAGGCTTTAAATGCAGGGGCTCCATATCAAAATGAAAATAGTAATAGGCATAGGCTTCTTCTCCTTCATTCTTAGAGATGTTGACCTGATAAGGTTCTAAAACTAGAAAACTTCCTTGGGGACAATGATATTCTTTATTGCCGATAATCGTTGTAGAGCCTCCTTTTTTATAATAGACGATCTCAATATCATCGGTAGTATAGCGGATTTGGGTATCATGTTCTTCTTCCCATAAGCCAAAACTATGGATCTGGAAAGTCATTTGACTTAATAATTCACTTAATTCATCATTTTCAAATTTTGATGTTTGAAGCTGCGTTTGAATATACATATAGATCACCTCTCTTTATTGTAACGCAGGCTTGTCTTTTGGGAAATAGCTTATTCAAAAATGAACAGGAATTAACTAATGATTTTTAATAATGAACATCTATTGTAAGTTCATTTCAGATAGACTAAGATGGATTTAAGGAGGAAGGAATAATGCAGGTAAAGAAAGAAGAAATAAGACAAAAGATATTAGATGTGGCAGAAGATGAATTCTTAAAACGCGGATACGAGAGTGCGTCGATGCGCATCATTGCAAAGAAAGCCAATACGACTCTTGGAAATATCTATCATTATTTTCCTAATAAAGAAGCTTTGCTGGTAGAATTGCTGACTCCCACTTTGGATAATTTAGATATCGGATTAGCCAATCATCTTAAATTAACGGATATCTCATATACTTTGCAAGACCTGATCGATTATATTGATCGCTATGAACAGGGTGAAGATTTTAAAGAGTTAGATTTTTTGCTGGATAAAAAGATTGTGATTCTTTTAGAGTTAAACAGCAGTTCTTTGCTGGCAAGAAAGCAAAAATTGCTTGATGAGTTTAGCGATCATCTTTCGTGGCATTTGGGAATGGGTGAAAAAGACGGCTCATACAGTAAGATCATCATCAATATGGTTACGGATTGTATTAAACAGGCTTTGTTAGAGAATGAAACGTTCATTGAAACAAGAAAAGAATTTATTAAATTATTTCGTTTCTTCTGTACGGGCATAGCCACACGTTATAAATAGGAACACTTGCTTTTTTAGTCAGTGTTTTTATTATCGCTGAAAATAAAAAAGGGGGGCAATAAAATGATTCGTGTAAACCAATTATCAAAGTATTATCAAAGCGGTGAGAAACAAACTGCCGCATTGGATCATGTCAGCTTTGATATCAAAGAGGGAGAATTTGTTGTGATTTTGGGACCATCGGGAGCAGGTAAATCCACTCTGCTGAATATCTTAGGGGGAATTGATGAGCTCAGTGAGGGAGACGTATTTATTGATCGGCAGTCTATTGGGCAATTGAGTGAGAATGCCTTGTCTAGCTATCGTGCCAATCAGATTGGATTTATTTTTCAGTTTTATAATTTAATACCCACATTAACCGTCTATGAGAATATTGCCTTGATGAAAGAGATTAAAGAAGATATTTTAGATCCTATGTATATATTAGAAAGAGTAGGGTTAAAGGATCACGCAAAAAAATTTCCCAGTCAGCTTTCCGGCGGAGAACAGCAGCGTGTTTCAATTGCCAGAGCGGTAACGAAAAATCCAAAGGTTCTTTTATGTGATGAACCAACCGGAGCGCTGGATAGTGAGACTGGATGCAAGGTGCTGCAGCTTCTTTGGGATATTTGCCGAGAATACCATAAAACGACTATTATCGTGACACATAATGCCAATATTGCTCAAGCTGCAGATAAAGTGATTACAGTTAAAAATGGAAAAATCAAAGATATACAAATAAATACTCATCCGGTGAGTATTCAGGAAGTAGAGTGGTAGTTATGCTAATTAAAAAAATGCTGAGAGACATTAAAGTCAATAAAATACCGTTTATTGCTATTTTCTTAATGATGTTTATGGCAAACTTTATTTTTTCGGGGATCACCAGTGAATACCATGGATTACAGTCAAAGTTTAATCAGTATATCGAAGAAACACAGTTAGCTGATGGCTGGGTTTATGGTTCGCTGTTTGAAGAAGATAAAATAGAGGAATTTAAAAATGATCCAAGTATCCAGGAGGCTGAAGGAAGAATTCTTGTTCCCACAACAGTATCGAACCATCAAAAACAATCGATTGATCTTTATGTAAAAGAGGAAGATACACTATCTAAGTTTAAAGTGATTGAGGGTGTAAGCTATCAAAAAGATATTGATGGTATCTGGCTGGATGCACAATTTGCAGCTGCAAACAGCTATCAGCTACATGACACGATCACTTTAGAATATCAAGGAATAAAGTTGGAAAAAGAAATTGTAGGATTAGGGTATCATCCCGAATATATCTATAGTGTTAATGACGGGCAAATGGTACCAGATCATCAAAACAGCGGATTTGCCTTAATGAGCAAAGCTTATTTTCCCTACCCAATGGCATATAATCAGCTGTTAATTTTAGGGAAAGGTGATTTGAAAACGGCAGTTCAGGATCATTTTTCACAAGCTATATTGCTGATGCAGAAAGATCATTCTGCTTACTTAATGGTTAGTGAAGAGATCAATCAGCATAAAGAGATTGGTATTTTATTTGTTTGTGCTTTTCTATTCATTGCCGCATTGGTCACAATGACGACTTTACATCGTCTGCTGAGTTCACAAAGAATGCAGATTGGTGTATTAAAATCATTAGGCTTTAATAAGCGGCAGCTGTTTATTCACTATATCACGCATAGTACCTTTGTCTGTCTCATGGGGGCATTGTCAGGTTTCTTTCTTGGCTATCTAACATTGCCGCCATTACTGCTCAATTTTATGAATGAGATGTATACGATTCCGGATTTAAAAGCACAGCTGCTGCCTTATACTTGGCTTTTGCCATTAGGCTGTACACTGTTATGTGGTGTGATTTCTTTTCTGATCTGTCGTAAGTATCTGCGTGGAAACGCTGCTAAGATAATCAATGGCAATACGAATGAAAAGAAATTTAGACCTTTGCCATTTTGTGCATTATGGCAGCATTTATCTTTTTCAAGTCAATGGAACGGACGTGATATTTTCCGTAATAAACTGCGAAGCATAATGAGTGTTCTTGGGGTAATTGGCTGTGTTTCCTTACTTTATGGTGCTTTTGGACTTTATACTTCAATGAATCATTTGACCGCTTGGAACATGGATACGGTTCAAACTTATGAGACCAAAGTAATCGGTGATTTCAGTGATGAAGCTTATACCCGGAAAATCAAAGCACTTATGGATGGGGAGACAATAATGGAAAGCGGTGTCGAGATTCGGCAGGATCAGCAGTCACGTTCTGTCACCTTTACTGCACTTGAGTCTCAGCACTATCTGCATCTGATGATAAATGAAAAAGAAGAAATCGAACTGATGGATGGGCTGGCTGTTTCTAAAAATATTGCGGATGATCTAAATCTCCATATCGGAGATTCGCTTCAATGGAAATTAAATGGCAGCGACCAATGGCTGACCAGCACAATTACAGCGATCATTCGTACTCCTCTTAATCAAGGGATAACAATAAAAAAAGAAGAGATGAAACGCTTAGGCATTGTCTATCAACCTACCTCAATTATAGGACATGCCTTGGATGAATCTTTGTTAGAATCAGAATTTACGACTAGTATTCAAAACAAAGAAGATTTACAGGCTGGGTTAGATACGATGATGCAGGCATCAATCATGATGTGTACGGTCTTTGTCATAGCGGCAATGTTATTAGGCAGTGTTATCCTTTATAATTTAGGAACCCTTTCCTATAATGAACGCTATTATGAAATGGCTACATTAAAGGTGCTTGGCTTTTCCGATTCAAGGATTCGCAGACTGATGATTCAGCAGAATCTATGGCTGAGTGTGATCGGCATCATCTTGGGGTTACCGGTGGGATATCAGTTTATTTTAGTGCTGCTTTCGACCGTTCAGGCAACGATTGATATGACTGTTTATATTCCTATCTCTATTTATCTATTAAGTATTTTAGGGACTTTACTGCTGTCATGGGCGATCAATCGTCTGCTTTCAAGAAAAGTTTATCATATCGATATGGTTGCAGCATTAAAAGCTAACGAGTAAAACAGTATGGCAACATACTGTTTTTATGGTATAGTGAGTGGAAAACCGCAAGATTCATGAAAAGAAGGAATATTATTTTTGTTATAATAGCTGGCGTTGGGAGGGAAAAAGATGTCAAACAAAGTGATCAGTGTTATATCCGTCATTGACTTTATCGAAGCAAATTTGACTAAAAAGCTGGATCTCGACCAGGTGGCTCAGGGGGTTCACTATTCTAAGTATCATCTGCATCGAATTTTTAGTGAAACAATCGGACTCAGCATTCATGAGTATATCGTAAGAAGAAAGCTGAGTGAAGCCGCAAAGCTGTTGGTCTTTTCTGATCATTCGATCTTAGATATTGCGCTTCTTGCTGGTTATGAAAGTCAGCAGGCATTCAGTGCCATCTTTAAAGAAATGTATAAGAAAACACCTTATCAATATCGGGAAAACGAGGCATATTACCCATTACAGCTGCGCTTCAATCTAAGCGAAAAGCCTAAGCTTAAACAACGAGACTGGCAGGCTCACATTCAGCTGGCAGTGAAAGAAGATTTGCCTTTGTGTTTAGAACTGGTGTATCAGATTGTAGATGGTTTTCCTAATCTTCAAGAGGAGGAATATCTTGCAAGTATAGGAAGCTTTATAGAAAAGAAACAAGTATTTATACTTAAAGAGGAACATTTGCTGATTGCGATGATGGCTTTTGATCGAAGCAGTGGAAATATTGAATTTTTAGGTGTTCATCCTCAGTATCGAAAACAAGGCATTGCGAAAGCTTTTTTAGAAAAACTTATTGGGGAAAAACTTATCGACCAAACGCCTTGCATCACAACCTTTCGGAAAGGAGATAAAGCAGATCCTGGTTATCGAAAGGTTTGGGAGCATCTGGGGTTTGCGGAAGCTGAATTGCTGAAAGAATATGGCTACCCTACTCAAAGAATGATTTTTATAAAGGAGCGAACCGATGAATGAAGAAATAGATACAGTGAATCTATTAGCTAAAGATTATAACTTTATAGGACTGCTTAAATTTGCTTTTCCTTCAATGGTCATGATGGTTATTATGGGACTTTATACGATTGTTGACACGATCTTTGTTTCAAATTTGGTGAATACAGATGCCTTGTCCGCTATTAATATTGTCTGCCCGGTCATTAACATCATTGTTGGTGTGGGAGCAATGCTTTCAAATGGAGCAAGTGCGATTATTGCCCGCAAAATGGGAGAGGGTAAAAACAAAGAAGCACGTCAGAATTTTACTTTAATCATAATAGTGGGATTACTATTGGGAGCTGGCATTACCTGTTTAGGTTTACTTTTTTTAAACTCGATGATATGGGGATTGGGAGCCAGTGAGGTGCTTTATCCTTACTGCCGTGATTATTTATTGATTTTACTGCTTTTTATTCCTGCCAGCATGCTGCAGATGCTGTTTCAAAATTTAATTGTAACAGCCGGCAGACCGGCTTTTGGAATGATCCTGTCGATTGGAGCGGGAGCAGTGAATATCGCATTGGATTATCTGTTTATGGTACCTTTAAATATGGGGATCAGGGGATCGGCATTGGGAACCGGGATTGGTTATTTGATTCCTGCTGTGATTGGACTTTACTTTTTTACCCGAAATAAAGGAGGACTGTATTTTGAAAAGCCCCGACTGGATGGGGCTATGCTTTTAGAAAGCTGTTTGAATGGGTCATCAGAAATGGTAAGTCAGGCAGCAGCGGCAGTCACTACTTTTTTGTTCAACAGCAT
Source organism: Beduini sp. (assembly GCF_047239305.1). Classification (NCBI taxonomy): domain Bacteria; kingdom Bacillati; phylum Bacillota; class Erysipelotrichia; order Erysipelotrichales; family Erysipelotrichaceae; genus Beduini; species Beduini sp. The sequence goes on from NZ_JBKTEM010000002.1 coordinate 470,322, forward strand.
CATGATGCGTCTTTTAGGAGAAAACGGAGTGGCTGCTATCACGATTATTATCTATACACAGTTTTTATTAACGACGCTCTATATTGGCTTTTCGATGGGAGCAGCTCCGATAATCAGTTATAATTACGGAAGTCAAAATCATGATCGGCTAAAAAGAATGGTGAGGATGTGCCTGTCTTTTATCTTAGGTACGTCTGTCTTAATCTTTATATTTGCACAATTGTTTACTTCTGCATTAGTGGGATTATTCTCAGATCAAGTGAGTACAGTTTATCTCTATGCTCGTCATGGATTCTCTTTATTTTCATTCAGCTTTCTTTTTTGCGGGCTCAATATTTATTCATCTGCACTGTTTACAGCGTTGTCTAATGGCAAAATTTCAGCTGTCATATCTTTTTTACGGACATTCGGTCTGATTACCACAGCATTGCTTATTTTACCAGCTTATATTGGTGTGAATGGGGTATGGCTGGCGGTTCCGATTGCAGAGGGAATGACGATGATCCTTGCGGGAGTGCTACTGTTGGGGTATAGAAAAAAATATCATTACTTATAAAAAAGACTGATTCCATCATTGAAATCAGTCCTTTTTTCTATTTAGTCAGTGAAGTAAAATCGCCATGCAAAATTGCGTGAATATTCTTTGATATTTGATCAATCGACCAATCCCACCATTTTAAGTCAAGAAGTCTCTCAATTTCTTCTTTAGGAAAGCGGGGACGAATGACTTTAGCGGGAATACCGCCTACGATTGTATATGGCGGAACATCTTTGGTCACAACGGCACGAGTGCCAATGATTGCCCCGTCACCGACCGTGACACCGGCTAGAATCACTGCTTCATAGCCAATCCAAACATCATTGCCGATAATAATGTCACCCTTATTATCCCAAGCTTCTTTAGGACTTATGCCATGCTCCCATTCATCATAAAAAATGGGGAAGGGGTATGTGGATAAAGAATCTAAAGTATGATTAGCACTGTTCATTAAAAATTTTGCACCACAGGCAATGGAGCAGAATTTGCCAATAATCAGCCGATCCTGATTAATAGGATAATGATACAATACATTATTCTTTTGAAAGTCTCTTGGATCATGAATAAAATCATTATAGATTGTAAAATCACCAATTTGGATACGTTCATCCATAACAGCGTTTTTTAAATAAATAGTTTGTGTATCTCCTAAACGGGGATATAGTTTTGTTTTATCTGGAATCATCATTATTTCTCCTGTTCTGTTAGTTACTATTGATCATTCCAGTTACAGCAATGCAGCGTTTCACACTATCCCTTCTTTCTATTTTTTATTTTATCACAATAGGGTTTACATCGGTATGGATTTTTGAGAGGATAGAAACAGAATAAAAAGAAAGGAGATCTAGTATGACCTATATAGAAATGAAAGATGAGGATATTTCAAAAATAACGGATCTCTATATCCGTACGTTTAATCAGGAACCATGGAATGATCACTGGGAAGCGTGGAGTGTGCAAAAGCGTCTGAATCAGATGGCGAAGACACCCGATTTTTATGGTTTGATGATGTATCAGGACGATAGTTTAGTTGGCTTTATTTTAGGTAATCAACAGCAATATTATGATGGTATTAAGTTCGAGATTAAAGAGTTTTGCATCGATCCTCATCATCAAAGCGGCGGGTATGGGACCAAGTTGTTAGCGGAATTTGAAAAACGTCTGTTAGTGCAGGGCGTTGATGAGATTATTCTATTGACTTTAAAAGATCCGCGAACAGAAGGCTTTTATCATAAAAAAAACTATGTGACTTCCAATGAAATGATTATGATGAATAAAAAGATCAGAGGAAAGAAAAATGGCGGATAAAATGCTTTGTGTGTTGGCAGGCTATGATGATCAAACTTCACAACGGCTGGACAAGCTCAAAGAATGTTTGAAGCATTTTGAAACTCAGGAAACGAAAGGACTGCCTCATCACATCACATTATGCAGTGTTCCAACTGAAAGAGAAGCAGAAATAAAAAAAGCGATGATAGGTGCGGCTGAGGATATTAAGGCTTTCCCCATTACATTCAATCATATCGGCATATTTGGTGGGGCTAAGGTGCTGTTTATATCACCAGATGTCAGCTTTTCTTTGCTTAAACTTAAAGAACGATTTGGCGACAGCTGGAATTGGACAGCGCATACGACTATGCTGATCAGTGAACCGGATATGATCATTAAGGCTTCCTCTGTTTTATCAAAAACATTTAAAGCGTTTGTCGGAAAAGTAGATCGTTTGTATCTTTATGAATTTTTTCCTGTTCGACAGATTTGTTCTATAAAACTAAAAAAGAGCGATAATGCTCTTTAGAGACAGCTTTGAAAAGCTGTCTTTTTTAATACCATAATTCGTTCATTGTGTATATCTTTTTCTCCATTGAAAGAGAACCCCGGCTTTTTATATAAATTTAAAGCCACTGTGTTATCCTCATATAAGCTTAAATACACTTCATCATAACCATAGCTTTCAAAAATATGCTGAATCAAAGCAATCAATGCTTTTTTGCCATATCCCTTGTTTTGCTGACTTTTGTCAATTAAAAAGCGATCCAGCCAGACACGTCCGTGATCTCCTTCTTTTTTCCATAATCCATACATGGCAAAGCCGATCAATGTGTCATCGTCGTAGATGCCGACAGGTCTCCATAAGGATAAGGCATCGGCCTCTTTTAAACAATCCTCCACCGATTCGATAAAATGCGTCTGATTAGGAAGAAGGCTCAGCTTCAGCAAATCCGATCTGTTTTTTTTACTGGCGGGTAATAATCGTATCATTGTTTCACCTCATTATTATGATAACACGATTTTAATATTAATACGATCTTAATACGGATAATAGTTCCTTAACACTATTCTTATTTTTGCTATGCTAGACTGAAAACGTAATAAGGAGGGGTTATACATGAATTGGATTGTCATAGGCATTGGGATCGCCGCTTTAGGCTTTCTGATGTATCTGGTTAAAATATTATTGTGGGGGGACAAATGATGACATCGGTATGGATTCAGATAGCATTCTATTTAATTATTTTAATTGTATTAGCAGTTTTGTTAGGCAATTATATCGGGAAAGTAATGAATGGGGAAAAGGTATTTCTAAGCCGCCTTTTAACGCCTATCGAAAAAGGGATTTATAAATTGTTAAGAGTGAATGTAACAGATGAGATGAACTGGAAAAAATATGCGGTTAGCGTTTTAGTTTTCAGTGGTATCTTCTTTATTCTTTTATTTGGCATACAGGTTTTACAAGGGGTTCTTCCACTAAATCCTGAAGGCTTGAAGAATGTCAGGTGGGACTTAGCTTTTAACACGACTTCAAGTTTTGTGACGAATACCAACTGGCAGGCTTACTTAGGAGAAAGCACCTTATCCTACTTTACACAAATGATGGGATTAACTGTGCAGAACTTTGTCTCGGCAGCAGTGGGAATTGCTGTATTATTTGCTTTGATTCGTGGTTTTATAAAGGTTCAAAAACAGGGACTAGGTAATTTCTATCAGGATGTGACACGTATTATTCTTTATATTTTGATTCCTTTATCTCTTGTTTCATCTGTTGTCTTAGCCTCTCAAGGCGTTTCTCAGAATTTTAAGGGTTATGAACAAATTGATCTTGTAGAACCGATTGTTTTAGAAGATGGTACAGTGATTGAAAAAGGGGTAGTTCCGTTGGGACCGGCAGCAAGTCAGATTGCGATTAAGCAGTTAGGTACAAATGGCGGGGGCTTTTACGGCACTAATTCGGCTCATCCTTTAGAGAATCCAAATAATGTGACAAACGTGATTGAAATGCTTTCTATTTTATTAATTCCGGCAGCTTTATGCTTTACTTTCGGACGTAATATTCATGATCGTCGGCAAGGAAGGGCAATCTTTGCGGCGATGTTTATCGTTTTAACTTTAGCGACATCTGCCATTGTTGTCAATGAACAGATGGCAACACCGCAGCTGTCTCAAAATCAAACCGTCGATCTTACGACCAATCAGCAATCAGGCGGAAACATGGAAGGAAAAGAAAGCCGTTTTGGTATTGCTGCTTCTTCAACTTGGACTGCTTTTACGACAGCGGCTTCAAATGGTTCGGTTAATGCGATGCATGACAGCTATACACCGCTGGGAGGAATGATTCCAATGATCTTAATGCAGTTAGGGGAAGTCATCTTTGGCGGCGTTGGCTGCGGATTATATGGAATGCTTGGCTTTGTCATTCTAACGGTATTTATTGCCGGATTAATGGTGGGCAGAACACCGGAATATCTTGGCAAGAAAATAGAGCCTTATGAAATGAAAATGGCAGTTGTTTTATGCTTAGCGACTCCTATTGCGATTCTGATAGGAAGCGGTATTGCCGCAATAGTGCCATCTGTAGCGGATAGTTTAAATAACAGCGGTGCGCATGGTTTTTCTGAATTATTGTATACGTATACGTCTGCTGGGGGAAATAACGGTTCTGCCTTTGCCGGATTCAATGCGAATACGATCTTTGTGAATATAAGCACTGGGTTATCTATGCTTTTTGCCCGCTTTGCTCCGATATTAGCTACACTGGCAATAGCCGGAAGCTTAGTAAAAAAGAAAAAAATAGCGACAGGGGCAGGCACCTTAGCTACTCATAATGCAATGTTTGTCGGGCTGCTGATCTTTGTTATTGTGTTGATCGGGGCATTAAGCTTCTTTCCAGCATTAGCATTGGGACCGATTGCCGAATTCTTTGGTATGTGATAGGGGGAGAATACAATGAATGTGAAAAATAAGAAAAGCTTTATCGACCATAAGATGATAAAACGGGCAATTAAAGATTCCTTTATTAAACTGTCTTTTAAAACACAGAAAGAAAATCCGGTTATGTTTTTGGTTTATCTTTCTTCTATTTTAACGACTTTGCTGTGGCTTGCTTCATTATGCGGATACAGCGATGCTTCACCAATCTTTATCTTTGGCATTACAGTGATCCTGTGGTTTACGGTTTTATTTGCCAATTTTGCAGAAGCGATTGCTGAAGGGCGCGGAAAAGCTCAGGCAGATGCATTGCGTGCATCAAAAAGGGATGTCGAAGCGCATCGCATTCCTTCTATAGATCGTAAAGATCAGATTGAAAACGTCTATTCCACAGCTTTGAAAAAAGGAGATATTGTTTATGTGGAAGCCGGGGAGCAGATTCCTGCAGATGGGGATGTCATCGAAGGGGCTGCTTCTGTCGATGAGAGTGCCATTACCGGAGAATCGGCTCCTGTGATTCGTGAAGCCGGCGGAGACCGCAGTGCAGTTACCGGAGGAACGACTTTGATTTCTGACTATCTGGTGATTCAAGTGACTCATGCTGCCGGAGAAAGTTTTTTAGATAAGATGATTGCAATGGTGGAAGGGGCAGCCAGAAAAAGAACGCCTAATGAAATTGCATTACAGATATTTCTGATTGCCTTGACCATTATCTTTCTGTTAGTCACCGTATCTCTTTATACCTATTCTGTTTTTTCGGCTAAGTTAGCAGGGATCACCAATCCCATCTCAGTAACATCTTTAGTCGCATTGCTCGTATGTTTAGCGCCGACTACGATTGGAGCGTTGCTTTCTGCTATCGGTATTGCCGGTATGAGCCGCTTAAATCAGGCGAATGTACTAGCGATGAGCGGACGAGCCATCGAAGCTGCTGGAGATGTGGATATTTTGATGTTAGATAAAACGGGGACAATTACCTTAGGAAATCGTCAAGCCTGTGAATTTATTCCGGTAGATGGTGCAGACACAGAAGAATTGGCAGATGCTGCTCAGCTTTCTTCCTTGTCAGATGAAACACCTGAAGGGCGCAGTATTGTCGTTTTAGCGAAAGAGAAGTTTAATATCAGAGGACGTAATCTGCATGAATTAAACATGGAATTTGTTCCTTTCAGTGCAAAAACACGAATGAGCGGAGTGAATCTGAATGGTTTGGAAATTCGCAAAGGAGCGATGGATGCGATTAAAGAATATGTGGAAGCTCATGGGCATAATTATTCAAAGGAATGTCAGCAGGTGGTTGAGGAAATTTCTCATAAAGGCGGAACACCACTGATTGTGACAAAGGATTTTAAAATTCTAGGTGTTATCTATTTGAAAGATATTATTAAACAGGGAGTTCAGGAAAAATTTGCTGATCTAAGAAAAATGGGGATTCGAACCATCATGATTACAGGGGATAACCCATTGACTGCCGCAGCCATTGCCGCTGAGGCAGGGGTGGATGATTTCCTAGCAGAAGCAACACCGGAAGGCAAGCTGCAGATGATTCGTGATTTCCAAGCAAAAGGACACTTAGTCGCTATGACAGGAGACGGAACCAATGATGCTCCGGCTTTGGCACAGGCGGATGTGGCAGTCGCAATGAACACCGGAACGCAGGCAGCAAAAGAAGCCGGTAACATGGTTGACTTGGATTCTTCTCCGACAAAGCTGATTGAAGTTGTCCGTATCGGTAAACAGCTGCTGATGACACGCGGCAGCCTGACAACCTTCAGCATTGCCAATGACCTCGCTAAATATTTTGCGATTATTCCGGCATTATTCATGGGTCTGTATCCGGGATTAGGTGCTTTAAATATCATGCATCTTCATAGTGCGGAAAGTGCAATTTTCTCTGCTGTTATATATAATGCCCTGATTATTATCGCTTTGATTCCGCTTGCCTTAAAGGGGGTTAAATACCGTGAAGTATCTGCATCAAAGCTATTGACAAGAAACCTGCTCATTTTTGGAGCAGGTGGGATTATCACTCCATTTATTGCAGTCAAGTTTATTGATATGATTATTACTGCATTAGGGATCGTATAGGAGGACTACACATGAAAACTATTTTACCGATTTTTAGAAAGATGACTGCTTTTGCCTTAATACTCACTGTGCTGTGTGGTGGACTTTACACATTTAGTGTGACCGGTATTGCACAGCTGCTGTTTCCTCATACTGCCAATGGCAGTATCATTGAAATTGATGGAAAGAAATACGGCAGTGCCTTATTAGCCCAGCAATTTAGTGACAATAAGTATTTATGGGGACGTATCATGAATGTGGATATTCAAACTTTTACTGATGCATCGGGACAGCCTCTAGCTTATGGAGCCCCCTCTAATCTAGCAGTGACAAGTGAAGAATATGAACAGCTGGTTAGTGACAGAGTAAAGAAAATTCAAACAGCACACCCCGATCAGGCAGGAAATCCAATCCCCGTAGATTTAGTTACCTGCTCAGGAAGTGGGCTGGATCCACAGATTTCGGTAGCTGCCGCTAAATATCAAATAGAACGTATTGCAGCTGAGCGCCATTTAACTTCTCAGGAAGTGGAAGCTATTATTGATCGTTATACAACTTCAAGATTTTTAGGGATATTTGGAGAACCGGTAGTCAATGTGCTGAAAGTTAATTTGGCATTGGATGGCATCCTAAAATGACAGTAATTTATCCTATGCATGAGGTACTAAGCAGAGAATATCCTATTCTCCAAGAAACGCTCTCCGAGTCTAAAATAAAGAATCTGTTTTATTTGATCTTGGGCTTAGCCAGAGATTTTGATGCGAAATGCGAGGTTGTGAGTTTAGAGGAAACAACACAGCTTTGGCTGCTGTTTCCTAATTCCTGCATGGATTGCAGCATGTTCAGTCACGAATATAAAGAGCTCCTTTATACATTGCAAGATGAATTTGAATTAACGGTTCACGGTGTCAGTGAAGCCTATGAACCAGCCAGCTTAATGTTTCATGCCAAGGAAAAACAATTAACGGTTACCTATCAGAATATTTCCGGGAATCCTTTTTTTCAGCTCTATGCCATTCATCTGCAAATGAACTTTTCAAATGAAGTCACGGGGAGGTTCGTCAAGTCTGTCTTAACTAAATGGGATTTCTCCAAACCGTTGATCGCTGTAGAACCTTATTGGAAAAACCAGCTTAAAGAAAAAGATTTGTTTGAAACAGAAACAGATATTTATTACTATGATTATATTGTTTTAGAAGAATCGGAACAACGAAATGAATTATTGAAGGAAGCCTTATCGTTAAAACAGTTAGCTAAATTATGGGAGATTTTCTTGAATGAACAAGTGACTCCTTATGAATTATCTTTATTTGAACAAAGTACTTCGCATCTGGAATTGTTTCGTTTAGAAATGTCCTTACGCATGGCCTTACTCCACTGCGAAATCAGAGTTGTTTTGACTTCTCGGCATTTTGAAATTTATAAGCATGATCAGCGACTGTTGTTGGATAGTCATTCGGCGGCAGAAGGGGAAAAACTATTTTTGAAAATATTATTTCCGGTGAGAAGAAGATTTTGATCTTCTTTTCTTTATACAATCTTAATACGTGAGTGAAAATCTATATGGGATCCTAATGCGATTGTAAAAATAATTGTGTATAATGAGAATGATGAAACGAGGGATATCAAAATGGAAGAAGAACGTTTAAATCCGGATGCACTCTTAGAAAGCTTAACAAAGGAGAGACATCGGGGAAAATTAAAAATCTTTTTTGGCTATGCGGCTGGTGTCGGTAAAACGTATGCCATGCTTGAGGCGGCACATGCCGCTTTAAAAGCCGGTGTAGATGTCGTGATTGGTTATATCGAACCGCATACTCGCCCGGAAACCATGGCATTAGTCGAAGGCTTGGAAGAGATTGAGAACGTTGAGCTGCCATATAAGAATATGATTTTAAAAGATTTTGATATTGATCGTGCAATGACTCGCCATCCGCAGCTGATTTTAGTCGATGAGCTTGCTCATACCAACAGTGTAGGAATGCGTCATAAAAAACGTTATCAAGATATCGAGGAGCTGCTTCGAGCAGGAATCGATGTGTATACAACCGTCAATGTCCAGCATTTAGAAAGTCTAAATGACATCGTTGCTTCCATTACAGGGGTTATTGTTCGAGAACGTATTCCCGATGACCTTTTTGATTCGGCAGATCAGGTAGAGTTAGTCGATATTGAGCCGGATGAACTGATTGAACGTTTAAATGAGGGTAAAATTTACCAGCAAAAGCAGGCAAGCAAGGCACTGGGAAATTTCTTTTTAAAAGAAAACCTGGTGGCGTTGCGAGAAATTGCATTAAGACGCAGTGCGGACCGAGTAAATCGGCTCGTTGAAAAAAATAAGCAGAGAACCCATAAAGGAGATTACTTTACGGAGGAGCATATCTTGATTTGCTTATCCTCCTCTCCCTCCAATGCGAAAGTAATTCGGACTGCTTCACGTATGGCAAGAGCGTTTAATGGATCTTTTACTGCTTTATATGTGGAAAAGTCAGAATCATTAAGTACAGAAGATAATGAACGCTTACTTAATAATATTAAGCTGGCAGAACAGTCGGGAGCAAGAATTGTGACAATGCATGGGGAGGATATTGCCGATCAGATTTCTGAGTTTGCAAAAGCAGCAGGGGTATCGAAAGTCGTTATCGGACGTTCCAATAATAAAAGGCGCTATTTTTTTAATAAGCAGAGCCTCGTTGAAAAGCTAACCGTCTTAGCACCTAATTTGGATGTCTATATTATTCCGGATTATCCCAATGCCCTGCAGCATAAAAGAAATAACTGGAAAAAAGCTATCCATTTATCCTTTATTGATCTGTGGAAAACAATACTCTTGCTGGTGATTGCTACATTAATCGGAGCATGGTTCTATAGTTTGGGTTTCAGCGATGCGAATATCATTACCGTATATATATTAAGTACCGTAATTATTGCCATGGTGACAAAAGGAAGAATTTACAGTGTCACTTCTTCCTTGCTGAGTGTTTTGATATTTAACTACTTTTTTACGTATCCTCATTTTACTTTAATGGCTTATGATAAAGGTTATCCGGTGACATTCTTAGTTATGTTTATTGCTTCTTTTTTAATCAGTACCTTAACGACCCGAGTAAAAGAACAGGCACGGCAATCGGCACGACAGGCACATCGTACCAGTGTTCTTTTAGAAACCAGTCAGAAGCTGCAGCGTATGATGACCTATGATGAAATTCTCAAGCAGACCGCTTTTCAAGTAATTAAGCTGCTGAATTGTCCGGTTGTTGTATACTCTTGTGAAAATAAAACACTAAAAGCGCCGATTTTCTATTCCGGTGATTCGGGTACTGAAAGTGAAGGCTATCTAACGATGGATGAACAGGCTGTTGCTCAGTGGGTCTTTAAAAATAATAAGCATGCCGGAGCCTCCACCAACACTTTACCGGGGGCAAAATGTCTGTATTTAGCCATTCGCAGTCAAGATCAAGTCTTTGCGGTATTGGGGATTGCGATCAAAACAAAGGAACAGATTTCTTCTTTAGAAAAGAATTTGTTAGTGGCTTTATTAGGAGAATGTGCTTTAGCTTTGGAAAAAGAAGTGGCAACTCAAAGAAAAAATGAAATTGAAATGCAGGCAAAGCAGGAGCAGCTGCGTGCTAATTTATTAAGATCGATTTCACATGACTTACGTTCACCGCTGACCTCAATTTCCGGAAATGCAGGAGTTTTATTAAATAATGGAAAGATTTTAGATGAAGCCAAGAAACAGTCCCTATACAACGATATTTATGACGATTCGATCTGGCTGATCAATCTGGTGGAAAATCTATTAGCCGTTACCCGCATTGATAATGGGACGATCGCTATCCATATGGAACCGGAATTGGTTGAGGAAGTCTGTGTCGAGGCATTAAGTCATATAAGCCGCAAAAGCCGCGAGCATGAGATTTCACTGCATGTTGAAAATGAGTGGCTGATGGCAAAGATGGATACCCGTTTAATTATGCAGGTACTGATTAATATTGTGGATAATGCGATTAAATACACACAGATCGGTTCTAAAATTGAAATTAGTGTCAGAAGAGAAAAAGCGATGGTTCTTTTTGAAATTGCGGATAATGGAATGGGAATTGCAGATGAAGATAAAGGCAAGCTGTTTGAAATGTTTTATACAGCTGATTCCATATCAGGTGACAGCCGTCGTGGTTTAGGCTTAGGCTTGGCTTTATGTCAATCTATCATTCAAGCTCATGGAGGAGAGATCGGCGTTAGGGATAATGATCCGCAGGGAACGGTTTTTTACTTTACACTGCCAGCTCAGGAGGTTAATCTATATGTTTGATATTACTATTTTAGTTGTGGAAGACGACCGTGCAATACGCAATCTGATTACCACCACTTTAGAAACTCAGCATTATGTATTTTATTCTGCCAAAACGGGAGAATCGGCAATTATGGAAGCTGTTTCCAGAGCTCCGAATATTATTATCTTAGATTTAGGTCTGCCGGATATGGATGGAATTGATGTGATTAAGAAAATCAGGGGATGGTCGAATGTTCCGATCATCGTGGTCAGTGCCAGAAGCGAAGACCGCGATAAAATAGAGGCGCTGGATGCCGGTGCAGATGATTTTCTTACTAAACCATTTAGTGTTGAAGAGTTATTGGCTCGTTTGCGTGTAACGATCCGCCGTTTAAACTATGATGCTCAGGTGAAACCGGATGAAACTGAATTTATCAACGGAGCCCTGCGGATTGACTATACAACCCGTCTTGCCTATATTGATGAAAAGGAGATTCATTTAACACCGATTGAATATAAATTACTTTGTTTGTTAGCTAAAAATGTGGGAAAAGTGCTGACTCACAACTATATACTGCAAAAGGTATGGGCGAATGCAATAGCGGAGGATGTGCCTTCTCTTCGAGTATTTATGGCAACTTTGCGTAAAAAGATTGAAAAGGATACGGCACATCCGCAATATATTCAAACCCATATTGGGGTTGGATACCGTATGCTTCAAATCGAACAAAAAAAGGGATAGTTTCCCTTTTTCTTTATATAACTTTAATGATATCGGATATACCCTTGATGCCATCTTTATGAAAGAAATGGTATTGTTTAAGTAGAAAAGGGGAGATCCATATGCACATTATAATGAGCATGTCACAAGAAAAATCACAATATCTAATCAAGGAAAGATTGGAAAGCAGTCTATGTCTGTTTAAAATGGCAGGGATGATGTTTTTTCTTTCAATTTGCATGATCACAGCTTTATTTTTAAGTGTCGGAACGATTGTTATCCTTTGTGACTTTATGATTAAATTCTTCTTTTAAAGATGACAGTCCAAGCCATCATCTAAGAAAATCTGCTGATACGCTTTTAAGTCTTCCGGGTGCAATGCCAGAACATCTTTCATTTCATAAGACTGATCTAACAGCTCATATTTATTTTGACCGAACTGATGGAAAGGCAAGAGATCAACTCGTTTTATTCCAATCCTTTGTAGCAGCAGCGAAAACTCTTTGGCATCTGTTAAGTCATCGTTGACATGGGGAATGACCGGAATCCGAGCGATCACATCTTTTCCCTGTTTAATGGCATAAGTTAGATTTTTGATAATCAGATCATTGGAAACACCGGTATACTGCCGGTGCTTTTTTGGATCATGGTGTTTCATATCAAACAAAAGCAGATCAAAGGGGGCTATCACCTCTTTAAACGTCTCATGCGTACAAAATCCGGTTGTTTCACAGGCTAGATGAAGATGATGTGCTTTTAACTGATAAGCTAGGTCTAAAGCAGCTTTGGGCTGGCTTAAAAACTCACCGCCGGAAAATGTAACCCCGCCACCGGATTCCTCATAAAAAGGAACATCTTTCAATACTTCCTGAACAATGTCCTCAATCGTCTTCTCTTCTCCTTCCTTATCAATCGCCTGCATAGGACAGGCTTCGATACATTGCAGACAGAGCGTACATTTTTTAGAATCGAAATGAATTTTGTTTTGATTATGGGTAATGGCTTGTGTCGGACATTGATGAAGACATGTCAAGCAATGTTGACATACCGAAAGATTATAAGTTAATTGAATATGAGTGGACTGTGATTCAGGATTGGAACACCAGCTACAGTGCAAGGGGCATCCCTTGAAAAAGACGACCGTGCGAATGCCGGGACCATCATGAATACTGAATTTTTGTATATTGAAAATAGTGGCTTTCATGTATTTCACCTCTATCCCATAATAGCATGTTCCTCATTAATAGTAAATTAATAATTACATATAAATATAAAATATATTTCAAATGAAAGTGATAATATCTTAATTGAAACAATTTAATTTGTCTAATACAAGGGATTATGCTATACTGCTTACATAAGAGGGTGCTGAATATGAATGAACGACAAACGAAGATTTTAGACATTGTCAATGAACATAAAAAAATGGAAGTAGTAAAGCTATCGGAAATGCTTAATGTCTCTCAAGTGACGATTCGCAAGGATTTGGATTTATTAACTTCAAGGGGACTGCTGATTCGTGAGCATGGCTATGCGGTACTAAATAATTCCGATGATATCAATAAACGTTTAGCTTTTAATTATGATACTAAATTAAGAATTGCCAAGAAGGCAGCAGCTTTAGTCAATGACGGTGAAACGGTGATGATTGAATCCGGATCAAGCTGCGCGCTGTTAGCGGCAGAGCTGGCTTATCATAAAAAAGAGGTCACGATCATTACTAATTCTGCTTTCATTGCTTCTTATATTAAAGAAGCGCCTTTATGCAAAGTTATTTTATTAGGCGGTGACTATCAAAAAGAGTCACAGGTCACTGTAGGACCGATGATTCGTTTGCAGATAGCGGATTTATTTGTTGATAAGCTGTTTGTTGGGACTGATGGCTTTTTAAAACAGAAAGGATTTACAGGTGGGGATATGCTGCGCTGTGAAGCCGTTCGCAACATGGCAGAATCGGCTCAGCATGTAGCAATACTGACAGATTCTACTAAATTTCATCAGCAGGGTGTCGTTTTGCAGTTCCGTTTTGATCAGATCAGTTCCGTTTTTACGGATGAACAGCTTTCGATAGAAGATGAAGCGGTCTTGAAAGAACATCATATCGATGTCTATAAGGTATAGGATAAAAAAGATGGAACGCTACTTGAAAGAAACAGCGATGCTTGATTTTAATTCTGAAATGCTGCAGGATCTGATTTTGAAGCGAGGTTGGAAAAGGCTGGATGATGAACGAAAAATTAAGTCTATCTATGCCTTTGTGCGTGATGAGATTTATTTTGGCTATAATGTCAGTGATGAAATTTCTGCCGCACAGGTTTTAAAAGATGGTTATGGACAATGCAATACAAAAGGAACTTTATTCATGGCACTGCTGCGTGGCGTGGGGATTCCCTGCCGCATTCATGGCTTCACGATCGATAAGTCGCTGCAAAAAGGGGCGATGACCGGCTTTGTCTATAAGCTTGCTCCCCGCAATGTATTTCACAGCTGGGTTGAAGTATGGTTTGAAGGAACTTGGTATGAACTGGAAGCCTATATTTTAGATCGGACATATTTAACCCAATTACAAACCATCTTTAAAGACTGCACCGGTGCTTTTTGCGGCTATGGGGTGGCAGTTAAGGATTTCAGGCATTTAGTGATTGACTGGGACAAAAATAATACGTATATTCAAAGCGGAGGCATCAATCAAGATTTTGGTGTCTATGATTGTCCCGATGATTTACTGCTGGAACATCATCAGACATTATCTAAAGGCAAAGCATTTTTATTTCGCCATGTAGGGCGTCGCTTAATGAACCGCAATGTAAATAAAATAAGAAAAAATGATGAACAATCATCATTTTAGTAAATCAAAATGGCTGAGAGCTAGATAAATACCGTCTTCATCAACAGAAGCGGTAATATAATCGGCTCTTTTTTTCACTTCTTCATTGGCGTTGCCCATGGCAATGGAAAGACCGGTATGCTCCATCATTTCCAAATCATTATGACCATCACCAAAAGACATGACTTCATTTTTTTGATAGCCGTATTTTTCCATGATTTTTTCAATGCCGGTGACTTTCGTTCCGTTTAGCGGAGTAATATCCAGCGCCTGCGGATGCCAAGAGGTAATTGAGCAATGAGGTAATAAAGAAGCTAAGATCTGTTGATGAGTAGCTAAACTGACATAAGGACACATCTGATAGATCGGTGCTTTTCCGTCAATCTGATCACGTACCGGTTCGATTGGTGAGGAGATCGCTGCTTGGGCAGCAATCGTATGTTCATCAATAAAATTAACATACATATCATCTTTTTCAATAAATAAAGTGGAGATTGGATTTAGTTTTATATAATCCAAATAGCACTGTATGTCTTCTAGATCAATGGGACGATGATAAATCACCTCCTCATGATCTAGGCAATACTGCCCATTTAAAGTGATATAACCATCAAAGCAAAAGGCTTCGGGAACTCTAAGATACTCTAATTCTCGCATGTGACGCCCCGTGGCAATATAGAGCTGAATCCCTTTTTCTCTTAGTTTATTTAAAGCTGCCAGGGTACTTTTGGGTATTGAATGGGATGTGTGAGAATACAAGGTTCCATCCACATCAAAGAAAATTGCTTTAATCATCATGTTCCTCCTTTTTTCATCCCTACTATAACATATTTCTACAGCTTTGATAGTAACATTCAAATTCTGTAAAAATGAGTAAACATATCCACACTGTGAATTCTTTCTACACATTGTGAAACTTTTATCGTATACTTATATAAAGGGGTGGTGTTATGAAAGTCTATGCACATCGTGGTGCAAGTGATCAGTACCCGGAAAATACGATGCTGTCTTTTACTCAGGCGATTGAAAAAGGGGCTGACGGAATCGAAGCCGATGTTCAATTAAGTAAAGATGGAATTTGTGTATTGATCCATGATGAAACAATCGATCGTACTTCTAACGGTATGGGATGGGTCAAAGATTACACTTATCGTGAATTACTGGAATTTGAATTTAATAATGGCAAGGATGTGGGAGAATGGGTGAAAATTCCTAATCTTGAACAATTATTAGCGTTATCTAAAGAAAAGAAGGTACCGTTAATCTTAGATTTGAAAACAGACTGTATTGATTATGTCGGTCTTGAAGAAAAAGTCTATGAGTTAGTTAAGAAATATGATTTGTTGGATCAAGTAATTTTTTCGTCAAGTCATATGGATTCATTAACCAAATTAAAAGGAATTGATCCAACGATTCAAGCCGGTTTTGTGTTTGAACGCCGTTTTGAAGATAATGCCATTAAGGCAAGACATTATAAAATTGATTACTTGCATCCTCGCTATTCAATGCTGACAGATAACATAGTGAAAAAAGCATTGGAAAATGGATTGAAGCTCAATGTATGGACACCTAATAAAGAGGAAAACTTAGAAATGGTCAGCGGCTATGGAGTCAATATGTGCATAACAAACCGTGTTTTAGTCGCTAAAAAAATAGTGAATAAGGAGAAATCATGAGGTTAGATAAGTTTTTAAAAGTATCGCGTATTATCAAAAGACGTACTTTGTCAAAGGAAATTGCAGAAAGTGAGCGTGTGCTTGTTAATGATAAAGTGGCAAAGCCAAGTACCCAACTTAAGATCGGAGATTTGATTACGGTTGAGTTTGGAACTCGCCGCTTAGTTGTCAGAGTGTTGGAACTTAAGGAGCATGTTTTAAAAAATGATAGTACGATGTTGTATGAAATAGTAAAAGAAGAGAAAATCAGTCAGAATTATGATGATTAAGTTTTGACATAATAGAGTGCCTTTTTTCATATTTTATGATGAAAGGAGGAATCAATATGGAAAATAATGTCCATTTTGACCATGCACCGTTTCATCATGTTTACTTAAAAGATCGTAAAACGGTGGAATTAACAGGTGTTAAAAAAATAGAAAGCTTTGATTCTTTGGAGTTTTTGATTGAAACTTCACTCGGATTCTTGAATATCATAGGTAATGAATTAGCTTTGGCACGCTATGATCAGGAAAAAGGAGAAGTTGGCATCAGAGGGAATATTGAATCAATGAGCTATGTATCAAACAAGAAGAAAATGGTCCAAAAAGAAAAGATGCTGGGAAAATTACTTAAATAATGAGCCTTTCAGTTCAATTTCTGAGTTTGCTGGTATCGTTTGCCTACGGACTCATCATGGGATTTATTTACAGTGCGATCAATCGCCTGGTGTTTGTTTTAAGGAAAACGATTCTACGCTATTTGCTTGAAGTGGTAATGATGGCAGCTTTTTCTTTTCTTTATGTGATCGTGAATGTTTACATCAATGATGGTCAAATCAATCTTTATATGTTGTTATGTCTAACGATGGGTTTGATTATGTATGAGCATTATTATGCAGTTTATACATTATATTACATGGAATATGTGATGCGTGGGCTGAAATATATTTTTAGCCCCTGCGTATTCATTTTTAAAAAGATTTGTGGTATATTAAAGCTATGCAAAAAGAAGGTGAGACAGTGGCTGCGAAAAAGCATAAAAAAAAGAAAAGAAAACTTGACTTCTCAAAACTACGAGGAGTAGCGTATTTAATGGTAAGTATTGTTTTATTGGGGCTGCTGGTCTCAGATTATTATAAAACCATTGAAACACAGAAGAAAGAAATGGCCGAAGTAACGGCACAAAAAGAAGCGCTGGAAAAAGAAAAAGCAGCGATTCAGCTGGAAATCGAAATGTTGAATAATGAAGATTATGTTACGCGATATGCCAGAGAAAATTATGTTTTCACAAAAGACGGAGAAACAGTTGTCATCTTACCTCAAAAAAATCAATAAAGATTGAGGTATGCTATGGAACTGACAAAACTATTTGATCAAATAGATTTTGTATTAATGCATGGAGATTTAGATGTAGAGATTGAACATTTAGCTTATCACTCAAAGAAAGTTAAACCTCAATCTCTATTTGTTTGTATAAACGGAACACGACAGGATGCCAGTCAATTTATCAATGAAGCAATTGAAAATGGTGCTGTTGCCATTGTGACGGAAAATCGTAGCCTGAACTATCCGGATGTAACGATGGTTTATGTCGAGGATATCCGTAAGACGTTGGCATTATTATCCTGTCGTTTTTTTGACCAGCCGGCTCGTCAGCTGAAAATGATCGGCATTACCGGTACCAAAGGGAAAACCACGGTAGCGGTCATGATCTATGAAACACTAAAAAACAGTGGGATTAAAGTAGGACTAATGGGAACTAACGGCATTTTTATAGGAGATCAAATCTATCCCTCTGAAAATACCACTCCGGAATCTTATGAGATTCAATATTATTTAAGAGAAATGGTCAATCAGGGATATACGCATGTCATATTGGAAGTGACATCCATCGGTATTATGCGGCATCGTGTAGATGGTTTCACTTTCGATATTGGCTGCTTTACGAATTTATCTCCCGATCATATCGGTGAAAATGAGCATAGTAGTTTTGAAGAATACAAGCATTATAAAATGGAACTGATGCGGCGCAGTGATGTCTGCTTTATCAACCGTGATGATTTTTATGCAGTAGATATGATCAATAATGCGAATGGGAAAGTTCGTTTATATGATCTGACTCGCGTTGTCGATGAGCCGGTCAGTGCTGTTGATTATTTGAATGAACAGGGATTAAAAATGAAGTTTCTTTATAAGCAGCTGATTTTTACAATCCCATTGCCCGGTAAATTCAATGTTTCCAATGCGCTGTTGTGCATTGGTGTATGTGAATATCTCGGAATTGATGTGATGACGATTAAAGAGACCTTAAAAGAGATTCATATCAGCGGACGAAGTGAATTTGTGGAGACTTATCCGGGAGTCAATGTATTCATTGATTTTGCGCATAATGCATTAAGCATGGAAAATATTTTAAAAACGATGCTGCACTATCAGCCCAAACGATTGATAACCCTCTTTGGCTGCGGCGGTAACCGTGATCGTCAGCGCCGCTATGAGATGGGGAAAATTTCAGGCATGTATGCAACGTTAAGCATTATTACTTCAGATAATTCCCGCTATGAATCAACGGAAAATATTATGGCGGACATCATTCGCGGAATGAAAGAAACCAGTGGTAAATATGTCGCAATCGAAGATCGTAAAAGTGCGATTGAATTTGCATTGCAGCTGGCACAGTCAGGAGATATGATTCTCATTTTAGGAAAAGGGCATGAACAATACCAGGAGCTAAACGGAGTCAAAAAAGAGTTTATCGAAAAAGAAGTCATCCTGGAGTGTCTTCCACATAAAGAGATATAAAAAATGGCGGTGAATTGGATCACTGCCATTTTTAAGTTAATCAATTTGCCAATCAATCGGTATTAGCTGATGCTCGGTTAAAAAGGCATTTGTTTTAGAAAAATGCTGACAGCCAAAGAACCCGTTTCTTGCGGAAAAAGGACTTGGGTGTGCACACATTAAAATAAGGTGCTGCGGATTGGTGATTAATTCTGCTTTTTGCTGAGCATGACGCCCCCATAAAAGAAAAACCACCGGAGTATTTTTTTTGTTCATCTTGCGGATAATCTGATCGGTAAAGGTTTCCCAACCCTTTTTAGCGTGGGAATTCGGCTTTCCTTCACGAACACTTAGTACTGTATTAAGCATTAATACACCTTGTTTTGCCCATTTGGTCAGTTCACCATGATCAGGAATTGTACAGCCTAGATCGCTCTGTAATTCCTTATACATATTTTTTAGTGACGGCGGCGGAGTAATCCCTTTTTTTACTGAAAAGCATAAGCCATGCGCCTGTCCTTTGCCATGATAGGGATCTTGTCCTAAGATGACAACACGGGCATTTTGGTAAGAGGTGTAAGTTAATGCGTTAAACAAATCTTCTTTAGGCGGATAGATCGTCTGTGCTGCATATTCTTCTTCTAAAAATGCTTCTAGCTGGGTGAAATAGTCTTTACTGAATTCCTCTTTTAATAGATCATCCCAGTCGTTGTTTATTTTTACCATCGATAAATAACTCCATTCTTCTACAATATTTTCTTTATTGTATCATAGATTTTATTTATTCTATATTTTATTTTCACTTTGGAGTATAATAGGTGTGCTAAAAGTATGTAGGGAGGTCATTTCATGTTTAAAACGGCTCAGGAAGCGATCGATTATATTGAAAGACAAATTCACAAGTCACCATTAGCTGCATATCAAAAAATATTGAAACAGCATCAGATACCAACCGATACATTGAAATTTATCCATGTGACCGGAACCAATGGCAAAGGAAGTACTGTCAATTATCTGCGCAGCTTATTGAATCAGGCGGGTTATAAGGTTGGAACTTTTACGTCACCTTATTTGATCAGCTATCATGATCGCATCTGCATTGATAAACTGCCGATCAGCGATGAGGAATTACTAACAATCGTTAATGAACATTACGAGTGGATTATCAGTGAAGGACTCTCTAAATTTGAAATTGATGTCTTGATTATGTTGGTATATTTTGCCTCTCAGCAAGTCGATTATGCCATTGTTGAGGTGGGAATTGGGGGAAGATATGATAAAACAAATGTGATCAGCAGCTGCTTGTCGTTGATTACCAATATCGGATATGATCATATTCCCTCACTAGGTAATAATCTGGAGGAGATTGCTTTTCAAAAGGCAGGAATTATAAAAGAAAATACTGCGGTCATTACTACTGTGACACAGCCTGACTGCTTAGCGGTCATTAAAAAGGAAGCAGAGTTAAAACAGGCACAGATGATGATCTGTCAGCCGCCGCTTGTTAATGCGTATCCGATTTGCTTTGAGTATCGCAATATGTCCTTGCATTTAAAGCAAACGGCACTATATCAAGTGGAGAATGTCTGTTTGGCTTTGGAGGCATTGTTTTATTTGAAGATCTCGCTAACGCCTCAGCAGATTGAAACGGCGATTTTGGAAACCAGCTGGCCGGGACGATTTGAAAAGATCACTTATCAAGGACATTCAATTTATATTGATGGTGCCCATAATATTGATGGGATCATGGCTTTGCAGAAAACAATTGATGCCTTTAAGCAAAAAGAAGTGATTATCATCTTTTCCGCTTTGAAAGATAAGGATTATGAGAAGATGATCGCTGAACTGGAGAAGCACTATACCGTTTACTTAACCGTTTTTGCTGATGAACGCAAAGTCGATCTGACGGATTTAAAGGGACATTGCCATGTCTTTGCTTCTTTTGAAGAAGCATTGAGCCGGGCACTGCTGACTAAAGAAATGATTGTGGTAACAGGTTCTTTGCATTTCATTTCCGATGTAAGAAGAAAATTACTCAAATAAAAAGCGAACGTCATGTTCGCTTTTTAACGATATGGGTATTCATATTGAATTTCTTCGTCAAATTCTGCCCATACAAAATAGATCATTTGGAATAAATAACGTTTTCCGGTTTTAGGATCACTGATGATTAAATGATCTCGTCCTGCCGCTTCGATTACCCCTTTATAGACACGGTCACGCCATTCATTTGAATCCGTATAAGTAAAGTAGAAAGTCCCTACCTTTCCCTTATTTAAACGGAGTATGTTTTCAATGTAAGATTGTTCAGGGAAATTGATAGGAGGTACCGGCTGTGGTAAGATTTGAGGCGGTACTGGCTGCAGTGGGGTTTGAGCAGGCGGTGTTGGATATGGCTGATTAGGCGCATATTGCGGCATCGTCTGCTGTGGTGTGTAAGGGGTGGTTGTTGATGCCCCCTGCGTTGTCTGATTTAATGTTGAGGGATAAGTGTAAGTTTTTTGATAATCCATATTGTCTCCTTTATAAATTACAGTTTAAATTAGCTTTTGGGTCATAGAAGCAATGTTGTTTAAAACGACCTGCTAAGACTCCATAGAATTCAGGCGGGCAAGGAACGTCCCTGCCAGGATTACGGTACCATAACGCATCGGTTGCCGGATCAGCACGATAACCGTTAATGCATCTTAAAGCCAGTTCTCGTTCTTTCCCGTTGGCACTTCCGAACCAAAGATCGGTACCTACCCCTTCAAAGGCATTCTTTTGATAGATGACTTGCTGAATTGTGGTCGTATTTCTAAACACATCACAGTTGGCAACAACACGATTAATAACGACGTTTCCAACTAAAAGCATTCCGAAATTTCCTTCTCCCAATGCCTCTGAACGCATGATACGGCCTAATAAATCAATATCTTTTGTGATATATTTACATCTAGCGATTTTCTCACCTTCTTTTCTATACGTTCTAATATATGAGAGAAACGATTGAAAAATACATGAAAAATAATTCTGTAAAAATAGACCTCAGAAAGTGAATGAGAAGCTAAGTAAAATGGTCTTGGTTTTACTTTGAAAGATACTTTTCAAGTGGAAAAATATCACTCTGAATGTGTATTTGATAAATAGAAAAGTGTTGATGAATAGGGCTTTTTTTAGAAAAGTTGATTTATTAAATAAAATCTTGTATACTATAACTGCTTGGAGGTGGTTTGATGAAAAAAATCATCAAATTCGCTCTTTTGGTTGTAGCTTGTATGGTAGTTGTGGCCTGCGGTGCGAAAAACAAAACAGTGAATATTACAAAAGATGGAACTGTATATGAATATGCTAATGTTTCTTTTACTTATCCTAATAGTTTTAAAAAACAGGATGCGACTTTATATAATAGATCAGAAGAATTAAGCGATCACGTTAAAACGATCTTTGCAAAGGATCAAGAAGAGATGACACTGATGATTGATCCGGTCATCGAAAACAATAAAGTGGAAGAATTGATTCAGCTTTTTCGTGTAGAAGTGGAAACCACTGGAGCGACGATTATTTCAAATACTAAAGTCACTTTAACTAATGGTGATGGCTGCTATGAGATTGTGGCTGAAAACGGAGACGTAAAAGCGAAGTATATGGTGATTTTTGAAGAAGGATATCGCTATTGCTTAAAATATAAAACAGCAACAAAGGATTACGACAACAAGATCATTAATATAGATAAATTTCTTTATACGTTTGCCGTGAAAGAGCAAGGCGAATAAGGGAATTGCTATTTAAAAGCGGTTATGATAAAGTTAATAATAGAATAGTTATGATGCGAGTACAATAAAGGGTAGAGACAGTTTACTCATTAAAGATTCGTTATCTGGCATTGCATGAAAAGTGAAGCTTCTTTGAATGCATGCCTTTTTTGTTAGGAGGGTAAAACATGAAATTATTTAATTCAATGACCAATAAAAAAGAAGAATTTATTCCTATAAAAGAGGATGAAGTGAGTATTTATGTTTGTGGACCTACCGTTTATAATCATGCACATATTGGCAATACACGTCCGTTAATTATTTTTGATGTTCTGCGCAGAGTGTTGGAATATCGTGGGAAGAAGGTTATCTTTGTTTCCAACTTTACTGATGTGGATGATAAAATTATTAAAGCGGCAAAGGCAGAAGGAATCGATGAACGGGTTTTAGCACAGCGCTATATCGATGCTTATAATGCTGTTCGCGATGAACTGAATTTACTGCATCCAACGTATACGCCAAGAGTAACAGACACTATGGATCAAATCATTGCGTTCATTGATGACTTGGTGAAAAATGGGTTTGCTTACGAAAAAGATGGAGATGTTTACTTTAGAGTAGAGAAAATTGAAGAATATGGACATCTGTCTGGAATACGCATTGAAGATCTGCTGAATGGAGCCAGCAACCGTGTAGAAGAAAATGGCAAAAAGGAAAGTCCGGTTGACTTTGCTTTGTGGAAAAAGACAGATGATGGAATTCAGTTCGATAGTCCGTGGTCAAAAGGAAGACCGGGATGGCATACGGAGTGTGTGGTCATGATCAACGATTTGTTTGAAGGCGGAAAGATTGATATTCACGGCGGCGGACAGGATTTAAAATTCCCGCATCATGAAAATGAGATCGCTCAGTCAATGGCTTGCCATCATCATCCGATTGCCAATTATTGGGTGCATAATCAGATGATTAACATAGATAATGCGAAAATGTCGAAGTCATTAGGTAATGTTATGTGGGCAAAAGATTTGATTCCCAAATTAGGGATAAATGTTTATAAGTGGGTGATGATGTCAACGCATTATCGCAATCCACTTAATTACACAGAGGATTTGGTGAGTAATGTCAGAAAAGAAGTCGATAAAGTCAGCAGTGTTATCAAACAGATTTCTTTATGGATGCAGGTAAACCATATTGATCCTAGTTCACAATGTGATCCTCTTTTAGAGGAAATGGTTGAAGCATTAGAGGATGACTTAAATACATCACTGGCATTATCAAAAGTTCTGGAAGCAGTCAAAGGGTTGAATCAGCTGTATCGTCAAAAAGAAAAAGATGCTGATGCGATTGCTAAACTCTATCATACATTGCTGATGATGCTGGAAGTGTTTGGATTTAAGTTTGAAATCAAAACATTGACTGATAAAGATATCGATTTATATCAGCAGTGGCAAAACAGCAAGGCAATAAAAGACTTTGAGAAGGCAGATAGTCTTCGCAGCCAGCTGATTGAAAGAGGCATCTTATAGTGAGAACAGAATTAATGAATGCTGTTGTTTTAGCGTATATTGGGGATGCCGTCTTGGAAACAAGGGTGCGTGAACATATCATATTGGACTTGAATATTATTAAGCCAAATCTATTACAGCAGGCATCTATTGCCTATGTCAGTGCCAAAGCACAGGCAGCCTTCATTGATTATGCACTAAAAGAGAATATTTTTACTGAGGAGGAATTCAGCTTTTATCGTCGTGGTAAAAACGCAAAGGAAACGCGTGTATTGAAAAATACCAGTCCTTTGGCTCACAGTAAGTCAACTGGCTTTGAGGCGGTTATCGGTCATTTGCATTTAAATCATAATGAAGAAAGACTGGCACAATTATTTACGATCTATGAAGCATTTGTTGAACAAAGTGAATGCAAAGATGAAAAGAATTAAGAGGTAAAGTATGAGACAATATATCTACGGAAAAAATACAATATCAGAAGCCTTGAATGGGCAAAAACGAGTTTATGAAGTATTGGTCAGCAAGACACTAAAAGATCATACGATCCCCAAACTGTGTCAGCAGTTAAAGGTTCCTTATCAGATCGTTTCTTCTAATGAGCTGGATCGCTTGGTGGGAAATGTTAATCATCAGGGCGTAATCGCAAGCGTTGAGGGTTATCGCTATTACTCCATCGATGAGATCATCAAAGCAATTCCTGAAAATAAACAGCCATTGCTTTTAATGCTGGATGGTTTAGAAGATCCGCATAATTTGGGGGCTATATTAAGGACCTGTGATGCAGTTGGCGTGGACGGCGTGATTATCGCTAAAAACCGCAGTGTCTCATTAAATGGGACAGTCGCAAAGGTATCGACGGGGGCAATTGACCATGTGAAAGTTGCACAAGTGACGAACCTTGCCAGAACATTGGAAGATTTAAAAAAACGTGGTTATTGGATTGTGGGATGTGACAACGATCAGTCACAGGATTATCGCAGCGTCGATTACAATATGCCGACATGTATTGTCATTGGTTCAGAAGGAAAGGGCATTACCCGTATCGTGAAGCAGCAGTGTGACTATAAAGTGGTGCTGCCGATGGTAGGACATGTGACTTCATTGAATGCCTCAGTTGCAACAGCGGTGATTCTCTATCAGGTCTATCATTCTCGTTTTCCACTCTAGGTAGAAAGGAAATGACGTGGAAGAAGTCAATGATTACGAATTACTCTATTTAATATTACAAGGAAGTGAATGTGCGTTACATTTTTTATTTAAAGAGTATCGCACTTATTTTAAAAAGATTTTAAATAATTATTATTATGATCTATTAAGGTCATTGAATGAAGATGATCTCTTGCAGGAAGCACAAATTGTCTTGTATTTAGTTTATGATCGGTATCGGCATGATACGTTGGCAACGTTTCGTACATTTGTCAGAAATTGCGTGGAGAAAAGATGGTATACGATGGTCAGGAAAGCAACGATAGCTAAAAATAAGTTTCATTACCAATTTATTTCGCTCGATCAGCCATTGTATACGACTGACAATGAAGAAAGTACAATCTGTTTAGAAAATGCACTGGCAGATCCCTATCGCGGACATCAGCCGTCAGAAAGCTTAATCATTAAAGAAACACTCGAGCAGGTTTATCAGGCGGTAGAGGAAAGCAAAATGGAATATGTTTCTGATATTGCGCAAATGAAGATGCTGGGATACAGTGATAAAGAGATAGCCGGAAGACTTTCGATTAGTGACAAAAAAGTATCTAATACGATCTACCGAATCAGAAAAAAGTTTGATTTAAACAAACATTAATTTGACTAATAGAAGATTATATGCTAAATTTAATTATTGTAGGTGATGAAAAATGAAGCAAAAAGTAACGCTGATTTGCACAGAGTGCTTATCAAGGAATTATTCGACATATAAGAATACTAAAACAAATCCAGAGCGTTTGGAATTAAATAAATATTGTAAGAAATGCGGGAAACATACCCTGCATAAAGAAACAAAATAAGGGGGCTCAGTATGAAATTTAGAGATTGGTTCAGTATTAGCGGTATTCGTGCAGAAATGAAAAAAGTCACATGGCTGACAAAGAAAGAACTGTTTGTAAATTCAGCCACTGTATTGGCTTTCTGCTTGGTTTTAGGTTTATTCTTTTTTGGCAGTGATGCCATCATCGCTGTAATTTTGAGAATGTTGGGGTTGAACTAATATGGCTGGAATGAATGACGAAGGAAGACAATGGTATGTAGTCAATACGTACTCAGGTCATGAAAATAAGGTAAAAGAAAACTTAATTAAACGTGTAGAATCAATGGGATTGCAGGATTATTTATTTAATATTGTGATTCCTGAACATACGGAAACAGAAATCAAAGACGGTAAGAAAGTCAATGTGACTAAAAATATGTTCCCGGGATATGTTTTGGTTGAAATGATCATGACAGATGAAGCATGGTATATCGTACGTAACACTTCAGGAGTTACCGGGTTTATCGGTTCTTCCGGTGGTGGAGCAAAACCATTCCCATTACAAAAAGGGGAAGTGGAGCCAATCTTGAAAAAGATGGGAATCCGTAGTGAAATCGTTAATCTTAATTTCGGGGTTGGCGATGACGTGAAAGTGATTTCCGGACCGATGGCAAATAAGATCGGTAAAGTGGAAGTGATTGACATGGATAAGCAAGAAGCAAAAATCTTGGTTGATATGTTAGGAACATTAGTACCGATGGAAGTCGAATTATCACAGTTAGAAAAAGTAGAATATTAATAAAAAGGTATCCCGAGGGATACCTTTACTGCTTTAATTGAAGTAAGCGGTTGGCTAAAATTTTAACGAATTCTTCTAAACTTTGCTGATCATCTTTAGTGAAACGGTCAAAAGAAGCGGAATCAATATCCAAGACTCCATAAAGCTGATCGTCAAGCAGGATTGGAATCACAATTTCACTGTTTGAAGCACTGTCACAGGCAATATGTCCGGGAAATTCATGAACATTAGGAACTAAATACGTTTTTTTGTCGGCAGCGCTGTTGCCGCAGACACCTTTTCCTAAAGGAATGCGAGTACATGCGACTTTGCCTTGAAAGGGACCTAAGCACAATTCATTGTTTTGATAAAGATAGAAGCCAACCCACGAAACATTGTTCATACTTTCTTTTAATAAGGCGGCAGCGTTGCTAAGAATAGAGATTTCGTAATCTGTATCTTCAATTAATAAGGACAGTTGTTGATTCATTAATTCATTCATATTATCACCCATGAATATTATAGCGGCAGATGGGGTAAAAATATAGAGGAAGAAAAAGAATTCAATCGACTATCGAGAAAATTGAAAAAAATGAAAAAAAGTGTTGCATTTTACACGATTTAATGTAAAATAAGTAATCGGCACAGTATGTGTTAACCAAGCGTGGAAGGACAGTGTCCGATAGACCACAGCACGGACAAATTTTATAGGAGGTGTGTCGCGTGAGTAAAAAAGTATTAAAAACAGTTAAGATTCAATTCCAAGCAGGACAAGCGAAACCGGGACCAGCATTAGCGGGTGCAGGGATTCAAATGCCTAAATTTTGTACTGCATTCAATGATCAAACAAGAGATCGTATGGGTGAAACAGTACCAGTTGTCATCACTGTTTTTGAAGACAAAGATTTTACCTTTGTATTAAAAACAGCACCAGCAGCTGAAAAAATCTTAAAAGCTTGTGGAGTTAAAAAAGGATCTAGCAACCCTGGAAAAGAAACAGTAGCTACTCTTTCAGCTGATAAGTTAAGAGAGATCGCTGAATACAAAATGCCAGATTTAAATGCTAATGATATCGAAGGAGCAATGAAAATTGTTGCCGGAACTGCACGTAATATGGGTATTGAAGTAGAAGCGTTTTAATCTTGATGTAAAGTTTAAAAAGTTAAGGATATAACAACCTCGTGGGAGGATGATCCGTTATTACCACTTAAGGAGGAAGCAAAATGGCTAAGAAAGGTAAGAAATACGTTGAAGCGAAAGCTTTAATCGAAAAAGGAACAGCTTATTCAATCGAAGAAGCTATCGAATTAGTAAAGAAAACAAGTACAGTGAAATTTGATGCAACTGTGGATGTTGCCTTCAAA
The DNA here is from genome assembly GCF_047239305.1 of Beduini sp. Taxonomy (NCBI): domain Bacteria; kingdom Bacillati; phylum Bacillota; class Erysipelotrichia; order Erysipelotrichales; family Erysipelotrichaceae; genus Beduini; species Beduini sp. The sequence goes on from NZ_JBKTEM010000002.1 coordinate 498,739, forward strand.
TTAGGATTAGATACACGTCATGCTGACCAACAGTTACGTGGCGCTATCGTATTACCTAACGGTACTGGAAAATCTAAAAAAGTATTAGTAGTAGCTCAAGGAGCTAAAGCTGAAGAAGCAAAAGCTGCCGGAGCTGACGTAGTAGGCGGAAACGAAGTTTTAGAAGAAATCAAAAAAGGTTGGCTAGACTTCGAAGTAATGATCGCTACTCCAGATATGATGGCTGAATTAGGTAAATTAGGTCGTATCTTAGGACCTAAAGGTTTAATGCCTAACCCTAAAACTGGAACTGTAACAATGGATGTTACTAAAGCTGTTAACGAAGTTAAAGCCGGTAAAGTAACATACCGTACTGACAAACAAGGAAATGTTCATGTAACAATCGGAAAAGCATCTTTCGATGCTGAAAAGTTAGTACAAAACTATATGGCTATCTATGATGTATTAGTAAAAGCAAAACCTGCTAGTGCTAAAGGTGTTTATATGAAAAACATCGCCGTTTCATCAACAATGGGACCAAGCATCAAAGTAGCAACTGCTATCTAATTAGCAAACAAACTAGACGCAACCAATATACCGTAGACAGCAACGACGAAAGTTTAATTATGTTGCCGAGGTGTTATCGTTTTTTAACGCTGACATAACCCTCGGAGCAATCTGAGGGTTTTTATTAGGATATATTGTTGCATATATTAAAATTTAATAGGAGGTGTAACAATGTCTGCACAAGCAATTGAAGCAAAAAAAGTTGTCGTTTCTGAAATCGCTGAAAAATTTCAAAACGCTCAATCTGCTGTTGTTGTAGAATACCGTGGTCTATCAGTGGCTGAAGTAACTGAATTACGTAGAGCATTAAGAGCAGAAAACGTTGAATTCAAAGTTTACAAAAACAAAATGGTACAAAGAGCTACTGAAAGCTTAGGGTATGGAGAAATTAATTCTCAATTAGTTGGACCTAACGCTATTGCATTCGGAACAAACGATGCTGTAGCGCCTGCAAGAATTTTAGCTGACTTCGCTAAGAAAAATGATTTATTAGTGATCAAAGCTGGAATCGTTGAAGGAAAAGTCTTAGGTCAAGACGAAATGAAAGAAATCGCAAAATTACCAAACAGAGACGGTATGTACTCTATGTTACTTGGATGCTTACAAGCACCAATCAGTAAATTTGCACGTGTTGTAAAAGCAGTATCAGACGCTAGAGGCGGATCTGAAGAAGCTGCACAAGAAGCTTAATTAACGGAGGAAAAGAAAAATGGCAAAATTATCACATGAAGACATCTTAGCTTACTTAGAAGAAGCTACTATCTTAGAATTAAATGACTTAGTAAAAGCAATCGAAGAAAAATTTGATGTAACTGCTGCTGCTCCTGTAGCTGTTGTTGCTGGTGGAGACGCTGCTGAAGATGCTGCACCTGCACAAGTAACTGTTACATTAACTGAAGCTGGAGCTACTAAAGTTGCAGTTATCAAAGCTGTAAGAGAAATCACTGGATTAGGTTTAGTTGATGCTAAAGGGTTAGTTGACAAATTACCTGGAACAATCAAAGAAAACATCTCAGCTGATGAAGCTGCTGGAATCAAAGAAAAATTAGAAGCAGCTGGAGCTACTGTAGAAGTTAAATAATTAATTTAAAATAAAGAGTCCTAAATTTTAGGGCTCTTTTGTTTATTGGAGAAGGAGCAGATATGCTTGAATTTATTGGTGAAGTAATTTTAGAGGCAGTCATGGAAATAACAAAAAACAAGAAGCTTTCTAAATGGATTCGTTATCCTATCTTATTGCTTATCATGGTGTTTTATGGTTTCATTGTTTTGGGTATACTTTCTTTAGGAATTCAAATGTTTTTAGATCAGAAGTTTTTAACTGCTGTTTTATTTATAGGTATAGATGTCGTTGTCATCGGAGGTTTGTGGTTTTATTACTTTAAAAAGAATGGAGGGAAGTCATGAAGCACTATTATACAGATAATACAGATTTAATCAGTGAACCTGTGGTTTTTCAATATGACTATCGTGGGCATATACTGAATTTTACCAGTGATCATGGTGTTTTTTCAAAAGCGATGATAGATTATGGATCTCGGGTATTATTAGATGCCATTGCGGTGGATGAAACTAAAAAAACATTGCTTGATGTAGGCTGTGGTTATGGGACCTTTGGGGTTTGTCTGAAAACCGTTTATCCATGGCTGAAAATGGAAATGGTCGATGTTAACGATCGGGCATTGAACCTGTGCAGAAACAATGCAGAAGCCAATAATATTCAAGATGTGGCAATCTATAAAAGCTATATCTATGATAACGTAGAAAAATCGTTCGATTTGATTGTGAGCAATCCGCCAATCCGTGCCGGAAAAGAAGTAGTGCATCAGATCTTGGAAAAAGCTTATGATCATCTTAATATTGATGGTGAACTATGGATCGTGATTCAGAAAAAACAGGGAGCTCCTAGTGCCAAAAGCAAAATGAATGAGGTATTTGGTAATTGTGAGGTTGTAAAAAAAGATAAAGGGTATTATATCTTAAAATCAAAGAAAGAATAAACAAAATCCTACTTTTGACATTGAAGTGCTTGACTTATGGAAAAACTTGTGCTAGCATATTAAAATGCCTATTAATGTTTAAAAGTGGGGTTTTTATGCTACCTAAACATGGAAATAGAGAACTTTAAAGGGGTGGATGTACGTGGAACAAAACAAAACGCGCGAAAAAAGCAGAATAACTCGTCGTAATTATTCAAGAATCAGTGGTTCTTTGGAATTGCCTAATCTCGTTGAGATCCAAACGGATTCTTATCGTTGGTTTAGAGAAGAAGGAATCAAGGAAGTTTTTCATGATATATATCCTATTAAGAATTACAATGAAACTTTATCATTAGAATTTGTGGATTGTTATTTTGATCAGGAGAAATTCTCTGCTGATGAAAGTAAAGATCGTGATACTAACTATGCGGCACCGTTAAGAGCTACGTTACGTTTAGTAAACACCAATACCGGTGAAATTAAAGAAAATGAAGTATTTATGGGTGATTTTCCATTAATGACGGATGGAGGAACCTTTATTATCAATGGAGCGGAACGTGTCATCGTTTCTCAGTTAGTTCGTTCTCCAGGAGCTTATTTTAATGATGCAGTTGACAAAAGCGGGAAAACTGTTTTTGCCGGAAGTGTCATTCCGTCACGTGGTACCTGGTTAGAATTTGAAAATGATGCTAAAAATGTATTAAATGTGCGTATTGACCGTACTAGAAAGATCCCTGGAACGATCTTGCTTCGTGCTTTAGGTCTTTCAACCGATGAAGATATCATTGAAGTGTTTGGTGAACATGAATATATTACCAATACTTTAGCGAAAGATCCGACACATAACACGGAAGAAGCATTAATTGAGATCTATAACAAATTGAGACCTGGTGAACCGGCTACTTTAGACGGTGCTAACAATTTATTATTCACAAAATTCTTCGATCCGAAAAGATATGATTTGGCAAGTGCCGGTCGTTTCAAATTCGGTAAAAAATTAAGCTTATTAGACCGTCTTTATACACGTGTATTGGCTCAGGACATCGTTGATGTAGATGGCAATGTAGTGTTAAAAGAAGGAACTTTTATCGATAAAGATCAATTAGATCGCTTACAGGAAGTATTTGAAGCAGGGGCACATCAAACCAGCGTTAAAACAAATGAAAGAATGAATTCTCATGGAACCATTCAATATGTAGACGTATGGGTAGATGATACAAAACAAAAGAAAATGCGTATCATCGGAACGGATTTATCTTTAGACAGCAAATTTATTACAATCTCAGATATGCTGGCTGCTTATTCATATATGTTTAACTTAGTGGATATTTTCGATGAATTACAGTATCCGACAGATGATCGTATTAAATATATGATGCGTTTAGGATTATTAGATGACATCGATCATTTAGGAAACAGACGTGTGCGTACTGTTGGAGAATTGATCCAAAACCAATTCAGAATCGGTTTATCAAGAATGGAAAGAGTGGTTCGCGAAAGAATGTCTTTAGCTGAAGGGGATTCAGCAACACCACAGTCTTTAACGAATATTCGTCCATTGACAGCGGCTATGAAAGAGTTCTTCTCTTCAAGTCAGTTGTCACAGTTCATGGATCAGATCAATCCATTAGCCGAATTGACAAATAAACGTCGTCTTTCTGCCTTAGGTCCAGGGGGATTAAGCCGTGACCGTGCCGGATACGAAGTACGTGACGTTCATAGTTCTCACTATGGTCGTATTTGTCCAATTGAAACACCGGAAGGTCCGAATATCGGTTTAATTACGACTTTAGCTTCTTATGCAAAAGTTAACGATTATGGTTTTATTGAAACACCGTACCGTAAAGTTAATCAGGCTATTATCAATGAAAGTGATGTGCGTTATTTAACAGCGGATGTGGAAAAGAATTACGTTATTGCACAGGCTAACGTAAGAACAAGCGAAGATGGAGAAATCTTAGATGAACAAGTTATTGCTCGTCATTTAGGGGAAAACATCATGGCGAAACGTGAAGAAGTGGATTTCATCGATATTTCACCTAAACAGATCGTTTCAGTTGCTACTTCTTGTATTCCGTTCTTGGAAAACGATGATGCGACTCGTGCCTTGATGGGTGCCAACATGCAGCGTCAGGCCGTACCTTTATTAAAACCGCATACACCGTTTGTCGGAACCGGAATGGAACATCAGGCAGCCAGAGACTCTGGTAGTGCCGTTGTTGCTAAAGAAGAAGGAATCGTCACTTATGTCGATGCTAAAAAAGTAATCATTGAAGAAGCAAACGGTCCAAGAACGTACCGTCTGCTGAAATTCTATATTTCCAATGCCGGAACTTGTATCAACCATTCTCCGATCGTTAAAGTAGGAGAAAGAGTGGCGAAAGGCGAAGTTATTGCCGATGGACCTGCTATGGAACAGGGTGAATTGGCATTAGGACAAAACGTATTAGTCGGATTCATGGAATGGAACGGATATAACTACGAAGATGCCATCATCATGTCTGAAAGACTGGTGAAGGAAGATGTGTATACGTCTATCCATATTGAAGAATACAGTATTGAATGTCGTGATACAAAATTAGGCCCAGAAGAAATCACACGTGATATTCCTAACGTTGGGGAAGACGCTCGTAAAAACTTGAACGAAACAGGAATTATCATGATTGGGGCAGAAGTAAAAGAAGGTGATATCCTAGTTGGGAAAGTAACCCCAAAAGGACAAGCCGAATTATCAGCAGAAGAAAAATTGCTGTTAGCAATCTTCGGTGAAAAATCAAGAGAAGTTAAAGACAACTCATTAAGAGTTCCTCATGGCGGGGCGGGTATCGTTCATGATATCAAAGTTTTCTCAAGAAAAAATGGAGATGACTTACAGCCGGGAGTAAACCAAGTAATAAAAGTTTACATCGTTCAGAAACGTAAAATCTCTGAAGGAGATAAAATGGCCGGACGTCACGGTAATAAAGGGGTTATTTCACGTATCTTGCCAATCGAAGATATGCCGCACTTAGAAGATGGGACACCGCTTGATATCATGTTGAACCCATTAGGGGTACCAAGCCGTATGAACATCGGACAGGTATTGGAACTTCACTTAGGATATGCTGCTAAGCAATTAGGATTATATATCGCAACACCAGCATTCGATGGTTTACATCGTAATGACTTGGAAAACATCATGGAAGAAGCCGGAATGGCAAAAGATGGTAAGCAATGGGTGATTAGTGGTCAGACAGGCGATTATTTCGATTCGAAAATTTCTGTCGGAATCATGTACATGATTAAGTTAGCCCACATGGTTGATGATAAATTACATGCCCGTTCAGTCGGACCTTACTCATTAGTTACACAGCAGCCACTTGGTGGTAAAGCTCAAAACGGTGGACAAAGATTCGGGGAAATGGAAATCTGGGCATTGGAGGCTTATGGTGCCGCTTATACATTACGTGAAATCTTAACTGTTAAATCCGATGATGTTGTTGGTCGTGTCAAAACATATGAAGCGATCGTTAAAGGACAAAAATTACCTGAACCAGGATTACCTGAAGCATTCAGAGTATTGAAAAAAGAATTACAGGCATTGGCATTGGACGTTCGTTTATTGGATGACGATGGTAATGAAATTGATATGCGAAAGATTGAAGAAGAGGAAAGAAGATTCCCTACTTCAATTGAAGACGTCAATAATGGCGCAACTGAGGTTGTAGAGGAAGTCGTTGAAGAAACGGACATTGAAGAGGATGAAGATATTCTGGAAGAAGATATGGATCTGGATATTGAATTAGAATTTGATGAAGATGAAAATGAAGACGACCTTGATGAAGAAGATAATTTTGAAGACGAAGATGAATAGAGGAGGAATTAACCATGGCAGATGTTAATAAATTTTCAGCGATACAAATAGGGTTAGCTTCTCCAGAAAAAATTCGTGAATGGTCTTATGGTGAAGTAAAAAAACCGGAAACAATCAACTATCGTTCTCAAAAGCCTGAAAAGGACGGTTTATTCTGTGAAAGAATTTTCGGTCCTTCTAAGGATTGGGAATGTAGCTGCGGTAAATACAAAAAAGTAAGATATAAAGGTGTGATTTGTGATCGCTGCGGCGTTGAAGTCACAAAATCTTCTGTACGTCGTGAACGTATGGGACATATTGAGCTGGCGACACCGATTGCACATATTTGGTATTTAAAAGGAATCCCTTCAAGAATGGGATTAATCCTAGATATGTCACCAAAACAATTAGAAGAAATCATTTACTTCGTATCTTATGTTGTAACTGATAAAGGATCTACACCATTAGAGTATAAGCAAGTTTTATCTGAAAGAGACTATCGTAACTGTTGCGAAAAATTCGGCAACAATTTTGAAGCAAAAATCGGAGCAGAAGCAATCAAAATCTTACTGCAAAAAGTAGACCTTGATTTTGAATTTGCTAATGTGACCAAAGAATTAAAAGAAGCACAAGGGCAACGCCGTGCTAAATTATTAAAACGTTTGGAAGCCATCGAAGCTTTCAGAAGCTCACAAAATGAACCAGAATGGATGATCATGGATGTTCTTCCGGTTATTCCTCCTGATTTAAGACCAATGCTGCAATTGGATGGCGGACGTTTTGCAACAAGTGATTTAAATGACTTGTACCGTCGTGTTATCACTCGTAACAATCGTCTTAAAAAACTATTAGAGTTAGGGACACCATCTATTATCGTACAAAATGAAAAACGTATGTTGCAGGAAGCAGTAGATGCTTTAATTGATAACGGACGTCGTTCTAAACCGATTACCGGGGCAGGAAGCAGACCGTTAAAATCACTGTCACATACATTAAAAGGAAAACAGGGACGTTTCCGTCAAAACTTACTAGGTAAGCGTGTAGACTACTCTGGACGTTCAGTTATCGCAGTAGGACCTGACTTGAAAATGTATCAATGTGGGATTCCACGTGAAATGGCATTAAATTTATTTAAACCATTCGTCATCTCGGGATTAGTAAATGATGGATTAGCGACAAACATTAAAGCCGCAGAACGTTTAATTGATAAAATGGATGACAAAATCTGGCCAATCGTGGAAAGAGTCATCAAAGAACATCCGGTATTACTAAACCGTGCACCAACACTTCACCGTTTAGGAATTCAAGCGTTCGAACCTAAATTAGTTGAAGGACGTGCAATTCGTCTTCACCCATTAGTTACACCGGCATTCAATGCCGATTTCGATGGGGACCAAATGGCAGTCCATGTGCCTTTATCTGATGAAGCCATTCAAGAAGCACGTCAGTTAATGTTAGGATCTAACAATATCTTAGGACCTAAAGATGGTAAGCCAATCGTTACCCCTTCTCAGGACATGGTATTAGGAAACTATTACTTAACCCTTGAAAAAGCCGGAGCTGTTGGAGAAGGAAGCGTCTTTAAAGATGTCAATGAAGCTTTATTGGCATATAATGCGCAAGCCGTTCATTTGCATACTCGTGTCGCAGTTCCAGCTAAAGCAATGAATAATGTAACATTTACAAAGGAACAAAATGAAAAATTCTTAATTACCAGTGTAGGTAAGATTATCTTCAATACCATCTTTAATGGAGATTTCCCTTTCATCAATGAACCATCATCAGAGAACTTGATTCGTACACCGGATAAATTCTTTGTACCAATGGGAACAAACATTAAAGAACATATTCAAAATCAGCCGATCATTAAACCTTTAAATAAGAAGGCTTTAGGAAATATCATCAACGCAGCTTTCAAAGCAAACAGAATTTCAGATACAAGCGTCATGCTGGATAAGATGAAAGATCAAGGATTCTATTATTCAACAATCGCTGGTATTACCGTTTCAGCAGATGATATCCAAGTACCGGAAAGAAAATATCGTTTATTTGATGAGGCTGATGAACAATTAGAAGTTATTAAGAAATATTATCGTAAAGGTATGTTAACAGAAGAAGAACGTAAACAGCACGTGATCAGTTTATGGACAGATGTAAAAGATCGTGTTCAGGATGTCGTAAAAGAAGATTTCGAAAGCAATCCATTGAACCCAATCTTCATCATGTCAGATTCCGGTGCCCGTGGGAACGTTTCAAACTTTACGCAGTTAGTAGGGATGCGTGGTCTGATGTCCAACCCTAAAGGGGAAACCATCGAATTGCCTATCAAATCTTCATTCCGTGAAGGATTAACTGCATCAGAATTCTTTATTTCTACCCATGGTGCCCGTAAAGGATCTACCGATACAGCGTTGAAAACAGCCGATTCAGGATATTTGACACGTCGTTTAGTTGACGTTGCTCAAGATGTCATCATTACTGAAGAAGACTGTGGAACAGATAAAGGATTTATTGTTACCGATTTATATGATACATCGGATAACTCAATCATCGCACCGCTATATGATCGTTTAGTTGGACGCTATACACAAAAAGATATCCTGCATCCACAAACAAAAGAGGTACTTGCTAAAAGAAATACTTTAATTACCGAAGCGTTGGCAAATGAAATCGTAAATGCCGGAGTAAAAGAAGTAGAAATTCGCTCAGTATTAGGATGTAACGCTAAACGTGGTGTTTGTCAGAAATGTTACGGACGTAACTTGGCAACCGGAAATGAAGTTGAAATCGGTGAAGCAATCGGAATTATGGCTGCACAGTCTATCGGTGAACCGGGTACTCAGTTAACCATGCGTACATTCCACATGGGTGGGGTTGCCGGTGGTGCGGATATCACTCAGGGGTTACCTCGTATCCAAGAGTTATTTGAAGCCCGTAATCCAAAAGCAAAATCAATCATTTCTGAAATCGAAGGAGTTGTTACAACCATCCTAGATCATGACGGTCGTGCGGAAGTTGTTGTCAGCAACGATCTTGAAACAAGAAGCTACTTAACACCATATGGTGCTAAGCTGAGAGTCAATACCGGAGACGAAGTGAAGATCGGTGGAAAAATCACTGAAGGTTCAATCGATCCAAAAGAATTATTAGCTGTAGCTGATATCAAAGCCGTTGAAAACTATATCTTAAAAGAAGTACAGAAAGTATATCGTATTCAAGGGATTGAGATTTCAGATAAGCATATCGAAGTCATCATTAAACAGATGTTAAGAAAAATGTCAATCGTAGAAGGCGGAGATACGGGAACATTGCCTGGTATCCATGTCAGCGTGACACAATTTACGGAGTTAAATAAAGAAGCTTTACGTTTACAAAAACGTCCGGCAGTTGGTCGTCCGATCCTGCTTGGTATCACAAAAGCTTCATTGGAAACAGATTCGTTCTTATCCGCCGCTTCATTCCAGGAAACAACACGTATCCTGACTGATGCAGCAATCAAAGGAAAAGTAGATCATTTAGCCGGATTAAAAGAAAACGTTATTATCGGTAAATTATTACCTGCCGGAACTGGTTTAAGAGGACCTTTAGTAGATCCGAATAAAGTAGAAATGGCGGAAGATATGATGGAAGATGATGAAGATTTCGATTATGAAGGATTGAATGAAGAAACATCTGAATTAGAAGAAACACAAATCAATGCGTAGAGAGTGGGGAAACCTCACTCTTTTTTTAATGTAAGTGGAAACTTTGCTTAAAAATGTGTAGAATAGAAAGAGTAGATAGGGGCGATAACATGAAAAAAAGTATTCGGAACGCACTCAAACTGACATTGAAAAGCTGGCGGGTTCTGTTCCTTTTTGAAATCTTCTATAAGGGACTAGGATCATTGATTCTGATTCCATTGCTGCATGGCTGGCTTAACATTGGTCTGAGCTTAACGAAAATTAATTATATTAGCAGTACGAATATATATCGAATATTTACCTCTCCGGGAATGATGTTTTTTATTATCACAGCGATCATTGTAGTGGCAGTGGTCATGATTTTTGAGTTCAATTGCTTGGCAATCTGCTTCAATCAGGCAAGGGAAAATAAAGAACTGGGAATTATTCAACTTTTTAAACAGGGATTTTCCCGTTCTAAAAGACTGTTGTCACCGCGTAACTGGATATTAATTCCCTTTACAGTAGTTATTATTCCTTTTACACAGTTAATCCTTACTTCCAGCTTTGTCAGTAATTTAGAATTGCCGCGGTTTATAACCGAAGCATTGCCCTTTAGATTGGAAGTTCTTTACTATGGTACCCTTATTTTATTATCCGTCTTTGCCTTAGGAACATTGTTTACTTATCAGTATTTCACATTAGATGGTTATGGCGGTTTAAAATCAATGATTGCAAGCTGGAAACTAAGTGCCAAGCATCGTATCCGAATGATTTGGGATTACATTTTATTGACTCTACTTGTTTTCTTTATCACGACATTAATCTCTGTTGGAATTTCAGCGTTGGTTTTTCTAGTGGTGAATCATTATTACCCGCAGGGGGTAAAGGGTGCTATGTATCTGACTATTACAGATTCACTGGAAAGTATTTTTACTTCTTTTTCCAGCAGTATTGCCATGTTTACAACCTATGCGTATGTTTCACAATTATATAATCGTCTGCGTATTGAAAAAAAGGAAGAACTGCCAAAAGCAATTGAACCGATCCAAAAGCATCGAAAGATTCAAAATGGCTTTTTAACCGTTGGGGTACTGGCAGCCTTTGTGACAGGGGTGTTCCTTGTCAATCTGATTTCAATGAATTCACTCCGACAGGGAGATTGGGATCAAAGCCTAGCCAGCAATAAAATGAAGATTATCGCTCACCGTGGATATTGTGCCGTTGCTCCTGAGAATACCATGCCGGCATTCATCGCTGCAATTGATGCCAAAGCTGACTACATAGAACTCGATGTTCAAGAATCAAAGGATGGCGTGGTGATGGTCACTCATGACAGCAGCTTGGGACGTATTTTTGATCAGAATGTCAATGTCTGGGAATGGACAAAAGACGAACTGCAAACTCTGCATGTCAACAGCAGTAATGATTTTAACGGACAGTATGCTAATGCCACAGTGCCAACCTTAGAGGATGTCTTGAAATTATGCCGCGGACGAATTAAAGTCTTAATCGAACCTAAACCTAACGGACATGATCAGCGTTTAGCAGAGGCGACGATGGAGGTCGTCAAAAAGACGGGGATGAGCAAAGATGTTCAGATTCATTGTTTGGATTATTCGATCTTGGAAAGCGTTAAAGCGATCGATCCGACTATGCAATGTGGATTTATTATTTCAATGAGCTATGGACAGTACTGGAAACTTCCCGCAGCAGACTTCTTCACTTTGGAACAAACCTATTTAAGCAAAGATGAGGTAGCAAAGGTGCATTTAGCTGGGAAAGATGTCTATATTTGGACTGTCAATACCGAGAGCGATATGCAGCGCTCGATCGGACTTGGCGGAGATGCGATGATTACCAATTATCCGATTAAAGCACGTGAGGAAATCTTTGCCAGTGACAGTGAACTGCGGAATTTCTATAAACAGTTATTAGATGAATAATAATAAATAAACGGATCATACTTATTAATGATCCGTTTTGGCATAAATAGATAAAAAGCGGAATATTTCAATAAAAATTTTAAATTTTAGGTTGACACTATCAAATATTTATAATACAATGTCAAAGGTGCTCGTTATTGAGCATAAAAATAACAATTGAATTTGAAACACCTGGTAATGTGTGTTTAGTTCAAGAAAGGAGATAAGAAATGCCTACAATTAATCAATTAGTAAAACAAGGACGTAGTGATAAAGTATCAAAATCAAAATCTCCAGCATTAAATAGAGGATATAACTCTTTATCTAAGAGACCTACTAAAGTTGCTGCACCACAAAAACGTGGAGTTTGTACTCGTGTTGCTACAATGACACCAAAGAAACCTAACTCGGCTTTACGTAAATATGCCCGTGTTCGTTTATCTAATGGTATGGAAGTTACAGCATATATTCCAGGAATTGGTCACAACCTACAAGAACATAGTGTTGTATTAATTCGTGGTGGACGTGTTAAGGACTTACCAGGGGTACGTTACCATATCATTCGTGGAACTATGGACTGTGCTGGTGTTAAAGATCGTATGCAAGGACGTTCTTTATACGGAGCAAAAAAACCAAAACAATAAGCTTAGAAATAGATATTTAATCTTTGGAAGGAGGAAGACGCAATGGCAAGAAAAGGTCATGTTGCTAAAAGAGATGTATTACCAGATCCAGTATACAATTCAAAATTAATTACTAAATTAGTAAACAATATTATGCTAGATGGTAAAAAGGGTGTTGCTCAAAACATTCTTTATGATGCATTTACTAAAATTGAAGCGAAAACACAAACTCCAGCTATGGAAGTTTTTGATAAAGCGATTAACAATATCATGCCGGTATTAGAACTTAAAGTTAGACGTATCGGTGGAGCTAACTATCAGGTACCAGTTGAAGTATCACCTGAAAGAAGAATTACTTTAGGATTAAGATGGTTAGTGAACTATTCTCGTTTAAGAAACGAAAATACAATGGTAGATCGTTTAGCTAACGAAATTATTGATGCATCTAATGGAACTGGTGCTTCAGTTAAGAAAAAAGAAGATACTCACAAAATGGCAGAAGCAAACAAAGCATTTGCACATTTCCGTTGGTAATAAACTCACTAACAATTTAGAAAGGAGATTATTATGGCTCGTCAATTTTCATTAGAAAAAACTCGTAATATCGGGATCATGGCTCACATCGATGCTGGTAAAACAACTACGACTGAACGTATCCTGTACTATACAGGAAAAATCCATAAGATCGGTGAAACGCATGAAGGTGCTTCACAGATGGACTGGATGGAACAAGAACAAGAACGTGGTATCACTATCACTTCAGCCGCTACTACAGCACAATGGGCTGGGCATCGTGTAAACATTATCGATACTCCGGGTCACGTTGACTTCACTGTTGAAGTTGAACGTTCATTACGTGTATTAGACGGTGCGGTTACCGTATTGGATTCAAAAGCTGGGGTTGAACCTCAGACTGAAACAGTATGGCGCCAAGCTACAACTTATAAAGTACCTCGTATCGTATTCTGTAACAAGATGGATGCGACTGGTGCGGATTTCATTATGTCATTAGAATCTTTACACAAAAGATTAGGAGCAAATGCAGTTGCTGTACAGCTTCCAATCGGTGCTGAAGATCATTTTGAAGGACTTATCGATTTAATTAAGATGCAAGCAATCTTCAATGAAGATGAAAAAGGTGAACATCAAAAATATACCGATATTCCTGAAGAATATAAAGCTCAAGCAGAAGAATATCGTGCTAAAATGATTGATGCTGCTGCTTCATTCGATGATGATCTAATGATGAAAGTCTTAGAAGAAGAAGAAATCACAGAAGAAGAAATTAAATCAGCTTTACGTAAAGGTACGATCGCTGTTGAATGTTTCCCAGTATTATGTGGTTCAGCTTACAAAAATAAAGGGGTTCAACAGATGTTGGATGCCGTAATCGATTTCTTACCTGCACCTACAGACATTCCTTCAATTAAAGGAATTGACGAAAAAGGTGAAGAAGTAGAAAGACATGCTTCAGATGAAGAACCATTTGCTGCATTGGCTTTTAAAATCATGACAGATCCATTTGTTGGAAAATTAACATTCTTCCGTGTATATTCTGGTACTGTTGATTCTGGTTCATATGTATTGAACTCTACGAAAGACAAGAAAGAAAGATTAGGACGTATCTTACAGATGCATGCTAATAAACGTGAAGAAATCTCAACTGTATATGCTGGGGATATCGCTTCAGCTGTTGGGTTTAAAAACACAACTACAGGGGATACTATCTGTGATGAAGATCATTTCGTAATCTTGGAATCAATGGAATTCCCTGAACCGGTTATCAACGTTGCGATTGAACCAAAAACAAAACAAGACCAAGATAAATTAGGTTTAGCTTTAGCTAAATTAGCTGAAGAAGATCCAACTTTCAAAACTTATACAGACGAAGAAACTGGGGATACAATTATCGCCGGGATGGGTGAATTACACTTAGACGTTATCGTTGACCGTTTGAAAAGAGAATTTAAAGTTGAAGCTAACGTAGGAGCTCCACAAGTAGCGTACAGAGAAACAATTAAATCTGCTGCTGAATGTGAAGGGAAATACGTTAAACAGTCTGGTGGTCGTGGACAATACGGTCACGTATGGATCAAATTTGAACCTAATGAAGGTAAAGGATTTGAATTCGTTGATGCTATCGTAGGTGGATCAGTTCCTAGAGAATATATTAACTCTATCCGTGTTGGTCTTGAAGATGCATTAAACACAGGTATCATTGCTGGGTATCCAGTATTAGATGTTAAAGCTACTTTATTCGACGGATCTTACCATGATGTCGATTCATCAGAAATGGCTTATAAGATCGCTGCTTCTATGGCTTTAAAAGCTGCTGCTAAGAAATGTGATCCAGTATTGTTAGAACCGATCATGGCAGTTGAAGTAACAGCACCAAATGAATACTTAGGAAGCGTTATGGGAGATGTTTCTTCTAGACGTGGTATGATCGAAGGTCAGGAAGAAAGAGGAAATGCAATTGTTGTTCAGGCAAGTATCCCACTTTCAGAAATGTTCGGTTATGCAACTGACTTGCGTTCATTTACTCAGGGACGTGGAAATTACACAATGCAATTTGATCGTTATGAACAAGTTCCTAAGAGTATCAGAGATGAAATTATCAAGAAAAATACTGGTAATTAATTCTTAAAAAATACAGTTGATTTTTACAGTTAAATAAATTACAATGATGTTGTAATTGTTTAATAAATATACTAAATATAGGAGGAAACTTTAGAATGGCTAAAGAAAAATTTGACCGCTCAAAGGCGCACGTAAATATTGGTACTATCGGGCACGTTGACCATGGTAAAACTACTTTAACAGCTGCTATCACTACTTGCTTAGCAAAAAAAGGTGGTGCTGCTGCAATGGATTATGCTGCAATCGATAACGCACCTGAAGAAAAAGAAAGAGGTATTACAATCAATACTTCTCACGTTGAATACGAAACTGAAACTCGTCACTACGCACACGTTGACTGTCCAGGCCATGCTGACTACATCAAAAACATGATCACTGGTGCAGCACAAATGGATGGAGCTATCTTAGTAGTAGCTGCAACTGACGGACCTATGCCTCAAACTAGAGAACATATCTTGTTATCTCGTCAAGTAGGTGTACCTTACATCATCGTATTCTTAAACAAATGTGATATGGTTGATGACGAAGAATTATTAGAATTAGTTGAAATGGAAGTTCGTGAATTATTAAACGAATATGAATTCCCTGGAGATGATACTCCAATCATCCGTGGATCAGCATTAAAAGCATTAGAAGGAGATCCAAAATGGACTCCAGCTATTGATGAATTAATGGCTGCTGTAGATTCTTATATTCCAACTCCAACTCGTGACACTGACAAACCTTTCTTAATGCCAGTTGAAGACGTTTTCACAATCACTGGACGTGGAACTGTTGCCACTGGACGTGTTGAACGTGGACAATTAAAATTAAATGACCCATTAGAAATCGTTGGTATCCATGAAACTAAAAATACTGTAGCTACTGGTATCGAAATGTTCCGTAAATTATTAGATTACGCTGAAGCAGGAGATAACGTAGGGGTATTATTACGTGGTGTTAACCGTGATGAAATCGAACGTGGACAAGTATTAGCTAAACCAGGTTCAGTACATCCTCACAAAAAATTCAAATGTCAAGTATACGTATTATCAAAAGACGAAGGTGGACGTCACACTCCTTTCTTCGGAAACTATAGACCACAGTTCTATTTCAGAACTACTGACATCACTGGTGTAATCGAATTACCAGAAGGTGTTGAAATGGTTATGCCTGGTGATAACGTTGAATTAACTGTAGAATTAATTCACGCAATCGCTATCGAAAACGGTACTAAATTCTCTATCCGTGAAGGTGGTAGAACAGTTGGTGCTGGTAACGTATCAGAAATCATTGAATAATTAAACTAAAATCTCGCTTAGGCGGGATTTTTTCTTTTAGAAATAAGAGTGCCTAAAAATTTTAATCATACAAAAGTCCATTAGGAAATAAAAAAGCGACATACCTGCCGCTTTAAAGTGAATCAACATTCTTATTTTTTAACTATTGCTGTGAATTGACCACTGTAATTTGTTGTCTCAAACAAGCCATCCTGTTTCAACATCTCCTTCTCCACAAACTTTTTAAAATCATCATAGCGATCGTCAAGAATCTCTTGAATATTGCCGATCCATCTTGTTGAATAGATATATTGAGTGAGCATTTCCGGATCATCGATTAAGTAAGGGATTCGACGTTCGTTTTTAGTAATACTCTTGAAATAGGAAGCTAATTTCTTTTCACCATTTTCTAATGAAAATTGATCGGTGAGCAGCTTTTGTCCCATGTTGGCATGAGGATTGAACTGCTTCAATAAATTTTCTAATTCTGAATTATGGTACTTTGAGATTGTAGAAGCATACAGACGCCCATTAGGCTTTAAGACACGGGATATTTCCTTTAAAACATTCTCTAAATCATCGAAATACATGAATAAATGATTAGCAATAACAATATTAAAGGTATTATCGTGATATGGCAGGTGATGGACATCGGTAGTCAGCACTTCTTTAATTTGTGGCAATGACAGAAGATCAACGCTGCTTGCGACCATTTTATCTGATAAGTCAGTAAGTGAAATAGAAATATTTTTAGGTATACGTTTTTGATTTTTTCTCCATAGTGTTCCTTGACCACAGGCTACTTCTAAAACACAGTCATGGTCATTGAATTGATACTGGTCAAAGAGCCATAAAAACCATTCCGGTTTGACAGTATTATAGCGTTCATGAAATTGGATGCGTATATCTAAGGGGGAATTATCTAGGAACTGCTGTTTATAGTGGTGGTCTTTTAAATGATGCTGATATATTTTTAAATAATCTTGCGGTGAATTCTCATTGTTGATTTCAATTTTTTCGATCATTTCAAGCATTGCCTGGTTTTCAGTAATCTGTTTAATTAAAATGTTTTTCTGTAGTTTCAAACGTTCCTTAAAATCATTCTTCTCTAGTATGAATTTAATTTCTTTTAATGTAAAATGAGCTGATTTTAAAAGGTCAATCATCTGCAGGGTGATGAACTCTTTTTCTGATAAAACAGTAAGATTGCGCGTTTTGTCATATACTGACTTTAGTAATTCTTTTTTTATATAAAATCGAATAGTTCTTGTTGTTGTTTGTGCAATCTTTGAAAATTCAAGAATAGTAAAATATAACATATATAATCCTCCTGTATAAAGTATACCGATTGACCATACGTCACTGTCAAGCAGTAGTTTTTTGAATTGTGAATTTTATGTGAACTTTTTTGCGAAATCGCTTCCAAAACGATTGACAAAAGCGCTTCCACAATATATACTACAATAGTGCACAGACACAGCAATCAGTTAGCGCTCTGAGCAGGCGTTGGCTGAACCTTACGGGAGGAAAAAAGACAATGAAATTTTTGGAAGAAAAATTTGTCCCTCTTGCAGCTAGAATCGGGTCACAAAGACACTTAGTTGCGATCAGGGATGCATTCGTTGTTATCATGCCAGTTACAATCGTTGGTGCGATTGCGGTATTGATCAACAACATCCAAGGTATCTTTGCAGAAAACGGGTTGAACATCGTTTCAATTCAAGAAGGATACACAAACTTTATTAAAACAACAGGTATTCAGGACGTTATGACAGCAGTTAACAAAGGATCTATCAACATGATGGCAATCTTGTTAGTCGTAACATTAGGATACCAAATGGCAAAAGGACTAAACGGAGATGGGATTGCCACTTCAGTAGTAGCCTTAACTTGCTATTTAGGATTAGCACCAGCAGTGCAGACATTAACAAACAACTACTCATGGGCTGACAAAGCAACAAATGTAGATGTGTTAACAGCAGATGTAGCTACTGGCGGACTAGCAGCGAACAAACTGGATTCAAACGGGATGTTCGTTGGGATGATTTTAACAATTATCGTAGCAGAAATCTTTGTAAGATTATCAAGAAACGATAAATTAAAAATCACATTGCCTGATGGAGTACCACCAGCAGTAGCAGGATCATTTACAGTATTGATCCCAGCAATCATTACAGTTATCTTAATTGTAGCAGCTGGAATCTATATTGACAAATTAGCAGGAATGAACTTATGGACAATCGTACAGAAATTCGTATCAGCACCATTAAACAGTGTAGCAGATACATTAGGTACAGTTATCTTAGTTTACTTCTTAATCAACTTCTTATGGGTATTCGGATTACATGGGGCAAACATTGTAGGATCAGTAACAACACCAATCTTTACTCCAATGTTATTAGAAAATACAGCAGCATATGAAGCAGGAAAAACAGGAGCAGATATTCCAAACATCGCTCATGGTATGGCACCATTCGCCGTAATCGGTGGATCAGGATCAACATTAGGATTAATTATTGCAGTGTTAATCTTTGGTAAGGTACAAGCAGAACGTACAGTTATCGGAATTTCAATTGCACCAGGATTATTCGAAATCAACGAACCAATCACATTCGGTGTACCAATCGTAATGAACCCAATCTATATGTTACCATTCATTGCAGGGCCAGTTATTTTGGCAGCATTGACATATATCTTAATGGATTTGAACATTATCGAGAGAGTATCATTAACAGCACCTTGGGTAACACCACCAATCTTGTTCGCATTCTTAGCAACAGGTGGAGGAATCAAGGCAGCGATTTACAATGCAATCGAAATCGTGTTATTGACATTGTTATGGATGCCATTTGTAATGGTATCAAACAAACAAAATGCCAATGCAGAATAAAAA